>CAYYYI010000056.1:0-16082 GCA_964475735.1 uncultured Anaerolineaceae bacterium
GACGTGTCGGCCTACATCCCGACGAACGTCATCTCCATCACCGACGGCCAGATCTACCTTGAGGCCGACCTCTTCAACGCCGGCATCCGCCCCGCGATGAACGTGGGCATTTCGGTGAGCCGCGTGGGGTCGTCGGCGCAGACGAAGATCATGAAGACCGTTGCCGGCCGCATGAAGCTCGACCACGCCCAGTTCCGCGAGCTCCAGGCCTTCGCCCAGTTCGGCACCAGCGACCTGGATGCATCCACTCGCCGGCAGCTTGAGCGCGGCATGCGTGTGACAGAGGTCCTCAAGCAGGGGCTGCTCGACCCACTCGGCCTCGAGGACGAGATCGCCATCATCTTCGCGCTCACCCAGGGCCTGCTCGACGATGTCCCGGTCGAAAAGATGGACAGCTTCGAAGCCGAGCTGCGGAAGTTCATGGCAAGCAGCCATGCCGGCCTGAAGAAGAAGATCGGCGAGGTGCGCGAGCTCACACCCGAAATCAGCGACGCCCTTCGCGCCGCTATCACCACTTTCAAGCAGACGGTCCCGTTCTAGGATCGTCTTGATGCGGGAGGCTTCGGCTTTTCCCGCCACCGCCCTGCCGCAGCCCCGGGCTGCGGCGCCACCAGACCCCGGTAGGGAAGACGCCGATGCCGACGATTCGCCAGATCAAGCGCCGCATCACCTCGGTGAAGAGCTCCGCGAAGATCACCAACGCGCTGCAGCTCGTTGCCGCTTCGAAGATGCGGCGCGCCCAGGACCGCGCGACCCAGTCCCGGCCCTACGCGGAAAAGCTCCGGGTGGTCCTGGCGGGCCTCGCCTCCCAGTCCGGTGGCGATGAGGAAAGTGTCCACCCCCTACTCGCCAACCGCCCGGCGAAGGCCGTCGCTATCATCCATGTGACACCAAACCGCGGCCTGTGCGGTGGCCTCAATTCCAACCTGAACCGCAGCGCTGTCACCTTCGTAGCTGACCAGCAGGATTCGGCTTCCATCGTCGCCGTAGGCAAGAAGGGGCGCGATTTCTTCACCCGCGCGCGCCTGAACGTCGTAGCAAGCTTCACGGAGCTGGGCGACTACCCGACGCAATCCGAGACTCTCGGCATTTCCCGCCTCGTCATCGATGACTTCATGGCGGGCACGGTCGATCGCGTCTACATCATCTTCGCCGAGTTCGTCTCGACGGCCGTGCAGCGCCCGGTGGTGCGCCAACTGCTGCCGATCGAACCTCCGGCAGCGGCGGAGGCTGGCGAGATGGCCACGGTGCGCCAGGACTACCTTTTCGAGCCCTCTCCGTCGGTTGTGCTGGAACGCCTTCTGCCCCGCTTTGTGGAGATGCAGATCTACGAGGCCGTCCTCGAATCTGCGGCCAGCGAGCAGTCGGCACGCATGGTGGCGATGAAGAACGCCACGGATAACGCCCTCGAAATCGAGCGCGAACTGACGCTCACCTACAACAAGGTGCGCCAGGAGCAGATCACCAAGGAGCTGCTCGACATCGTCGGCGGCGCCGCGGCCCTGGAGGATTAGCGCTGAGCCAGTTTGCAGCGGTCATCTTCGATATGGACGGCGTCCTTGTGGACGGCGAGCCGCTGCATTTCCAGGCCGTGAACACGCTGCTGGCCGAAGAGGGGCGCTCCATTTCCCTTGAGCAGTACAAACCTTACATGGGCACCAAGACCGGCTGGAGCGACATGATCCAGGACTTCGGCCTTGGCCGCCCGCGTTCGCACTACAGCGAGCGCTACCACGCCATTGTCCTTGAGCAGTACCGGCAGAAGAGCACCGCCGCGCCCGGAGCAGTCGCCCTTGTGCGAGGAGTGCGCGGTGCCGGCATGCCTGTGGCAGTAGCGTCGTCGTCGATCCGGCCGTGGGTGGAAGCGTGCCTGGAGCGCATCCGTCTCCTCGACGCCTTCGACGTAATCGTCAGCGGCAGCGATGTGGAGCAGGGCAAGCCCGACCCGGCAATCTACCTTGCGACTGCCGCCCGCCTTGGTATCGATCCCGCGCGCTGCCTGGCAATCGAGGACGCCCCTGCTGGCATCGAATCGGCGAAGCGCGCAGGCATGACCTGCTGGGCTGTGCGAACCGAGTACACCCGAGGGCTGGAACTGCCGGGACCAGATCGCGAAGTTCAAAGCCTTGAAGAGATCGCCCTCGCCGACATCGTCGGGGTGCCCGCATGACAGCGCCTTTTGTATTGCGCCAGGATTCAAACGGGATCGCGACTTTGACGCTCAACCGGCCAGAGGCGCTCAACGCGCTCAGCCCGTCGCTGTTCGTGGAACTCCGGGCCCACGTCGATGCCATCGCCGGCGAGGTGGACTCGGTCGGCTGCGTCATCCTGCGCGGCGCCGGGCGCTCCTTTTCTGCCGGGAACGACATCAAGGCGATCCAGGCGGGCGAGCGGGCGCCGTCGCCCCACTTCCAGGCCGAAACCCTCGAAGCCATTGAAGCGCTGCCGCAGCCGGTCATCGCGCAGGTGCACGGCCACTGCTACACCGGGGCGCTCGAGCTGATGCTGGCCTGCGACCTCTGCGTGTGCGGTGAGTCGGCCCGCTTCGCGGATACCCACGGCCGCTGGTCGATGACGCCCACGTGGGGGATGAGCCAGCGGCTTCCGCGCCGCATCGGCCCTTTGAAGGCGAAGGAGCTGATGCTCACGGGCCGCAGCGTCACCGGCGTCGAGGCAGCCGCCATCGGCCTCGTGAACGCCTGCGTGGTCGACGAGGAGCTTGAGGCGGCAACGAATGAGCTCGCCGCCACCATCGCTGCAAGCTCGTGGCACACGCTGCGCGCCGACAAGCGCCTTGTAAACGAAGGACAACGCTACACGCTGGCCGATGGGCTTGCGTATGAGCGCCGAACCAGCCCGGGCGCGGGCCCGGATATGGCCGAACGCCTACAGGCGTTCGGTTCCCGCAACTAGCCAGGGTTCCAGTGGAGGTATTGCCATGGTGATGACAGCAACGGCGGAGGGGAAGGTCGTCCAGATCATCGGGACGGTCATCGACGTCGAGTTTCCCCCCGAGCAGCTGCCGGCCATCAACAACGCCGTCAACATCGTCCGCGACGATGGCAGCATACTCGTGACCGAGGTCCAGCAGCACCTGGGCAACAACTGGGTCCGCTGCCTCGCGATGGATTCCACAGACGGTCTCCGCCGCCAGTCGCGGGCAATCGATACCGGCCAGGCGATCATGGTGCCCGTCGGCGAGAAGGCGCTCGGGCGCATGTTCAACGTGCTCGGTGCGCCTATCGACAACCTGCCACCGGCGGATGATGCCCCCCACTGGCCCATCCATCGCGAGCCTCCGAACTTCGACGAGCAAGAGACCACGCCTTCCATCCTCGAGACCGGCATCAAGGTCATCGACCTCATCGCCCCGCTCGTGCGCGGCGGCAAGGTCGGCCTCTACGGCGGCGCTGGCGTTGGGAAGACGGTCGTCATCCAGGAGCTCATCTCAAACATCGCTCGCGAGCACGGTGGCTACTCCGTGTTCGCCGGCGTGGGCGAGCGTTCCCGCGAGGGCAACGACCTCTGGCACGAGATGAAGGACTCCGGCGTTCTTCCGAAGATGGCCATGGTCTTCGGCCAGATGAACGAGCCCCCGGGTGTGCGCCTCCGTGTCGCCCTCACGGGCCTCACCATGGCCGAGTACTTCCGCGACGAAGAAGGGCGCGACGTCCTCTTCTTTGTCGACAACATCTACCGTTACACCCTCGCCGGCATGGAAGTGTCGGCACTCCTCGGCCGCATGCCTTCGGCCGTGGGCTACCAGCCCACCCTGGCCACCGAGATGGGAGACCTCGAAGAGCGCATCACTTCGACGCAGAAGGGCTCAATTACCTCCTTCCAGGCCATCTACGTGCCCGCCGACGACTACACCGACCCCGGCGTGGCCACCACCTTCGGCCATCTCGACGCCGTTGTCGCGCTCGAACGGGCGCTCGCCGAGCAGGCCCTTTTCCCGGCCATGGACCCGCTCTCCTCGTTCAGCCGCGCCCTCGAACCGCGCGTTGTGGGCCAGGAGCACTACGACGTGGCCCGCGGCGTTCAGCGCGTTCTGCAGCGCTACAAGGACCTGCAGGACATCATCGCCATCCTCGGCATCGACGAACTCTCCGACGAAGACAAGCTGACGGTGGCGCGCGCCCGCAAGATGCAGCGATTCCTCACCCAGCCGATGTTCGTGGCCGAGCAGTTCACCGGCACGCCGGGCCAATACGTACCCGTCCGCGAAACCCTCCGCGGCTTCAAGGAAATCCTCGAAGGCAAGCACGACGCGCTGCCCGAGCAGGCCTTCTACATGATGGGCAACATCGATATGGTGGTCGAAAAGGGCCGCGAACTGGCCGAGGGCTAAGAACCATGCCGCTCACCGTCGAGATTGTGACGGCCGAACGCGTTGTCCGCGTGGAGCAGGGGGTCGAGGTTCTCATCGCCCCCGGCAGCGAGGGGCAGCTCGCCATCCTTCCGAAGCACGCCGCCCTGATGACTACGCTTGCGCCAGGCGCCCTCATCTTTCGCCGTGGCCAGAATGAATCCGAGTTCGTGGTGATGGGCGGCTTCATGGAAGTCCGCAACGACCGCGTGACCGTCCTGGCCGACGCCGCGGAGGCCGCGGAAGAGATCGACATCGCTCGCGCCGAGGCGGCCCGCGCCCGCGCCGAGGAGCGTCTCCGCCGTGTCCGCGAGCAGAACATCCGCGACGTCGATCTCGCCCGCGCACAGGCTGCACTTCAACGCTCGCTCCTCCGCCTGCAAGTCGCCGGCCGCAAGCGCCGCCCTGGTCCTCCCCGCCCGGGCGGATAGGCTGTCCGTGCTGACCCTCGCGTGGGGGCCGGGATCAACTCCGGGCCCTGCCGCATTGCGTCGTGCCGGATGTGTGTTGGTGGCTCTATGTGTCGCCACACCCTATTCTGGCCTTAACTGATGAGTAATCCCCGTTCCCGCGGGCCGCGGTATTCGGTGCAGGGCGGCGCAAACCTGCGCGGCGCCGTGCGCGTCTCGGGCGCCAAGAATCATGCCCTGGCCGCCATGTGCGCGGCCCTCCTCACGGACGAGGACGTGGTCCTCACCAATGTTCCCGACATCAGCGATACCGAGACCCTGGGGCAACTTCTGCTCAGCCTCGGCGCGACGGTCGAGCGGCTCCCGGGTGGCCGCATGCGCCTCAACGCCGCCGGCGTGAACGTCTTCGAGGCGCCGACCGACCTGATCACCGAAAACCGCGCGTCCTTCCAGATAATGGGACCCCTTCTTGCGCGCCACGGCTATGCAGCTTCCGCACCCCCTGGCGGCGACGTTATTGGCCAGCGGCCCATCGATGTCCACCTCTCGGGCTTCGAGGCGATGGGCGCCATCGTGAGCCGTCACGACGAGCGATTCGTGGCCGAGTCGCCGGGACGTGGCCGCCTTTCCGGCGCGCGCGTCTTCATGGATTACCCTTCCGTCTCCGGTACCCAGAACGTGATGATGGCCGCCTCCGTTGCAAGTGGGCACACGACCCTCGTGAATGCCGCAACCGAGCCCGAGGTGCAGGAACTCGCCCACATGCTCAACGCCATGGGCGCCCGCGTCAGCGGCATTGGCTCCCAGGTGGTGGAGATCGATGGCGTAAGCTCGCTCCATGGGGCCACCGCTCGCGTCATGCCCGATCGCATCGAGGCAGGCACATTTGCCATCGCCGCTGCCATGACGGGCGGCGACGTGCAGATAGAGGATGCCCCCGTCCCCGTACTCGACGCCCTCATCAACAAGCTCCGGCTGGCTGGCGCGGTCATCGAAGCCGGTGAGAACTGCCTTCGCGTTCGCGGCTCAGGCGAGTTGCGTGCCGTGAGCTTCCAGGCGTTGCCCTACCCGGGCCTCGCGACTGACCTCCATGCGCCCATGGCCGCCCTCCTCACGCAGGCCAGTGGCGTCTCCATCATCCACGAGCGCGTCTTCGACAACCGCATGCTCTACGTGGGCGAGTTGCGGAAGATGGGCGCGGAGATCGTCAGCACGGGCTCGTCCGCGATCGTCAGCGGGCCCACGCGTCTTCATGGAGCGCACGTTCGTGCGCTCGATGTGCGGGCCGGCGCGTCCGTCCTGCTCGCCGCCCTCGTCGCCCAGGGGTCCACAGTGATCGACGAGGTGTACCACCTCGATCGCGGTTACGAACGGCTCGACCAGAAACTCCAGGCGCTCGGCGCCGGGATCGAACGGATCTGATGGCATTCGAGCTCTTCGCTTCGAAGAAGGCAGGCATCGACCTCGGCACGGCCAACATCCTTGTCTACGTGAAAGGGCAGGGGATCGTGGTGAACGAGCCCTCTGTCGTCGCCCGTCACAACCGCGACAACGCCATCGTGGCGGTCGGGGCCGAAGCGCGCGCCATGCAGGGCCGCACCCCGGGCTCCATCAGCGTCATCCGGCCGATGCGCGATGGCGTCATCGCCGACTACCTGACCACCGAGGCCATGCTGCGCTACTTCATCGGTCTCATCACTGGGCGGTTCAACCTCATCCGGCCGGAAGTCATGGTGACCGTGCCGGCCGGCGTTACCAGCGTCGAACAACGCGCGGTTCGCGACGCGGCGGAGCAGGCCGGGGCGCGAAAACCGGCCCATCTTGTGCCCGAGCCGCTCGCGGCCGCGATCGGGGCGCGCATCCCTATCGGCACCGCCCGCGGAAACATGGTGGTGAACATTGGCGGCGGGCGTACGGAAGCGGCCGTCATCTCTCTCTACGGCATCGTCGTCAGCGAGTCAGTCCGCATGGCGGGGGACCGCATCGACGAGGCGATCGTGGCCTACGTGCGCCGCCGCCACAACCTGGTCATTGGCGAAAAGACAGCCGAGGAGATCAAGATCGCAATCGGCAGCGCGCTCGTGGTGGAAGAAGGGCTTTCGACGCAGGTGCGCGGACGTGACCAACTTAGCGGTCTGCCCAAGACGATCACCCTGAGCAGCCTGGAAGTTGCGCAGGCCATCCAGGATTGCCTTGGCGCCATCGTGCAGACAGTCAGGGCGGTGCTCGAAAAGACTCCCCCCGAACTCGCGTCTGATGTGATCGACCGCGGCATCGTGCTTACCGGCGGCGGCGCCCTGTTGCGCCACATGGACGAGTTGCTCACGCAGGAGACGGGCGTCCCCTGCTACGTGACCGACAACCCTCTTGAGTGCGTCGCCGTCGGCGCAGGCATTGCCATGGATCACCTGGACGTCATCAAGCGCAGCCTGCCGACCGAGGAGGAGAACCTCGTCGGCCTCTTTCCTTCACCCGAGCGCTGAAAGGCGGCCGGTTAGGCCAGGCCGGCCCAGAGCATCGCGAGTAGCGTGTCCCCCACCTCTTGCTCCTCGCCCGGGTTCGGCGGTAACCGGCCGAGGACGTCGCGGAGCGCCCTCGCACCCATCTCGTCGCGCGTTGACCAGAGCTCTGCAAGCGCGTTCCACGGGGAGGCCCACACGCTCAACACCGGGTGTCCCTGCTCGGTCAGTGCTGCCCGGATTGCGGGCTTCAGCCGCGTCGCCAGCAGCCGCACCATGCGCGTCCGGGCTGCCCCTGAAGCCACCGCCCAGCCGGCGGCGTCGCGCCGGGCGAGGCCGGGCAGCTCCGCAAGCCAGGCCTGCCCTGCCGCACGCAGTGATTCCTCACTGTGCATCCAACCAGGTCGGAGGCTGGGTCCGCACAGAACCATGAAGGCGCCCGGCACGAACAGCGGCCGCGGGGTATCGCGGTCCACGTCAACCCAGTGGCCAAGTTGGAGCCGCCCGCCGGCCAGTGCCGCCAGCGCATCCGCCTGTTCCTGAAGCGCCCGCGTATCGTCGAGCCGGAGCGCACTTTGCGCGAAAACTGCGAGGTCAACATCGGAGAAGCCGGGGATGAAGTCGCCAGTGACAGCGCTGCCGTAGACCACCGCTCCTTCGAGACGCTCTCCGAGAACCGCCTCCAAAGCAGGGGCCAGCTCCGAGAGGTCCGGGCTGGTCATGGATGCCTTACTTCGCGCCCGATTCCGCGAGCTTGATGGATAAGGTTATGCTCTTCGATTTCCATCGGCCGGTCTCATCTGCCATCGGTCCCGGGCTCGGTCCTGGACTCAGCGGCCGGCCACGCCCCGTTTCGCCAGCCCAACCTGGCCTCCATTCTGTACTATCCGGGCGCCAGAGCGCCATGGCGCCCGGCGGCCGCCGTGCACTCGGGCTCGACCCACGCAGCTCCAACGGCAATGTGAGCCCGAACAGTACTTGCCCGGACTCCCTCACCCTGCCAGCGGGGTCCTACTCCGGTGTGAAGTAGTAGCCCACGTTCCGCTCGTTCTGGATGTAGATCGGAGAGTCGGGATTGGGTTCGAGCTTCTGGCGGAGGTGCCAGATGTAGCGCCGGATATACCCGATTTCGTTCAGGTACTCGCTGCCCCAGACTTTCGCGACCAGTTGCTGGGGCGAAAGCACGCGCCCTGGTTGCTCCATCAGCGCCACAAGCAGCCGGAACTCGGTTGGAGTGAGGTTGACAAGTTCCCCATCACGCCGGACACGGTGCGAGTTCAGATCCACCCGCAGGTTCCCGGCTACCAGCTGCCGCGCCTCCGATTCGGGACCATGGCCCGCGCGGGCAAGGACTGCCCGGATGCGTGCCTCGAGTTGCGCGAAGCTGAACGGCTTGGCGACGTAGTCGTCGGCCCCTGCGGCGAATCCCCGGAGCACGTCTGGCTCGTCCGTACGTGCGGTCAACATGATCACCGGCGTTTGCGAGGTCTCCCGAATCCTGGCGAGGATCTGCCAGCCATTCATCCCGGGCATGTTCACATCGAGCACAACCAGGTCCGGCAGTTCCTCCGCAAGCGCAGAGAGCGCGGCCACTCCCGACGTGGCTGTCCTGACCTCGTCGCCCGCACGGTGCAGGTAGTTGCCGAGGATTTCGAGCAGGGCATCGTCGTCGTCGACCAATAGCAGCCTGGCCACTAGCTGGCTTCTCCTGCGGCGATGGGGAGGGTGATGGTGAATGTGGCGCCCGGGGCGCCACTACCGGGGAAGGCCGGGCTGGTGACAAAGATGCCCGCATGCTGCGCGTCCAGCAGCCGCCGTGCGAAGTACAGGCCGAGCCCGTAACCGGGCTGACCATGACTGCTCGCACTTCCGCGGAAGAATGGATCGAAGAGCCGGCTCTGGTCGGCCATGGCTATCTGAGGGCCCCTGTTCGTGATGTCGACGGTGACCTCGTCCGCCATCCTTCCGAGGGTGACCGTGATCGGATCCTCGGCTGGAGAGTACTTGAGCGCGTTGATGAGCACATTTCGAAGTACCTCAGAAAGGTACGTTTCGTCTGCCCACACGGGTGGAATGGAGCCCTGGCTCCGGAGCACGATCCGCCCCGGCTCGTGCGGAGCCAGCGATGCGACGCAGGCCCGCAGCATCGCATCAACTGACACGGGGCCCAGCGTAAGGTGAAGGTGCCCCGCTTCCAGTCGCGAGACATCCAGGATCGACTCCACCAGCGTTTGAAGACGATTCGCCTCCGTTCGAATGATTTCCAGGGTGCGGTGCGAGCCGGGCGGGAGTGACTGCGCGTCATCGCCTATGAGTTCGAGCCCGCCGGATATGTTCGTGAGTGGCGCCCTCAGTTCGTGTGATACCAGCGCCACGAAGTCTGACTTGAGCTGATCCAGCTGGCGGAGCTCAACGTTCATCGCCTCCAGGCGCTCCGCCTGGGCGCGCAGGGACTGCTGGGCGCTCTCAAGGTGCGCAGTCCGCTCGGCCACCTCTCCCTCCAGGCTCCGGTTCAGGAGTGCAGTCGCGCGCTCTGCATCAGCGCGCGCGTGGACGATCCGGCGCATGTAGAGCAACGAGGCGAAAACGGCGGCAGGCCCAAGAGCGCCGAACACGATGATCTCCATGGCAAAGTTGGCGCGCTCGATCGTCATGCCAAGCTCATGCTCGAACACTTCGTAGGCGACCGCGATGGCGGCAAGACACAGCGGCAGGAGCCATGGCAGCCAGCGCGCCAGCAGCAGGCGATCAGTTCCGGTCAGCCGCACGTCCTTCATGTCGTCCACATCTTTGACCCCGCCGGGAAGCATTGGGGCATGTGTCCCGGGCATTTCACCAATTGTGACCATTTTCTGACTTTCCGGAATACGCAGTTGAGACACGTGGTCACCACTCCATGACGGAGCCGGTGGTAGTGTCGGGTTCAGATTGGGTAAGGAGGAGAGGTATGGCGGAGAACCAGGACTCATCGGCCCCCGTGAACCGGCGTGAGGCGCTGAGTGCCATCGCCTTCTGGTGCGCGACGGCAGGAGCCGTGGGGGCCATCGGCGTGCCCGGGGCGCGCTTCATGGTGGGCAACTCGCTCGAGGCCGGATCGCGAAAGTGGGTCCCCGTCGCCCGGCTCGATGCCCTCTCGCCCGGCAGCTTCAAGCGTGTGGTGTACGAATTCCGCGCCACCGATGCGTGGCGTGAGGTCACCAGGGAGGGCCTCCTCTACGCCCGCATCGGCAATGACGGTGAGCCACTCGTGCTCTCAGCGACCTGTACCCATCTCGGATGCAATGTGAGCTGGCGCCAGAATGAATCGCGGTTCGCTTGCCCGTGTCACTCTGGCTTCTACGACCCGGACGGCGAGGTGATCTCAGGTCCGCCGCCTCGGCCGTTGGAGCGAATGCAGACCCGCATCACCGATGGCGTTGTGGAAGCGCTGGTGTAATGCGATGAACAAGGTCCTTGCATGGTTCGATGACCGCGCTGGCTGGAACCGCCCGATCCGCGCACTCCTGAAATACCCCGTCCCCGAGCATGCGCACAAGAACCCCATGTTCGCCATGGGGTCGATGCTCATGATCCTGTTCCTGATCCAGGCGGTCACCGGGGCGTTGATGGCGTTCTACTACGATCCCTCCCCCGAAGGGGCGTACGGCAGCGTCGACTACATCCAGTTCACCCTGAAGTTCGGGTGGCTCATCCGGGGTGTCCATCACTGGGCCGCATCGCTCATGGTCATCCTGGTCGTTGTCCACCTGCTGCGCACCTACCTCTATGGCGCATACAAAAAGCCCCGCGAGCTGACGTGGATCGTGGGCGTCATGCTGTTTTTCGTGGTCGTCTCGTTCGGCTTCACTGGCTATCTGCTCCCCTGGGACCAGAAGGGCTATTGGGCCACGAAAGTTGGCACCGAAATCGCGGGCTCCGTGCCGATGATCGGCGACACCCTGCGTGGCCTGATGCGGGGCGGCGAGGAGATGGGGATTGCCACGCTAACACGCTTCTACGCCGTGCACATCCTCGTGCTGCCTGGCGCCTTCCTGACGCTGGCCCTGGCGCATATGGCATTGATGCGCCGCAACAAGCTCGCCCCCCCGCTTATCCGCAAGACCGGCGAGCCAGAAAGGTCCGTCCCCTTTTACCCAACCCACCTCGCCATCGAAGCTGGCATCGCACTTGTTATGGTCGCCGGCCTTATCTGGGCTGCGAGTCAGTTCCCGGCTCCCCTGGACCTCCGGGCCGATGTCACGGACTCATCGTTTGTGCCGCGGCCAGACTGGTACTTCCTGTTCTATTTCCAGTTGCTCAAGTACTTCCCGGGAGACCTCGAGGCAGTGGCCACCGTGGCAATCCCGCTGTTCTTCTTCGGCTCGCTGGTGCTGCTGCCGTTCGTCGACCGGGGAGAGGAAAGGAGGCCTTGGAAGAAGCCGATAACAAGCGGAGCGTTCGTTGTCTATGCCGTGGGGATCATCATCCTGACCATCCTCGGCGCCGCCTGAACAATCTGCCGTCCCCCGGCAGATTCAAGGAGTACGTCATGCGCAAACATTACCTCGCCATCGCACTTGGGTTTGGCGCCCTGGCTGTAGCCGCCCTCGGCGCCTGCGGCGGCGACGATTCCTCACCCAACACGCTGGTGGCAAAGAAGGCCGCGCCTGCTTCCCTCGCAGGAGATGACCCCGCATGGGACAAGGCTTCGGCAACCATCATCAAGACCGGAGTTATCGAAGGTTCCAAGGCCACCGCCGACATTGAAGTCGCCGCAAAGGCACTCTACAGCGGAGGCGACGTCTGGTTCCGGTTCGAATGGGCCGATGCCACTCAGAGCCAGGCCCGCGTCTGGACCTGGGACGGGTCGGCGTGGAAGTCGACCGGTAACGAAGACCGGCTTGCCCTCTACTGGGAAATCACTCCCATTGACAAGTTCCAGACCCGCGGCTGCGCCGTGCTGTGCCACAATCCCGATACCGAACCCATCGACAAGTGGTACATGGTCGCTCCCGAGACCGATGATCGCGCAGACAACTGGCACTGGAAAGCGGCCCGCTCTAATCCCATCGGCCAGGTCGACGACAAATTCCTCATTGGCGAACTCACCGACCCTGCCGACATCGAATCAGCCAATAAGGGCGATGCCAAGGATGCGGGCGGCTACAAGGACAACAAGGCCCAGGACGGGAAAGGTCCTGCCAAGATGCAGGACCCATCAAAGCAACCATCCGCTGGCGCGGGATTCCTCCTCGTCACTGAGGCAGTTGCGCTCGATGTGTCCAAGCTGAAGGCGGGCGACACGATCCCGCGCGAGATGATCGAGGCCTGGACCGGCAGCCGCGGCGACATCGAAGCCAAGGGGGCCTGGTCCAATGGCAAGTGGGTGGTGGTCTTCCATCGCAAGCTTGATACAGGCCACGAAGACGACGTGAAGCTGGTGACCGGAAAGACCTATCCGTTCGGCCTGGCCGTCCATGACAACGCCGGGGCAGTCAACCACACCGTTTCGAGCGACGTCTACCTGTTGAAGTTCGACTAGCGGTGCTCAGTTCGCGCTTCATTCCTGGTGGGCCGGGAACGCTCCTGGCCTATCAGGTCTGAAGGGCCCCAGCGCTGCGCCAACTGATGGAGTTGACCGGGATGGCGACGATCGCACGGCAACATGCGGGCGTTTATGCAGTAGCACCGGCCGCCACCCATGCGGTCTGGCGATTTCTGGCGTCAATGCGGCTCGCGCTCTTCCTCATTGTTGCTCTTGCGATCGTCGTTCTCGCCGGGACGCTCATCGACCAGGCTCCCCTGGCCGTGGTCTCGGACCCCGTCGCGTATTCCCGGTGGCTCGACAATGCCGGCGGGAAGTATGGGCGCTGGACCGGCACTCTCGACCGCCTCCAACTCTTCAACATCTTCCACGCCACATACTTCCGCGTGCTGCTTGGACTGCTCGCGGTCAACATACTCGTCTGCACCACCAGCCGCTGGCGCGGCATTTGGAATACGGTCTTCCACACCAGGACGCGAATGGCCGAGCCGTTCCTTGTCCACGCCCACTACAACGCCCGAGTGCAGACCGGGCTATCGTCGACAGAAGCTGCTGACCGGCTTCGCAAGGTGCTGTCTCGTTCACGCTTCCGCGTCACCATCGAATCGGAGCCAGGTTCGGTAGCGCTCTTCGGCGACAAGAACCGGCTCTCACGGTTCGGCACTTTCTTCACCCATCTCAGTCTCATCCTCATCCTCGTGGGCGCCATGGCCGGCGGGATATGGGGCTTCCGAGACCCTCATTTCTCCGTAGCCGAGGGCTCCACCCGGGAACTGGGCCTCGGTACCGGCATCGCGGTCCAGCTGAACGAATTCGTCGACGAATACCACCCTGATGGAACGCCCAGCGACTACCGGGCCGAAGTGACCCTGTTGGAGCATGGCGAACCGGCGAAGACCGGCGCAATCCGGGTCAACTCGCCAATGCGGTATAAGGGAGTGGCATTCCACCAGGCGTTCTTCGGGCAGGCCGTGGTGATGACGGTGCGCGACGCGTCTGGAGCGGTCCTGTTTAGCGATGCCGTCCCGCTGTCCGGGGAGAGTGGCGAGGCCCAAAGGCCGGCCGGATCGTTCTCAATCCCCGGGGAACGAACTACCGTTCACGTGGCCGGTCCGTCGCAGGCCGCCCCCGATCCGCTGGTATCGCCCGGCGAGGTACGCGTCGATGTCTTCCACGGAGGGGTGCGGGCAGTCTCACCTCGAAACCTCACAGTTGGCACTCCGGCCGGCATCGCCGGCCTCACCTTCACCTTCGAACGCGAAGTACGGTTCGCCGGCCTGAACGTGGTGAAGGACCCGGGGCTGAACATCATCTGGGCCGCTTGCGCCTTCATGGTTGCCGGACTGGTGATGCTGTTCTACCTCCCGCGCCGCCGAATCTGGGCGCTCTGCATCGACCGGCCCGGTGGTTCGGCCGATGTCCTGATCGGAATGCCGGCCCAACGCGACGCGACGCTCGAAGGGGAATTCGGCAGGCTCCGGACGAAGCTTGTGCAGTCGCTGGACGTCCGGCCCACTCAACCAGAAACCACAGGTGGCCGTCATGGCTGATCTCTCTTACTACGCCTTCATCGCTGCAATAATCGCGCTGGCCGCGTCGCTTGCCCTGTACCTGGTGTCCTCCGTTGAGCTCCGGGGGGCACGGGTGTTCGGCCTGGCGGGCGGTCCATCGGCTGTCCCGGCATCGGCGCCCGGTGGCGTTCAGGGAACACCCGGCTGGTACGCGACGTTACTGGCGGCCCACGCTGCGGGATTTCTCACCGTTTCGCTTGCACTGAGGGCGTTGGCCACTGGCCACGGCCCCTTCTCGAGCATGTACGAGTTCTCAATCGCCTTCGCCTGGGGCGCGCTTCTTATTCACCTCCACTTCGAATACCGCTACCACTCCCGCACGCTCGCGCTGCTCGTTGTTCCCGTGGCCCTGGCCCTGCTGGGCTACGCCACTACATCGTCGAACGAAGTACGGCCGCTGGTGCCGGCCCTCCAAAACAACCTGCTCCTGACAGTCCACGTGTTGGCGGCGGTCGTTGCCTACGGTGCGTTCACCGTGGCCTTTGGGGCCGGGGTGCTCTATCTGGTGCAGCGCAAAGACCAAGTCAGCTGGCTGCCGGCCAGGTCCGTGCTTGATGAGATCGGCTACAAGGCTGTCGTCGTGGGCTTCCCGATGCTGGCGCTGGTCCTGATCCTGGGGGCAATCTGGGCCGAGATCGCCTGGGGCGCCTACTGGAGCTGGGACCCCAAGGAGACGGCAGCGTTATTCACGTGGCTGGTATACGGCGGCTACTTGCATGCCCGCGTGATGCGCGGCTGGCGCGGCGACCGCAGCGCTGTCTTCCTCGTTGCCGGTTTCGGGG
The DNA here is from genome assembly GCA_964475735.1 of uncultured Anaerolineaceae bacterium. Classification (GTDB taxonomy): domain Bacteria; phylum Chloroflexota; class Dehalococcoidia; order Tepidiformales; family Tepidiformaceae; genus UCB2. The sequence goes on from CAYYYI010000056.1 coordinate 15,116, forward strand.
CCACGCTCTTCACCTACTTCGGCAACCTCTTCTTCGGTGGGTTGCACAGCTATGCGTAGGCGCGCCAGTCTTCCATCGCCTGGACCGGTTTCGGCGGATGGGCCGCCTTTCGCGGTGGTTGAACTGGATTCCCAAACCGGCGAAGCCGTCCCCGTCCGAGGCGAGTCGCTGACCACCCGGGCCAGGGCTGCACGCGCGCTTGCGCTCACGCTTGCGTTCTGTGTGGCCGCCAGCGCCCTCGTCTGGTTCTTCGACTCCACCCCGGCGGCCAGCGGCAGCCAGGCGATTACGGTGAGCGCAACCGCGAAGGGGCCTGCGCCAAGGCTGGGGAGCATTGCCCCGGATTTCCAGCTCATGAGCCTCGACGGCGAAGTCATCGACCTGCAGAGCTTCCGCGGTGAGCCCGTGTGGATCACCTTCTGGGCTTCGTGGTGCCCGCCATGCCGGGCCGAGAGCCCGGAGCTCGCCGCCGCCTACGAGCGGCACGCCCCTGACGGGCTGGTCATCCTCGCCATCAACGTGGGCGAAGACCCATCCGCGGCCGCAGCCTATGTTGAGAAGGCCGGCCTCCCCTTCCCCGTGGGCCTTGACCGGTCCACCGCCGTGGCCGCCCAGTATCGCGTGCAGGGCCTTCCAACCCACTACTTCGTCGACTCCGCCGGAGTCATCCGCGACATGAAGATCGGCCCAATGGGTACGAAGGAAATCGAACGAAGGCTCGCGAAAGTATTGGAGGCGCCCTGATTAGCATTTCCCCGGCCGCCTCAAACCGCCGCTTGCCTTCGTACCTGCGCCGGTCAATTCGAGTGCAAACAGGCTTGCCGGGCTGGGTCCCGCATCCCCTCGAGTGCTACCGTTGTCGCGAAGTCCTCACGCCTTGGGACGCTGGCGTCAACAGCAGACTTCGCCCTTGCTGTCAAGGATCAGGGCCGCCCACCGATCATGGAAGCCCGCTTAGTCGCGGAAT
>CAYYYI010000057.1:0-15096 GCA_964475735.1 uncultured Anaerolineaceae bacterium
AAGCGGTGGGCAATGAGCGAGCCATCGGCGCGGCGCATGCGGTAGGCGTTGAAGGGGCGGCGCTTCCAGAAGTAGCCATCGGACACAGACCCCGGGGGAACTTCGACGGGCGTGCCCGTGATAACGCCGCCACGGGCCATGACGAAGCGCACCACGGCGAGGCGGGTGTCCATGTGGAGCAGGGTGCACGGGTACTCGCGAACCTCTCCCCCGGGCTTGATCTTCCGCTCGATGATGGGCGCGGCAGGGGGCGGCGGCGTATGCTTCTGTCGCGTCACAACCCGGCAACCGGAGAAGGAGAAACCATGGCGTTCGCAAACATCATCTATGAAAAGAAGGGTCCCGTCGCCATCATCACGATCAACCGGGAGGAGCGCCTGAATGCCATCAACGGCGCCACCTCGGCGGAGATGGCCGAGGCGATGATGGACTTCCGCGATGACCGCGAGCTCCGCGTGGCGATCCTGACCGGCGCGGGGACAAAGTCGTTCTCGACGGGGATGGACCTCGTCGCCACGGCCGGGGGCGAGAGCCAGATCTCCGGCGGGCTCAACACGGCCTTCGGGGGCTTCACCAAGGGCATGCCGATCTACAAACCGGTAATCGCCGCCATCAACGGCTTCTGCCTGGCTGGAGGCATGGAGCTCGCGCTGGCATGCGACATCCGCATTTGCACGCCCGACGCCCGCTTCGGGCTTCCGGAGGTGCGCTGGGCGATCATCCCCGGCGCGGGCGGTACGCAGCGCATGCCGCGGGCGATCCCCCAGGCGTGGGCGAACTACCTCATTCTCACAGGGGAACAGATTGACGCGGAGACGGCATTGCAGGCGGGGTTGGTCTCCCACATCGTGCCCAGGGAAGAGATCATGGACCGGGCGATGAAGATCGCCGAGACCATCTGCGAGCGCGGCCCGCTCGCGGTGAGGGCAGCGAAGGAAGCCATCCTTCGAGGGCAGGACATGCCGCTTGACCACGCGATGGCGCTCGAAGAACTTCTCGAAATCCGCCTGATGGCTTCGGAAGATGCCAAAGAGGGGCCGCGTGCCTTCGCGGAGAAGCGCAAGCCCGAATACAAGGGGCGCTGACGGCGAAGATGTGAGGTGAAGGCGCTTGTCCTTGCCGGGCTGCTGCTGAGCGCGCTGGCCGCCGGTTGTGGTGGCGGCCAGGCGCCGGTCTTCCCGGGCGTTGCCAGCGTTTCCGCGCACCGCGACGTGGAAGACGGGGCGGCGAAGCTCACCACCACAATCGAGCTGGAGTTTGACCGGCCCGTGAAGCTCGCGAAGAGTGAGACACCGCTGACGTCTCACTTCGAGATCCGCGCTCCTGAGCTCACGGCACGCGGCGAGACGTTCAAGCGTCTCTTCGTGGCGCGCGCTCGTTTCGCCGAAGACAACCAGCGAACGATGGTTCTCGGCGTCGACGCCCTCGTCCCCGTTGGCTCCGTCCTGAAACTGTCGCGGCGAGCGTTCGACAAGAATGCCACCGGGGAACTCGAAATTCCGATCGAGAGCGACCTATCACTCGAAGCCGCCACGCTGGCGACGCTCGCGCTCACCTTCAGCGACCCGGATATCATCGATACTGGCCCACCCGGGGAGGTCACTGACGCCGACCGGGACGCCGCCGCGGTGCGGGCAAAGCTGGAGCAGCACCTCTTGCTGCGTGGTTCGAGCGCGGGCATTCGCGAGAAAGCGCTGGCGGCCTTCGATGCCATGTCGCCGTCCCGGGCGCCGGGCCCGAAGGCGAGGGCCGCGCTGGCAGCGCTGACAGGCACGTTCGCCGAACCGGCCATCGCGGCTTTCCTGACTGGCGAAAAGTGCGACGGCCAGCCGGCCTCGCTCATCGCTTTCCAGACGCCGCCCGGCGACCCCCGGTTGCTCGCGCGTGTGACCACGGCCGAGAACGGCTCGCGGGTGGTGTCGCTAAGCCCCGAGCTGGAGGCAGACCGGTTCGAGATGCTGATGCCGCTCCTTGTGCACGAGGCCATCCACTGCGATGACCGGGACGGGCGCTACGAAGAGGTTGCCGCAACAGCGTTCGACACGTTCTTCTACCTGCACCTCATCGCCACGGACCCTTCGCTGGTCAACAGCCGGGGCCGGCTCGCGCGCGACATGGTTGTCGACGCGCTCGCGATGATCAACAGCGGCCGCCGGTATCCCGAATCGGTTGGCGTGCTGCGAAGCACGGGCGCGAAGCAGGCGCTACCGGGCTCGAACAACCCCGCCACATCGTTCGCCGAGTTCATAGCGGCGGCCTACGGGCAGATGGAGGGCAATCCATCCCCCGATGAGCCGGTTGCCCTCGCATATGCGGCGGCGCTGGCGGCGGTCATGAACGTTCCCGCGGGCTCTCCGTTCGATTTGCGCTATCTCGACGAGTTGCTGGGGATGGCCCTTGACCCGGGAGTGCTGACGGGCGCGATCGAGGCCCTGGCGCTCATTCCGGCGGACTAATCCGGCGTGGCGCGTGAGTTGGCCAGAGTCTCTTCCACCAGGGCGAGGAACTGGTCGGCGGCAAAGGGCTTTTGGACAAAGACGGTGTTGGGCGTGCGCGCGGCGAACTCGGCCGGACCCTCTGAGCTGTAACCGGAGATGAGTATCACGGGGATAGCCGGCCAGCGCGCGGCCACATTGCGCCGAAGCTCGATGCCCGACTCACCGGGCATCACGATGTCGCTGATTATCAGGTCGGGCTGGCGTTCTTTAAGGATTCGATGGGCGGCAGCGGCGTTCTCAGCCTGCAGCACCTCGTGCCCCTGCGTTCGCAGCAGGCGCGCGAGCATGACGCGTACGGGGTCATCGTCGTCTACAAGCAGGATGACGGCGGTCACAAGGTAGTCCTCGACTTCGGCGGTGAGCATCAGATTCCGCTCTCCCGTCTTTCCCCCGGAGGGAGGAGCGGCCGCTTTGCGCGGGGCTTCCTAATCAGCCTGCGAGTATTGTGGAGCGGGCAAGCGTTTCGCCACATAGGGGAATTCCCCCATAGGGTCGTGAATGACTACTATGTTCGCAGTGAATCCTCCCAACGATCTGACAAAGAAGCAAGTTTTGCCCAAGCGAACCGTTGCAACTATCATCGGCACACCTTTGGGAGGTGCATGACCGATGCGGTTTGTCGTGACGGTGTTCAGCGCGGCGGTCCTGCTATTCCTTGTCTACCTGTTGGTGGGCGCGATTGTTGATGGCTACCTGGGCGGCGACATCGTGCTCGACAGCGCCGTGCCGGAAGCATGGGCCGGGCCCGACAGCTGGTCCGAATGGCGCGATATCGTCATCGTCTTCATGGGGCTCTTCTGGGTCCTGGCGGGAATCCTGGCGGTGGCGCTCATCGCCGTTCTGATCGTGGTTGCGCTCACCGTGCGCCGGGTCCTCCGCGAAAACGCGGCCCCTGCCATTGACTCGCTCAAGGACACGATCGACAGCGTGCGGGGCACGACGGAATTCGTCGGCGAGACCGCCGTTTCGCCCATCATTCGCGTCTACAGCGTGGTGAAGGGCGTACGCTCGGGCATGAGCGCAGTGACCAATCTGCCCGGCCGGGTGCGTGGAAGGAAGAAGGGGAAGAAGAAGTGAGTTCGCCCGAATCCGCACAAACGCCACCCGAGGCTGCGGCCGAACCCGAGCTCGCCCCGCTGGCGTGGGCAAGGGCGGTAGCCCTGGGCGTGCGCGACACGCTGCAAGACATGCTCGACGAGGGACGCCGGGGCGCGCGCGAAGCCTACGAGGAGCGCTGGGAGCGATTCGACGCGAAGGCGCGAAAACGGCGCCGGCCCGGCCAGTTGTAGTTCCCATCAGGGTTGTTTACAGGAATGAGTCATCAGCTTAGACAGTTTGTTGACTGAAGGAGGGGCCTGCCGTTGGTTGAGGTTGACGACCAATACCAGGGAGGCCCCCAGTGACCCATGCTAACGCGAAGCTCAACGAATTTGGACGCTTGCTGCTTGTCAGCCGCCTGGAAGAGGGTTGGACCCAGGCCGAGGTGGCAGAGGCGCAAGGCGTCTCACGCAGCACTGTCGCCAGGTGGTGGAAGCGCTACCGGGAGGAAGGTGTAGGCGGTCTCCGGGATCGCTCAAGCAGAGCCCGGCGGCTGCCCCACGCCCTCGGGGAGGAGGTCATCGAGGCTGTGCTCCGGCTGCGGCGGGAGCCTGGGGCCGGGCCCCACCGGATCGCCTACGAGCCGGGGATGGCCGTGTCGACGGTCTACGGAATCTTGCGGCGCAAAGGCGTCTCCGTCCTCGCTCACCTGGACCGCACGACCAGGAGCGTGATCCGCTACGAGCGTGGTCAGCCCGGGGAGCTCGTCCGCGTCACCATCGACGACCAGCCGCCGGCGTCCCGCCTATAAACAACGGTGCTGGGAACTACACCTGGATCGCGCCGGGTGGAGCGCGTGACCATGCCCCGTCAGAAGCGGAGCATGACCTTGCAGTCGCGGGGGTCCGCGAGGGCGCTGAAGGCGGCCGGGAGATCGTCGAGCGATACCTGGCGGGTAACAAGCGGGGTGGTGTCGATGCTGCCGTCGCCAAGGGCGGCAAGCGATTCCGCAAACTCCTGAGGCGTGTAGCCAAGCACGAACTGGAGCGTGAGGTGCTTGTTGATACCCACCATCGGGCGGATTGCGTCTTCGTGCATGCACACCCCGGCGACGATGACGCGGCCCTGGCGGGCGACCAGCTCCATCGCTTCTTCGAGGGTGCCCGGGACGCCGACGCATTCGAAGACGACGGGAGCAGCGGACCCGGCCGCCGCGTACACGGCATCGGCGAGGTTCTTGGAGCGTGGATCGACGGCAAGGTTCGCCCCCAGCCTGGCAGCAAGGGCGCGGCGTTCGGGCGAGGGGTCGCTGACTGTTACGTGGGCGACGCCCTCCTTCTTCAGCCAGAGGAGGGTCATGAGGCCGATGGGTCCGGCGCCCATGACCACCGCATGTTCGCCGGACTGCATGCGCGCTTCGCGGACGTTGTGGAGGCCAACGGCAAGCGGCTCAGTCGTAGCCGCGGCGGCATCGGAGACGGAATCGGGGACGCGGAGGAGCAGGGGCGACGAGAGCAGCAGAGTTTCGGCGAAAGCGCCGCCTGCCTCGGACGCGTAACCGAGAGCGTAGAAACCGTTGGGAGCGCTGGCATCGAAGAGAATGGGCATCGCCGTGACGCGCGCGCCCGGTTCCCACATCTCAGCGCCGGGTCCCGCTTCAACCACTTCGGCGACATATTCGTGGCCCATGATGATGGGGCGGGAGGTATCGAGCGTGTTCCAGGCGGAGCGGCCCGAAGCGCGGTTGGTGTTCTCGATCATCTCGTCGAGGAAGCGGGCGGCATGGAGGTCACTCCCGCAGATGCCGCAGGCCAGCACGCGCGCAAGGACCTGCATGGGCCCGGGTTTGAGCTCCGGAACATCCTCGATCGTCAGTTGGGAATTCCGCAGGACCATCGCGCGCATGGCCAACTCCTCGGTGATTGTGAGGAGGGACTATACGCCGGGAGCGCCGCTGGTGGTGCCGTTCTAGCGCGGAGGCGGGGTGAACCTGACGAGGCTCGATCCCCCGGCCGCATCGGTGATGCAGCGCGTCACAACGCCATCCGCGGTGACATCGAGGCTTGCCAGTTGCGGCATCAGCTCCTCTTCGGTGCTGGCGAAGACAATGCCAGGCTGGCTGGCGCTCACACACGCGAGGACGGCACGGCCGCGCTCGATGGCCGCGCGGCTGTTAGCATCGGATTGCTGCCAGAGGCGGTCAACATCGTCCATGTGCTCGAGATAGCAGGCGTGGAAGACCTCCCCGCGCTGTTGGGCGACCTCCCGGGTCGGGGCCCCATCCCAGGCGAACTCGATCCGGCCGTCCCCGCCGCGGGCGAGAGAGGCCCCGGGCACGCCACGTTCGCCCAGGCAGGCGAGAAGATGCTCGCCGGCACGGAGATAGGCGGCATCGAGGGTGGATGCTTCATCGAGGGTCTCCTGCTGGCTCCTTGTGATCTCCACGCCCGGCTCCTGTGCACCGTGACCCGATGTAGCCTGCACCCACAGTGCCACGAAGATGGCTGCCGCTACCAGGACAACTGCTGGCCCAACGACCTGGTACTTTGTCATGTCACTCTCCTTGAGTCGCTTCGTACCGTTCTCTGTTTTGCACGAGCTACTCCTTACTATCCAGAAGCGTACAAATTCTCTATCTGCTGCCATGCTCCAGAAACGTAGATCTGATGATAGGTGTAGACCTGAGTAGCGCCGAGCCAATTTGATTTGCTGCAAACATAGGTGTATGAGGTATAGCAGTAGTTGTAGTAGGTTCCGTACCACTGACCACTGAAATAGTAGTCATACGCGGTCATGGCGTACGTTGCACAGCTACTCACCCTCCACGTGTGGGCCCAGGTAGAGCTTGTGCCGTAGTTTACGCCAGCCTGGCCAGTGAATTCGCACCCCAGCGAGTCCCACGAGTCGGTTACGACGTTGGCGTTAGCCGTCCTCACGCTTCCAAGAGAAAGCCCGCAGACGACCAGCGCCACAAGGAGATGGTGCCTCACGATCTGTTCCTCCTGCTCCAGTCGTGCTACAGGCTATGGAGGAATCACACCTGGCGTATAGATTAGAATTCACTCAACACCAGTTGGAGAGTTTGCGACACGTTCTGTCGCGCTCAAGTGGTAAAGATACGCGTGGCACGGTGGCCGTTTGCTGTGTTAGAGTCGGCCGGATCCTTTGGCGGGAGAGGAGCGCGTGGAAGAGCCGGCGGAATTGCATGTCCATCACAGCCTGAGCGGCGGAGAGCGAGAAGTTCTGTGGCTGGTGAGCAGAGGGCTCACCGACGAGGAGATCGCGCAGAGCCTGGAGGTGGGCCTGCTGGCGGTCCGGTCGCGGCTGCAGCGCTTCCGCGACCGGACGGGGCTTTCCGGTCGCCAACTGGTGGCGTGGACGGCCAGCCACCTGGAGTGTTGTCTGGCGGGATAGGGTCGCCCCTTGCGTGGCGGCGCCCTCATTGGCGACACTCGTGACATGAAGCGGCTCGTCCTCGCCACGGCCAACCCGGGGAAGATTCGCGAGTTTCGGCGGTTGCTGGCCGGGTCCTGCCTTGAGGTGGTGACGCCTGCCGAACTCGGCGTGGACGTGGACATCGAGGAGAACGGCGACTCCTACGCCCAGAACGCCGCCCTCAAGGCGCGCGCCTTCGCCCGGACGGCGGGCTGTTTGGCGCTGGCCGACGATTCGGGGCTCGAGGTGGACGCGCTTGGCGGGGAGCCGGGGATCTACTCCGCCCGGTATGGCGGCGCCGGGCTGGACGACGCCGCCCGCCTGCGGCTGCTGCTGATGAACATGGCCGGCGTTGTGGAAGAGAACCGCACAGCACGTTACCGGGCCGTGGTTGCCATCGCGACCCCCGAGGGCTCGGTGGAGTGCTTCGAGGGGGTCCAGGAAGGACGCATCGCCGGGGGCGCGCGCGGGGAGAACGGCTTCGGTTACGACCCCATCTTTCTCTGCGGCGACGGGCGCACGGTAGCGGAGCTGAATGACGAGGAGAAGGACGCAATCAGTCACCGCGGAGAGGCGGTGCGACGGGCGGCGGCTCACCTTTGCAGGTTGACCAGCGGATGAGCCGGTGGCTCGCGTCCGTGGGTGCGATCTTCGGCATCTTCGTGGTGGCGGCGATCGCCGGGATGATTCTCACCTGCGGCGAAGCCGACACGGCGATGCCCGAGCCGGGGGCGTGTCCTTCGCCTTCGCCAACGCCCACCACGCGCCGCGATCCGCTCGGCTTCTACCGGTTCACCATCGAGCGGAATGTGGAGCGGCTATACAGGCTCACGGCGGCATTCCGCGACGATTACCCGGACGGCAAGTTCTCCCGCTCGGGGGCCTTCCGGCCGGAATTCGCGCGCTACGCCGACGAGACGGTGTGCATCGCGCGGTATCTGCGTGACCTTTCGCTGCACTCTGACCTGGCAGCCGTCGAGGCCGCATTTGACCGCGCTCTCGATGACTTCATTTCCCACCAGCTTGGGGGTCGCGAGGCGGTGCGCGCCCGGAACGTGAGCGACTACCGCGCCTGGAACAAGGGCGTTGACGAACACCTGGCAGCCCTGAGGAGGGTCGGGGCGGTCGTGCCCTAACCGCGGGGCAGACCGAGGCCGCGCTGGGCGATGATGTTCTTCTGGATCTCGGTGGTGCCGCCGCCGATGGGGCCTGAGGCGGCGAGCAGGTACGACGTGAGGACACGCCCGTGGAGGTGCGCCCACTTCGACCCCGGGCCGAGCTGGCCATACGGGCCCATCAGGTTGACGCCCGTGTTCGCTACCTTGATGCCGAGCAGGGCCATCCACACCTTGCCCATGCTCGCTTCGTAGTTGGGCACCTCGCCGCGCGATTGCAGCCACGCCGTCCGGTAGGCGATGAGGCGGCCCACTTCTACCTCCACCGACAGGTCCGCCAGCTTCACGCGCACGTCGTGCCTGTCCCAGGGGCGGCCGCCGGGGTGGCGTTCCTTCGCCCAGCGCACCAGGTCGTGCACGGTGCGCCGGGCGCCGCTGATGGCAGCGATGTTGGAGCGCTCGAAGTCGAGCGTGGTCGTCGCCACGTACCAGCCGTTATTCTCCCCGCCCAGGAGGTCCTTCGCCGGGACGCGCACATCTTCGAAGAAGGTCTGGTTGAAGTCGCGCCGGTAGGCGATGTTGGGGACGCTCTGCACCGAGATCCCGGGGGCCTTCATGTCGACAATGAAGGCGCTGATGCCCTTGTGCTTGGGTACCTCGGGATCGGTGCGGGCGAGCAGGAGCATGCGGTCCGCCACGTGGCCGTTGGAGGTCCAGATCTTCTGGCCATTGATTATGTAGTCATCGCCGTCACGCACGGCGCGGGTTTGCATGCTGGCCAGGTCCGAGCCAGACCCGGGCTCGCTGAAGCCCTGGCAGTACCAGGTCTCGCCGGCGGCCATGCCGGGCAGGTAGCGGGCCTTCTGCTCATCGGTCCCGTGGACGAGCATCGTCGGCCCGGTGATCCCGATGGTGAAGAGGCGTCCGCCGGATGGCGCCCGGTGGTAGGCCAGTTCTTCGTTGAGGATCATCTGTTCGAGGGCCGTCTTGCCCATGCCGCCATATTGTTCGGGCCAGGCGGGGGCGAACCAGCGATGTTGCCCCAGCTTTCGCGTGAACTCCCGGGCGAAGGCCATCTGCTCTTCGTTATCGAAGAAGTCGTCGTCGCCCTCGAAACCGGGGGGCAGTTCAGTCTTGAGGAACGCGCGTAGCTCGGCGCGCCACTTCTCGGTCTCGGGCGGGAAGGTGAAATCCATGGCGCGAGTATAGGGCGTCGCGGCCGCACGTTCAGGGGCCCCTTGCATGGGGGCGTATGCTGGGGGAGAGGTGATTGCCATGACCAACCTGAGCAACAACCCCGTTGAGCGCGAAAAGCGCGAAGCCGAAAGGGAAGTCCAGGCGGAGATCCGGCAACAGCAGTCCGAGGTGCTTTCGGAGATTCGCGGACCGGGCGGAGGCAGCCTCGGCAGCAGCCCCGCCGGCCTGTTCGATCGGATCCGGCGCATGATCCTGCGACGCTGAAAGCGGGCAAAGAACCGCGTTGAGGGTGCGTCAACCGCTAACAGCGATGCGCTACAATGGACGTAGCTCCAGTGCTGCTGTACTCGTTGACAAGAACTCTCGCCCGCACCTCTGCAAGCCACCCTCTGCACGATCGCGCGACTCCGCACGGTGTCCGGAATCTATGACGATTGTCGAGCATGGCAGCCGGAACGTCGGAATCCTTGCGCTGCAGGGCGACTTTCGCGAACACCGCGAAATGCTGGCCCGCATGGGCCACCACGCCTGCGAAGTCCGGAAGCCTTCGCAGCTTGAGCCGCTGGACGCGCTCATCATCCCGGGGGGAGAGAGCACGACAATCGCACGGCTCATCCTCAGCAACGGCTTCCAGGGGCCGCTGCGGGAGTTCTGCGCGAGCGGAAGGCCGGTGTGGGGCACCTGCGCGGGGGCGATTCTCCTGGCCAGGGACGTCGACCGGCTCGACCGGCCGGGGATCGAGGTGATGGACATCTCCGTCCACCGGAACGCATTCGGGCGGCAGGTTGACAGCTTCGAGGCGGACATCGAGATACGCGGCCTCGAGGGCGGCCCTTTCCGGGCGGTGTTCATTCGCGCGCCGCGCATCGACGCGGTGCGTCCCCCGGCCGAGGTGCTTGCCACGCTCGCCGACGGGACGATCGTCGCGGCCCGGCAGGGGAACCTGCTGGCAACATCGTTCCACCCCGAGTTGACGGGCGATTCGCGCCTGCATTCGTACTTCCTGAGGATGGCGGAGGAACCGGTAGGAACGCGGAAGTGACCGAACTTCGAGCCGATTGTCTGAGCCCGATCGACACGGCCACGCTGTGGCCGCAGCTGGGACGGCTTGGGAACGAGGTGCTTGCACCTCGTTCGGCCGAGCACCTGCTCCTAAACTCGGCGTTGGCCGCCACAGGGCTGCAGAACCTCCCCCGCATGCCGCGAACGGCGGTACTGGGCGTGAAGCGCGGGCTGGGGTACAGGGGTGTGCTGGTGGCGCGCGAGCTCGACGGCGGCGCTGGCTGGGAAGCCATCTCCCTGCGGCTGGCCCGGCCACAGGACGACGACACTGTGACCGCCCTCGCCGGAGCGGTGGCAGGCGAGGCGGCCCGCCGGGGTGGGCGCACGCTCTATGCGCGCGTCCCACAGGGGTCGCCGCACTACGATGCCATCCGCAGGACCGGGCTCGTCGCCTACGGCGAGGAGCGGCTCCTGGCGATGCCGGGCCACCACTCGCACGCGCGCAATACGCTCCTTCGGTCCGCGACCCGCCACGACCGGCCGGGGATCTTCCGGCTCTACTGTCGCGTCGTCCCGGAGAACATCCGCCGCCAGGAGGCCGCCACTCAACAGGATTGGCGCGCGTTCCACGGCTCGTTCGACTGCGACCGGGAGTACGTGCTCGAACGGAACGGCACGGTGGACGCCTGGGCCGGCATTGGCCCGCGCGAGGCGCACGTGCTCTCTGACGCGGCCGTGGAGGGCATCCACGACGCGCTGCTCGACCTGATCGAGGCCCACGACGGCCGCCACGCGACGCTGGTCGCCGCCCAGTACCAGTTCGACCTTCAGCGTCGTGCCGAGGAGCGCGGCTACGCCCCGCAGGGCGCCCGGCTCCTCTGCGCGCGGCGGCTTGCTGCACTCAATTCGCTCAAGGAGGTCGCCGCGGCGGGCGTGGAAACCGTCCCGCTGCCAAACTGAAGTGACCGATATGACCGCGATTCCACGGCCACCCACTGAACAGATAGTGACAGACGACCTCGACCTGCTCCTCGACGCGCTCCCTCCGCAAATCGGCGAGGAGTTGCGCGATGAGAGCCGCCGCGAAGGGCTGCTCGAAGTGGTGATGGACCTGGGCCGCCTGCCCGAGGCGCGCTACCCGGGACGCGAGGTGGTGCTCAGCCGCGAGGAGGTCACAGAGGACGACCTGCTCTACGTTATCGAGCGGATTGGCGCCTTCGGCGAGGACAACCGCGCCGGAATCGAGCGCACCCTGCACCGCATCTCGTGCATCCGCAACCGGCGCGGGAAGGTCGTCGGCCTCACCTGCCGCATCGGACGTGCCGTGTACGGCACCATTCGCGTCATCGAAGACCTCGTTCACGGCGGCAAGAGCATCCTCCTGCTCGGGCGGCCGGGTGTCGGCAAGACCACCATGCTGCGCGAGGTTGCGCGAGTGCTGGCCGACGACGCCAACAAGCGCGTCATCATCGTCGACACCTCGAACGAGATCGGCGGCGATGGGGACATCCCGCACCCGGCGATCGGCGGAGCGCGGCGCATGCAGGTGCCTACGCCGGCCCTGCAGCACGCCGTCATGATCGAAGCGGTCGAGAACCACATGCCCGAGGTCATCGTCATCGACGAGATCGGCACGGAGCTAGAAGCCGCGGCCGCACGCACCATCGCCGAGCGGGGAGTGCAGCTGGTCGGCACGGCCCACGGCAACTCGCTTGAGAACATCATGCTCAACCCCACCCTCGCGGACCTCATCGGCGGAATCCAGTCTGTGACCCTGGGCGACGAGGAAGCACGCCGCCGGGGAACTCAGAAGTCCATCCTCGAGCGGAAGGCTCCCCCGACCTTCGACGTCATCGTGGAGATTCAGAACTGGTGGAAGGTGGCGCTGCACGAGGACGTTGCGGCCACCGTGGACGCCCTGCTGCGCGGCTTCGACGCCCGGCCTGAGGTGCGCCAGCTCACGGGCGAGGGCCGCATCGAGGTGGTCGAGGAGGACGAAGAGGAGCGCCGGGAGCCGGCGATGTCCGCTCGCCGGCGCGGCGGCCCGTCTCCCACGCTGGAGCTCGGCCTGGCCGCACCCGGCCCGCGCAACGGCCACCCCGGCAAGGAACCCGCGGGGCGATTCGGTGCAGCGCCGTCCAGCGGCCCGGAGAGGCTGGTCCGCATCTACCCGTTTGGCATTTCCCGGAGCCGGCTTGAACAGGCCATCAGGGGAGTTGCGGCCGCGGTCGACATCGTGCCTGATGTGCGCGATGCCGACGCGGTCATCACCATGCGCACTTACTACCGGCGGAAGCCGCCCTCCATCCGGGAGGCCGAGGAGCGGTCGCTGCCCATCTTCGTCATCAAGAGCAACACCGCATACCAGATGGAGCAGGTACTGGTGCAACTCCGGGGAGGCGCAACCCGCCAGGATCCGATGGCTGAGGTCTACCGCGAAACCGAGGACGCCATCGCCCGCGTCATCGACGAAGGCAAGCCCGTCGAGCTTGCGCCGGCCAACAGCTACGTGCGGCGGCTACAGCACGAACTGGCCTCGCGCTACAGCCTCGACAGCACGAGCGCGGGGAAGGAGCCATTCCGCCGGGTGAAGATCCTCCCGGCTGGTGTCGGCAGCGCGTTCGCCCGGTGAGCGGGCGGTTCATTGTCTTCGAAGGGGGCGAAGGCGCGGGCAAGACAACGGTTGCCGCAGCCGTCGGACGCAGGCTCGCGCACATGGGGAACGAGGTTGTGCTGACGCGCGAGCCCGGGGGAACGCCCGCCGGCGAACGCGTGCGCGCGCTGCTGCACGAGAACCTGGTGCCCTGGGGCGAGGCGTTCGCTTTCCTGGTCGCGCGCGCCCAGATTGTGCACGAGTTGATCCAGCCCGCGCTCGACCGGGGGGCAATCGTGCTCTGCGACCGTTTTGCCGCAAGCACGTTCGCCTACCAGGGGTACGCTCGTGGCCTGGACCTGGCGACCCTCCGCGCGGCCAACGCCGCCGTCACGGGTGGCCTGGAGCCGGAACTGATCATCTGGCTCGACCTGGACCCGGCCGTGGGGCTGGCGCGCAAGCTGGGCGAAGCCGAAAGCATCCGCACGGGGCTCGAATCGGTGGCCTTCCACGAGCGCGTGCGCGAGGGGTATCGGCGCTTGATGGACGAGGCTCCGCCCGGAACCTGGGTGCGCATCAACGCCGCGCAGCCGCTCGTGGAGGTGGAGATGCGGGCATGGGAAGCGATCACCGGGGCGCGGTCACTGGGAACGTAGCAGTTCTGCCGCTGGACGCCGTGGCATAATTGGCGTGTGACTGCTGATCGAGTTCGCAAGCTGCCCATCGAGATCCCGGTGGACGCCGTGGCGGAGTTTTGCCGGCGCAATCACATCCGGCGGCTGTCGCTGTTCGGCTCGGTGCTGCGTGATGACTTCACGCCCGAGAGCGACGTCGATGTGCTGGTGGAGTTCGAGACGAACGCAAGGCCGGGGCTGAGCTTCTTTGGCATGGGTGAGGAACTGGAAGAGATCCTGGGCCGAAAGGTGGACTTTCTGACGCCCGGGTTCCTCAGCGATGCCTTCCGAGATGACGTGCTGAGAGAAGCGGAGCCGGTCTTTGTCGCGGCGTGAGTCGGCTGCCGGCGCGGGCCGCACTCGCCGCTTCGGGGGCTTCCGGCCATACTTGGTGAACAATCTCAGCACAGGACCCAGCAATGCCCCGACATCCCGATGAAGCCCTCTTCGAAGGCGAGAAGCCGTTCCCCATCATCCCCACCTGCGAGCACTTCGCCGGGACGGAGGAGCGCATCGCCAAGGCGTTCCAGACGCAGGAGAAGATGGGCGGCGTCTTCGACATCACCATGGACTGCGAGGACGGGGCTCCCACGGGCGCCGAGCGCGAGCACGCCGAGATGGTTGTGCGGATGCAGAACAGCGACCTGAACAAGTTCAACATGGCGGGCGTCCGCATCCACGACTACACGAACGAGCACTGGCGCCAGGACGTCGACCTCATCGTCCCCGGATCGGGCGAGCGGGTGGCCTACATCACGATCCCCAAGACCACCAGGGCAAAGCAGCTCGGCGAGATGATCGCGTACATCGAAGACCGGGCGCAGCGGGCCGGGATTAGCCGCGCCATTCCCATCCACGCCCTCATTGAGACACACGGCGCCCTCCACGAAGTCTGGGAGATCGCGGACCTGCCCAACATCCAGGTGCTCGACTTCGGCCTGATGGACTTCGTGAGCGCGCACCACGGGGCCATCCAGTCGATCGCCATGCGTTCGCCGTTGCAGTTCGACCACGCCCTCATCCGGCGCGCCAAGGCGGAAGTGGTGGCAGCAGCCCTGGCCAACGGTATTGTCCCCGCCCACAACGTGACGCTCGAACTGAAGGACACGGACTTCATCTACAACGACGCGCGGCGGGCGCGGGAGGAGTTCGGCTTCTTGCGGATGTGGTCCATCTACCCGGCCCAGATCGAGCCCATCACCCGCGCCATGGCCCCCGCCGTGCCAGAGGTCGAGGAGGCCGAGGCCATCCTCCTCAAGGCGTACGCTGCCGACTGGGGCCCGATCCAGCACGAGGGGAACCTGCACGACCGCGCGACCTACCGCTACTTCTGGGAACAGCTCCAGCGCGCCCACGTCCTCAACATGGCCCTGGGCGACGAGGTGCTCCGCACCTTTTTCGCCGAGAAGGCGGCGGTGTAGGCCGCAGATGCCGCTGATCCTCATTCGGCACGGGCTTGCAGCGGCGGGCGTCGATGACCTCGACCCCGGACTGGACCCGATCGGCCGGCGGCAGGCGGAAGCCACCGCGGAGTTCCTCCGCGG
>CAYYYI010000058.1:0-15043 GCA_964475735.1 uncultured Anaerolineaceae bacterium
TCACCCTTACCCGCCAAAGCGGGCGGTATGTTTCTGTTGCACTTTCCGTCGGCTTGCGCCGCCCGGGCGTTACCCGGCGCCTCTGCCCGGTGGAGTCCGGACTTTCCTCCCCGAAGGGCGATCGCCCGGCCCGCTGAACAAGATCAAGTGTACCAGAACCCCCGGGGCCAACGGCGCGCACGGGCGAACGTCAGTCTTCAGTTACCGGGCCCCTGTCCACTGGTCCGCGAACGGTAGTCGGCAACGGCGGCACGGAGGGCATCGGCGGCCAGGACGCTGCAGTGGACCTTGTCTCCCGGAAGCCCGCCGATGGCCCCGGCGATCGCTTCGCGGGTGAGGGCTTCGACCTGGTCAAGGGTCCAGCCGCGGACCATCTCGCTGGCGAAGGAGCTGGTGGCGATCGCAGGCGGGCAGCCGCGGGTCTGCCAGCGGACTTCCCGAACTCGCCCTTCGGCCACCCTGAGCATGACGCGCATGCGGTCGCCGCAGACAGGATTGGCGGTTGTGGCTTCGCCGTCGGGGTTGGGCATCTCGCCGGCGTTTCGCGGGTTTTCGAAGTGGTCAATTACCAGCGGCGAGTAGGCGGCCATGCGCCGATCGTAACGGATTGGCGCACGGGCGCGGCTGCCTACACCCGGGCGGGCAGCGCGCAGCCGATGATGTCGCTCACGCTGACAACGCCCTCGGCCTCCAACCAGGCTTGCAGCCCCTCGATGACGTCGAGCAGCGCCCGCGGGTTGGCGAAGGTGGCGGTTCCAACCTGGACGGCGGTGGCTCCCGCCATCAGGAATTCGAGCGCGTCTTCGGCGGCGCGGATACCGCCGCAGCCGATGACGGGGATACTAACGGCCTTGGCGACGTCGTAGACGACGCGCAGGGCGATGGGTTTGATTGCGGGGCCGCTCAACCCGCCACGGGCGCGGGGGAGCACGGGCCGGCGTTTGCGGACATCGATCGCCATGCCGAGGACAGTGTTGATGGCGCAGATGGCAGCCGCTCCCTCGGCCTCGCAGGCGAGAGCCAGGGCCACCGGATCGGTGACGTTAGGGGTGAGCTTCACGATGACGGGAAGATCGGTGTGGCGGACCGCCGCGCGCGTGGCGCGGGCCGATGCCTCGACCGACTGGCCGATCTCGATCCCGCCCTGGTCGACGTTCGGGCAGCTTATGTTGAGTTCGAGGGCGGCGATCCCGGGCACGCCATCCAGGCGCGCCGCCATCTCGCCGAACTCGTCCACCGAGTCGGCGGCTATGTTGGCAATGACGGGGACGTCCCACCGCGCCCAGGTGGGGGCGAGCTCAGCAATGACTTCGCTCAGCCCGACGTTCTGCAGGCCAATAGAGTTGAGCATCCCGGCGGGGGTCTCGGCGACGCGCGGCTGGGGGTTGCCCTGGCGCGGCGCAACGGTGATGCCCTTGCTGACCACAGCTCCCAGGGCGTTGATGTCGAAGTGCTTTGCGAACTCGATCCCCCAGCTGAACGTGCCGGATGCGGGCATCACGGGGTTTCGCAGGCGCAGGCCCGTCTTGTGGCCCGGGGCCAGCTCGACTTCAAGGCTGGGAGGCATAGCACCAGTGTAGGTGTGCACCGCGCCCGCAGGAAACAGAACAGCCGGGTCACCCCGGCTGTTCATGTCTGGTCCGGCCGGCTCTGTGTCAGGAAAGCCCGGGGGTTTCGCTGTTTCGGCGTCCGCGGAAGCGGGAGCCGCTCAGGCTGAAGCTGTCGCTGTCCCACATCAGGTCTTCTGAGGAGTTGCGGAACTGGCGGGTGATCCCGCAGCGCTTGCAGCGCCCGCCGCTAACGGAGCCGTTGGGCGTATCGATAATCCAATGGTGGCGGCAGACGGGCGAATGGCCTGTCGCGTCAATAACGTTTGCCTGTGTCATTTCAGTCACGAACCTCCGTGTGGCCGTTTCCCGGCGGGTTGGGGAAATGGCAAATCCGGCCGCATAAGGATGGCATTATACTAGAGCCGTTCGGCAAAAGGGCCAGTAAATCGGACACCGGTTTGCTAGGGGCCATTGCGGCAGGCTACGATCAGTGTAGCAGGCGCGGCCGGAACAACCGGTCAGGAGCCGCGAGGAATCCGAACTGTCCGCTTTCGTCCCGGCTGAGCGCACCCACGGCCGGCTCCTGTTCACCAGGCCTACGATTTCCGTGCCTTCCCGCCCGGCCACCGGCGCCCGGGCCTCTTCCGCGATCTTCTTTCAGCACCCGAAAGGCTTACAGATAACTACCGATGACTTCCACCCAATCCATTAGCAGCGCCGCCGTGATGGCGGCGCTGGCGACCGTCAAAGACCCCGAGCTCCACCGCGACATTGTCTCCCTGAACATGGTGAAGGACCTCACCGTGGACGGCGCGCATGTGTCGCTCACCGTCGAGCTCACAACCCCTGCCTGCCCGTTGAAGGACCGCATCGAGCAGGACATCCGCGCCGCGCTCGAAGCCATGCCGGGCCTCGAATCGGTCGAAATAGGCTGGGGCGCAGATGTGCGCTCTTCGGCCCCGCGCGAAGGCCAGAAGCCGATCGCGGGCGTCCGAAACATCATCGCGATTGCCAGCAACAAGGGCGGCGTCGGCAAGTCCACGGTGGCCACCAACCTGGCGGTCGCGCTCGCGAAGGCCGGCGCGCGCGTGGGGCTCATCGACGCCGACGTCACCGGGCCGAACCTGCCAACAATGTTCGGGCTTCCCCAGGGGCTCCAGGCGAAGAACAACCAGGGGCTGCAGCCCATCGAGCGCTTCGGCGTCCACGTTGTCTCCATCGGGTTCCTGCTGCCGAAGGGCCAGCCGGTGGTGTGGCGAGGCCCCATGATCGGCAGTGCGGTGAGGCAGCTCCTGCACGACATCGAATGGCCGGAACTGGACTACCTCTTCATTGACCTGCCGCCGGGAACGAGCGACGCCGCCATGAGCATGGCCCAGGACGCCCCCATCGCGGGGGTGGTGATCGTCTCAACGCCCCAGGAGGTGTCGCTGGAAGACGCGATGAAGGCGATCACGATGTTCGAGAAGCTCGACGTGCCGGTCTTCGGGATCATCGAAAACATGAGCTACTTCATCGCCCCCGACACAGGGAACCGCTACGACATCTTCGGACACGGCGGCGCCCGCAACGCGGCGGACGAGCTGGGGCTCGATTTCCTGGGCGAAGTGCCCATCGAACCGGGCGTGCGCGAGGCGGGCGACAGCGGAGTGCCGGTCGTTCACAGCGCCCCCGAATCCAACTCAGCGCGCGCCTTCGAGCAGATAGCCGGGAAGGTAGCGGCGCGCCTCAGCGTTCTCCAGCGGATGGAAGCGAGAATCTAATGGCCCTGAACATATTCCCCCGGGAGAAGAAGCCGGCGCCTCAGCCGGAAATGGAACCCGAAGCACTGGTGGAGGAAGCTCCACCGCCGACCAGCGAAGACGACCCTGACCAGCCTCGCAAGCGATCCCGGCGCGGCACCCGTGGCGGCCGCGGTCGGGGCAAGGCGAAGGCGGAAGGGACGCTCGAAGCCGCCGAAGAGGCGCCCGCACCGCCCCTGGCAGAAGAGCCCGTCGCTGCCACCCCTGCGCCACGAAGGCGCGCCCGGCCCACTGCAAAAGAAGCCGCCGTCACCGATGAGGAGGCGCCAGCGCCCACGATCCCGGCGCCTCGTGCGTCGCGGCGCCCGGCAGCGGTTGCAGCGCCAGAGGCCGCGGCCAAACCTGCCGCGCCTTCCCGTCGCAAGCCCCGGACGGAAGAGCCGGCCGCGCACCTGGGCGGGCGTGAGTTGACCGAAGCGGGCGCTGCTTCGGTTCTGCGCGCGATTGAACTCCAGAACCGGCAGATAGAGCGGCTCATCAACATGCAGGAAGACGTGGCGAAGCGCATCGGCGACGGGGCTCGCATGGTCGCGCCGCCAGCCCGGGTGGGCGTATTTGTCGACGCAGCCAACGTCGAACTGGCGATCGATCGTCTGCGCACGCGGATTGACTGGGGCAAGGTGCTGAGGATGCTGACAGAGGGGCGCCAGCTTGTTCGGGCGATGGCGTATTCGCCCATCCACGACGACCCCAGCGTGAGCATGGAGACGCAGCGCTTCGTCGAACCGTTCCTGGACCACGGCTACAAGATCGTCACAAAGCCACTGAAGCGATTCGCCGATGGCACCATCAAGGCGAACGTAGACATCGAGCTGGCGCTCGATGTGATCACGATGCTCGATCGGCTGGACATCGTCTGCCTCGTTTCGGGTGACGGGGACTTCCAGCGGCTGGTCGAGGTCGTACAGTCGCGCGGGGTGCGCGTCGAGGTCGTGGGCGTTGGAACGAGCGTGGCGGGCAATCTCCGCAACGCCGCCGACACGTTCATCGACCTTGCCACGCGAGCCCGCGAACTCAAGGTATAGCCGCCGCCCGGGATTGGGGGAACAAAGAGAGCCCGCCGATCGTCGTTGTCTGCATGAAGGTAGCAGGACCTTTGTTCGCGTTCGCCGTTCTCATCTCCCTCGGCGCAGTATTCGCCTCGTGTTCCGACGGTGGCGGGGCGAACGGCGGCGGTGAGAACCCTCGGGACGTGCGCAGCCCCTACGCGATCCCGGAGGGGCCCGGGGCAACACTCAGTTCACCATCGAGCGGGGCCGTTGAGGGCGGCAAGGGAACACGCTGCTGGAACGGCCCGGGACCGAGCGGCTGCGTGGACCACATGTCGCCCGTGACAAATGCCCAACCGCTGGGCGTTTCGCCCGGCGAGATTCTCACCGTTGGCTTCACTATCCGGGACCCCGACCAGTTGAAGTCGGCATGGATGGCCGCGCCACAGACAGCACCAACTCCCGCTGCGGATCAGGTGTCCTGGGCGCTGCCGGAACCTCCGCCAGCTCTCAGTCCTGCGGAAAAGACGCTGAAGGCGCCGGAAGCGCCGGGGCGCTATCTCCTGCTCGTGTTTGGCTGGTGGTCCGGGCAGGGCGACGTTTCGTACGGGTTCTACGTCGAAGTGAAGTAGCGGGCGGGGTCGCCCGGGGCATACGGGCTTGTGCCCCTTTGGCCGGGCCCTCGGTTAGAATGGCCGCACCCGCCGGAAGGCAACCCGGGCAGGAGGATGCTGTGAAGCTTGGCATCAACATCGGCTATTCGGGAGCGCAGATGACGCTGCCCCTCGACCTTGTGCTCCAAATTGAGCGCATGGGGTATGACTCGGTCTGGACGGCGGAGGCGTACGGCTCGGACGCGGTCACCCCGCTTGCATACCTGGCGGCGAAGACGACGAAGATCAAGCTCGGGACGGCGATCATGCAGATCCCGGCGCGGACCCCGGCCATGTGCGCGATGACGATGTCGACGCTGGACCAGCTCTCGGGCGGAAGGGTGCTGGTGGGGCTGGGGCTTTCCGGCCCGCAGGTGGTGGAAGGCTGGCACGGGGTGCCCTATGGGAAGCCGGCCGCTCGAACACGGGAGTACGTCGAGATACTGCGCAAGATCTGGGCGAGGGATGAGCCGGTCGAGTACCACGGGCAGGAGTACCAGATGCCCTACACCGGTCCCGGGGCGACCGGCCTGGGCAAGCCGCTGAAGTCGATTCTCCACGGACGGCAGTTGCCGGTGTACCTGGCAACGATGGGCCCGGTGAACATCCGCGCGACGGCGGAACTGGCGGACGGCTGGCTGCCAATCTGGTTCTCGCCACAGCGGATGCACATGTTCCGCCCCTCAATTGAAGAGGGGTTTGCGCGCGCAGGGAACGGGAAGTCGTGGAAGAACTTCGACATCGCCGCCGGGTGCACAGTCGCGATTACGGACGACGTGAAGGCGGGCCTGGACTCGATGCGGCCGATGCTTGCGCTTTACATGGGCGGCATGGGCGCGAAAGAGAAGAACTTCCACAACGAGATGGCGGTGAAGTACGGATACAAGGAAGCTGCCGCGAAGATCCAGGAACTCTACCTCGCGGGACGCAAGCAGGAAGCGGAGCAGGCGGTTCCCTATGAGCTCTGCGACGAGATGTCGCTCGTCGGGCCGGTGGAGCGCATCAAGGAGCGCTACCGGGTCTGGGAGGACGCGGGAGTGACGACAATGCTCGTGCAGGCTCGGCAGCCACAGGCGCTCGAACTCATGGCCGAGATCACGGGCGCGGCAAAAGGGGCGACGGCGTAGGGGACACCTGACAGAGCAGGCGCCGCAATAGCGGCCCATTCCGGGGGACCACGCCGGTCAGGCCTTCAGGCGAACTGGTTTCCGCCGGGGATTGCTCCGCTCACGCTCGATGATTCCCATGATCTCTTCGACCGCGTCGTCGAGCCGGCCGTGGTGGTTGACCACGATGTAGTCGTTGTTCTCAATGTCGTCGAGCTCTTCGTCAAACTCGGCGAGGCGCGTGGCGAGCGAATCGCCGTCCTCGCTGCCACGGCCGATCAGGCGGGCACGGAGCGCCTCGCGGTCTTCGGCCATGAGGAAGATGAACACGGCCCCTTCGAGGATCTGTCGCCAACGCCGGGCGCCCTGGACGTCGGTGCGAATGATGACGTCGCGCCCTTCGGCCAGGGGGACGAGGACCTCGCGCCTTTCGAGCCCTTTCCAGTCGCCGTACACGCGGGCGTGTTCCAGGAAGTCGCCCACCGCGATGCGGCGCTCGAACTCTTCAGGCGAAACGAAATGGTAGTCGACGCCATCGACTTCGCCCTGGCGCGGAAAGCGGCTGGTCGTGCTGGTAGCACGAAAGATGCCAGTCCGTCGCCGCAGCTCATTGATGACGGTGTCCTTGCCAACGCCGGACGGACCGTGGAGAACGATGACGAGGGGATGGCCGCTCATGGCAGGGCCGCGGCCCCATCGCAGGCCCGGGCCAGGTCTTCGAAAAAGGCCGGGTAGGAGACGCCCACGGCGTCATTGCCGATGTGCGTCTCGCCTTCAGCCATGGCGCCGGCGATGGCAGCGAGCATCCCCATCCGGTGGTCGCCGTGGGCGTCGACGCGCGCGCCACGCAGGCCCGAGACGGGACCGCTGACGACGAAGCCGTCGGGACGGGCCGACACCCGGGCGCCCATGCGGCTAAGGATGTGGACGACGGCTTCGATGCGGTCGGACTCCTTGGCGCGCAACTCGGCCGCATCGCGGACCACGGTTTCTCCTTCCGCGAAGCAGGCGAGGAGCGCGACGAGCGGAAGCTCATCGATCGCGCGAGGCACAAGGTCGCCTGACACAATCGTGCCCTGCAGCTTCGACGAACGCACCAGGAGGTCCGCGACGGGCTCGCCGCCAGTGGCGCGCTCTTCGAGCACTTCGACGTTCGCCCCCATGGACAGGAGAATGTCGAGCAGGCCGGTGCGGGTGGGGTTCGTGTTCACGCCGCGGACCAGGACCTCGGCATCATCGTGGCAGGCGGCAAGCACGAGCCACGGCGCGGCACTGGAGATGTCGCCCGGAACGCGGAGCGAAAGGGACTCCAGCCGGGTGGCGGGTCTGACGGTGACGGTGGCGCTATTGACAATAAGTGGCGCTCCCATCGCGGCAAGCATGCGCTCGGTGTGGTCGCGGGAGCGGCCGGGCTCGCAGACGCTGGTCTCGCCTTCGGCATAGAGCCCGGCAAGCAGCAGCGCCGACTTCACCTGTGCGCTGGCAACGGGGCTATCGTAGGCGATGCCGGTGAGCTCGCCCCCCTTGATGACGATCGGCGCGAGCGTATCGCCCTTGCGGGCGTGGATGTGCGCGCCCATCTTGCGCAAGGGCGAGATGACGCGCGCCATGGGCCGGGTCCGGAGAGAGGCATCACCGGTCAGGACGCTCAGCAGGGGATGAGCGGCAAGGAGCCCGGTGAGCAGCCGCATGGTGGTGCCGCTGTTGCCGCAGTCAAGGACCTCTTCACATTCGAACAGGCCGTGGAGGCCGCGCCCGGTGATGGTCGCGGTGGCCCGGCCCTCGGGCCAATCGATCTCGACGCCCAGGGAGGCGAGGCACGCCACCGTTGAGCGCACGTCTTCGGATTCGAGCGGGCGTTCAATCGTTGCGCGCCCGTCGGCGATGGCGTTGAAGATGAAGGCACGGTGAGAGATGGACTTATCGGGCGGGACGTCAATGGCGGCGCGGATCCGCCCGGGGCGGTTAACGCTCAGTGCTCTCATCGCTCATGCCTAGCTTGCGGCGGAGCTCGGCGTCATCCCGCGGCGGCGTCGCCGGACGGTTCGACATGTCCTTCATCCGGTCGTACAGGCCGCCAACGAAGAGCCGTCCGATCGCATCCTGCGCCGACGGGGCTTCGACGCCCTCCGGCCGCCGGCGAACGGGCGGGTTGAGGACAAACGCGTCACGGTCAAGCTGAGTGCTGGCCAGCAGGTCCATGACGGGCTGACCGCCCAGCTCGACGGCCTTGGCGATGGTCAGAAGCTCGTCCTGAAAGCGGTGGAGCCAGTGCAGCACAGCCTCGCGGTTCGTGGCGAGGATGTCGCGAGCCATGGTGGGATCGCCACTGGCGAGCCTCGTGAGGTCGCGAAAACCGGGTCCGGAAAGAAGCGAGGCGTCCTCCCAACCGGCGCTGTCGCGAACCATGCGGAAGAGGGCGACCGAGAGCAGGATTGGCAGGTGGCTGACGGCCGCCACGTACTGGTCGTGCTCGGCAGCGTCGATGTAGAGGGGGACGGCTCCCAGCGTCTCGACGAGCCCGAGGACGGCTCGCACGGCGTCTTCGTCCGCGCGCGGGGAAGGCGTGACGGCCCAGGTGGCGCCCTTGAAGAGGTCGATGGCGGCGGCCGTGGGGCCGCTCTTCTCCTTGCCGGCCATGGGGTGACCACCGACGAAGTGGACGTGTTCGGGCAGGAACTCCTCGGCCCAGCGAAGGATATCGGTCTTGGTGCTGCAGGTGTCGGTCACTACGGCGCCCTCAGCAAGGTACTTCGCCGATTCCTGCAGGATCTGCTTGGCGGCCTGTACGGGCACGGCAAGGACGACTATACCGGCGCCATCGAGGGCCTCTTCGAGGGAGCCCACCTCGCGGTCGAGGGCGCCCATCTTCTTCGCCTGGCGGGCGTTGCCGCGGTCGCGATCTGCGCCCACAATTTCGTAGTTGCGCGTCTTGCGCGACATGAGGGCGAGCCCGATGGAGGCGCCGATGAGGCCTGTGCCAATGATGGCGATACGCGGTTGAGCCATGAGTTCCCCGGGAGGCAGCGCGCTCAGCTGGCGGCGTCTGCCTGCTGCAGTAGGCCTAGCATAGCATCGCCGGCCGCTTTCGCATGGTGCATGCGAACGAGCTCTACCACGCGGGCCGGCGCGCCGGCAGCAAGCAGCGTAGCAGCACCGGCTTCACTGTGGGTGCGGCTGCGGGCAACGGCCCGGCGCAGTTCGAAGCGAGATCCAGCGGAGGCGACGAAGCGCGCCGTCCCGAACCAACCGGAAACGACGTAGGCCACGCGATCGCGGCGGCGCTGCGAGCCCTTGCCGATGTCGTGGAGGAGCGCGGCGGCAACCAGATCGCGATCGTTGTGGCCTCGTTCGATGAGCCAGCGGGCGGTGCGGGCGGCATGGAGGATATCCCGCCGATGCTGGGCTTCGAAGAGGCCGGCCAGGGCGGGGGGCAGGTGCTCACGGGCCAGCGCCAGGTCACCGTCTGTGGGAAGAGACGATGCTTCGCGGAACTGGCGAACGCGCTGCAGCATCAGACGATGATTCTGAGGATCTGGTTGCCAAGTCCGCCGATCACCCAGCCGATGGGGTTGTAGGGCGTCACGAAGCCAACCACCAGCAGCGTCATCAGCAGGCCGGGCCCCCAGGCGGAGAGAGCATTCAGCTTTCGCGAAAGCTCGCCGGGGAGCACGCCCACGGCAACCTTGAACCCATCGAGCGGGTGGATGGGAATCAGGTTGAACACGCCGAGCACGACGTTGATCCAGACGATGAAGATGAGGAAGAGCCCAACAACCTCCTCGCCGCTGGCGTCGGCGATGTTGCTGAAGCTGGCGATGGAGTCGATCAGGCCAAGCTTCAGAGGAAGGGCAGCCAGGGCGGCGAAAAAGAAGTTCGAAACCGGGCCGGCAGCGGCAACCATGGCGTTTCCGCGCTTGGGGCCGTTGCGCAGGTTATAGGGATTGACCGGCGTGGGCTTCCCCCAGCCAAAGCCGATAAGCAGGAGCAGAACTGTGCCCATCGGGTCGAGGTGCCGCAGCGGGTTGAGGGTGAGCCGCCCCTGGCGCGCGGCGGTGCTATCGCCCAGTTCGTTGGCAGCCCAGGCGTGGCTGAATTCGTGGAAGGCGATGCCGGTCATGAACGCGACGCCCATGGCGGCGAGGTAGGCAAGCAGCGCGGAGGGGTTGTCGGTAAAGTCGCCGAGGAAGAAGAGCATCTACGCCTGATCGTAGCACGCCCGTTCGTTTGCCGGAGGGAAAGGGCCGGCAACGGCGCCTCGACCGCGCGTGCAGCAGGCAATATCGTTTCGGCACCGCCGGAAGAGGGGATTGGATGGCAGCACCGCTC
Source organism: uncultured Anaerolineaceae bacterium (assembly GCA_964475735.1). Lineage (GTDB taxonomy): Bacteria > Chloroflexota > Dehalococcoidia > Tepidiformales > Tepidiformaceae > UCB2. The sequence goes on from CAYYYI010000058.1 coordinate 10,430, forward strand.
GAAGGGATCGTGGTCGTCGACTTCACGGAGTACGTGGCCGGCCCCTACTGCACGATGATGCTCGCCGACATGGGCGCGGAAGTGCTCAAGGTGGAGCCCTTCGAGGGCGACCACTGGCGCCGCCAGCAGCCCATATCGGGGCGCGAGAGCCGCTACTACATCGGCGTAAACCGCGGCAAGAAGAGCATCGCCATGCGGCTCGATACTCCCGAAGGGCGGGCGATCGCCCACGACCTTGTCCGCCGCGCGGACGTGGTTGTGACGAACTACCGCCCCGGGCTCCCGGAACAGTTGGAACTGGACTACGAGACGCTGTCGGCGCTTCAGCCCAGGCTGATCTACGCGGCGCTCTCAGCCTTCGGCCCTGAGGGACCGTACAGCGGCCGCCCGGGCTTCGACCTCCTGGTGCAGGCCATGTCGGGAATCATGGATTTCGAAAGGAAGGTAGAGCGCGGCGTGCCCGTGGGTATCACGTCGTTTGCGCCTGCCGACCTTAGCACGGGGATGTTCACGGCCTATGCGATCGCCTCGGCGCTGTTCATGCGCGAACGCACCGGCCTGGGGCAGAAAATCGACACGAGCCTCTTCGCCTCCGCACTCGCCATCCAGTACCGGCCGACGCTGGCCATCGAGTCCCTCGACCGCGAGAGCCGCGAAACGATGCTCCAAACCGTCGAGGCGGCGCGCGAGGCCGGGGCCAGCTACGAAGACCTGCAGAAGTTCCGTACGGGGCTGGGCCTCAGCCGGGCGACGGCCATGTACTACCGGGTGTTCGGGACCAGGGACTCCATGCTGGCGGTGGCGTGCCTGAACAACCGTCAGCGCCGTGGGCTGCGGGACGCCCTGGGGGTGTCTGACACAGCCGTGGATGGACACGTATACGAACTCGGCGCGGCAGTTGCGTCCGAAGAACACCAGTCCCTGATGACAGCCTACGAGGATGCCTTCCGAACGAAGCCCACGGCCGAGTGGCTCCCCATCCTGGAGGCGGCGGACGTGCCCTGCGTTCCCGTGGTGCTCACCGAAGAGGTGTTCGATCACCCCCAGGTGGTCGCGAACGGGATCATGCAAACGATGGAGCATCCTGTTGTGGGGACGATCCGGCAGCCGGGCACGCCGGTGGCGATGAGCAACGCCGAAACAGGAAACCACGCGCCTGCCCCGGCGTTTAGCGCTCACGCGCGGGAGACGCTGCGCTGGCTGGGGTACGGAAAAGAACAAATAGCGAGCCTGGAACAGCAGGGCATTGTGCAACCGCCCGCTGTGGAGCCCGGCGCGGACGCGATCTAGCTGTTCGCGGAGCAGCCCATCTCGTACTCGCGGATCAGCTCGATCGAGTCGCTGGTAAATCCGTCGACTCCCCAGGAAATGACCTTCTCAAGCCGCTCGCGGGAGTTGATGGGCCAGGTGATGACGCCGCTCGTCCGCTCCTTCAGACGCGCCACGGTTTGCGCATCGAGGAGCTTGAAGTGGATAGAGATGATGTGCCGGTCGTGCCAGGTGAGCTGCTTCCAGACACGCCGGAGCTGCAGCGGCCCGCCTACCGAGTGTGCGACTTTCACTTCCGGCATGTCGCGGAAGTGTTCGAGGAGGTCCCAGCTCTGGGAGGAGACCATGTAGGGCGCGGGGCGGCCTGAGTCTTGCAGAGCCCTCACCAGCTCCGGTGGCAGAGAAGGATCGCGCCCTTTGAGGTCGAACATGAACTGTGTTCCGGGGGCCGCGGCTGCCAACAACTCCTGCAAGTGCAGGCGAGGAGCGTTGGCCCGCACCAGCCTCCAGCGATCCCAGAGGAGAGGTACAGGCCCCATCGTCTTCAGATGCCGCACTTCGAGCGCGCCGCGATAGCGCCACACGTCCGCCTCGACGAACTCCGCGCCGGCGGCCTCGGAAGCGCGAAGCCCGGCAAGGCTGTTTCCCGCGCGGTGGGCGATAGCGAAGGGCCGCGGTGCGCTCACGGGAATTCGGGGAGGCCGTTCCAGCGGCGCAGCAGGCGGAGCCTTGTAGAAGAGGAGCGCAGCAGAAACGAGCGCATCTTCCAGGCGACCAGGAGGCCGAAGAGGGCGACGGCGGCGCCCACAAAGACATCGACGATGTAGTGGTTGGCCGTAAGCACAACGGCGACGGCCATGGCGACGGGCAGAAGCGCCGAGGCGATGCGCACGGGCAGAAGGGGCGCCTCTCGTGCCATTCCACCGCCGATGAGGAGGTTCCAGCCGAAGTGCAGGCTCGGGAGCGCCGCGTACTGGTTGACGAAGCCCGGCGGCTGCAGGACCCGGTAGGAGTTCGAATGAAGGGTCACCGTGTCGGCAACTTCGATGCCCGCCAGGCGCGGAGGAGCGACGGGGAACGCGATGAACACGAGCAGCCCAATCGCGCCCGAGATGAGGAATGCGTTACGAAGGAGGAAGTACGTGGGCGGTCGGCGGAAGAAGAGCCACGTGGCGCAAACGGCTATCACCGGCCAGTGGCCCCACATGTAGACCCAGTTCATCAGGGTAACGAGCCAGTGGTGGTCGATGATCCGCTCCTGGAGCCAGATCTCGTGGTAGATGCCGAGACGCCGCTCGAGGTCGATGAGGTGTCCGGCGTTGGCTACGGCGTCCGCGTAACTGCCCTCGGTGAGGCCGCGGCCGCCCCAGTAGGCGAGAACCGCTGCGCCAAGCACCGGGAGTTCGCGGATAAGGCTTCGCCAACCGGGGGCCGGGGGGATCGCTCGGCTCATGCTCTCCTCCTCGAGGTGTACGCCAGAGAGGGTGTCAGGGATTACAGCATCAGATCAAGTGCAAACTGGCGACGGTGAAGAAGACGGCGTGGATTGCGGCATCGTGTGTGGGCCGCACGACTGGCTATCGGGCAGTACTACGAAAAACGGGCTTGACAATCTTGCCACGCGCTTGATAAGGTGGACAAGGCGTAGTGTGCCCGGAATTTTCTCTCTTCCGGCCAGGCCTTTCCCAAAAGACGACAACAGGATTGCTGATAACGAATGAGTGATGACCCCATGACTGAAACCGCCGCCACCAGCGCAGACGCCATGATCGGCAGCGTACTCAGCCGCCTCTCGAGCGGCGATTTCGACGACGAGACCGAGGAAGAAGACGATCCGGCCGACCAGACCACTGACGAAGCGGACCCGCTGGAGACCGAGGAGGAAGAAGAAGAAGTAGAGATCGCCCTCCTCACCGAGGAGTCCGAAGGGATCGACGACCCGGTCCGAATGTACCTGCGCGAGATCGGGAAGGTGTACCTCCTGACGGCCGACGATGAGAAGCACCTCGCCCGGCAGATGGAGGAGGGGAACCACCTTCGCGAGATCGAGGAGACGTACGTCGCCGCCTACGGTCACCCTCCATCGGCGGCGAGGGTCGCGGTGGAGCTGCTGGATCAGTGGGGCGAGCTCCTGCCGGTTTACAAGGCCGCCAGGATGTTCATCGACGACTACGAGAAGCTCACCTCCCGGATTGCCCCCCAACTCGATGAGAACGGGAATGAGATCCCTATCCGCGTCCCGCGCTGGCGCGACCCCAGTGGGCCGAAGCTCAAGGGGCTGGGCTTCGCTGATACCCTCGCCAACCCACAGTTCCGCGGGCTCATCGACGGCGAGATGGACCTGAACTTCCGCGAGTACTGCACTTCGAAGATTAAGCCCCAGCGCACCGAGGAAGAGGTGCACCAGCTGATCGTGCACCTCTCGATCGTGACCCACATCCTCACCTCCGACCTCGTTGCCCAGATGGCCGAGGAGGCGGGAAACGAGGACGACCTCGTGCCGCCTGTCGACGGCCTGGTCGAGAAGATCGCGCCGCTGGAGGACAAGCTCCGCTATCACTTCGACACGGTGAAGCACAACGGCTTCAAGGCCGAAAAGAGGCTCACCGAGGCAAACCTCCGGCTCGTTGTGTCGGTGGCGAAGAAGTACATCGGGCGTGGCATGTCGTTCCTGGACCTGATCCAGGAAGGGAACATCGGCCTCATCCGCGCGGTCGAGAAGTTCGACTACCGCAAGGGGTACAAGTTCTCGACCTACGCGACCTGGTGGATCCGGCAGGCCATTACCCGCGCCATCGCCGACCAGGCGCGCACGATCCGTATCCCCGTGCACATGGTGGAGACGATCAACAAGCTCGTCCGCGTGAGCCGGCGCCTGGTGCAGGAGTACGGCCGCGAACCGACGAGCGAGGAGATCGCTCGTGGCATGACCGAGAGCGGCAAGGGCGACGCAGCCTCCTCGTACACGCCGGAGCGCATCCGCGAGATACAGAAGGTCTCCCAGGAGCCGGTGTCGCTGGAGACCCCGATCGGCGAGGAAGAGGACAGCCACCTCGGCGACTTCATCGAGGACGCGAGCGCGCTGGCCCCGGCCGAGGCCGCCAGCCAGCAGCTTCTCCGCGAACAGGTAGAAGACGTGCTCGCCAGCCTGACGAGCCGGGAACGGCGTGTGCTGCAGCTTCGATTCGGTCTCGAAGATGGCCGCAGCCGGACGCTCGAAGAGGTCGGCCGCGAGTTCGGGGTGACCCGCGAACGAATAAGGCAGATAGAAGCGAAGGCTCTCCGCAAGCTCCGGCACCCGAGCCGCAGCCGCAAGCTGAAGGACTATTTGGACTAGCGGCGCTC
>CAYYYI010000059.1:0-14775 GCA_964475735.1 uncultured Anaerolineaceae bacterium
GCCCGCTTACCACCAGATTTTCGTCTCCACGTCCGCCGGCTGGTCTTCCCAGTCCGTCGTCCAGAGGTTGGAAGAAAGATACTTCCATCCACCGTCCGCCAACAGGCACACGATGTGCTGCTCGCCCTCCAGCCGTTCGGACACCTTCAACGCCGCCTTCACCACGGAACCCGCGCTCACGCCCACGAACAGCCCTTCGCGCTGCGTGAGTTCCTTGGCCATGGCGAAACTCGATCGGCTGTCCACGACGATCTTCCCGTCGAGCACCGACTCGTCGAGAACCGGCGGGATGAACCCTTCTTCGAGCGCGCGCAGGCCCTGCACCAGGTCGCCCGGGTGCGGCGCGGCGGCGATGACCTTGATGCCCGGGTTCTGCGACTTCAGGTAGTGGCCGGTCCCGGTCAGCGTGCCGCCCGTTCCGAGCCCGGCGACGAAGACCGTGGTCTGGGGCAGGTCGCGCAGGATCTCCGGGCCCGTGGTCTCGAAGTGGGCGCGGGGGTTGGCTTCGTTCCCGTATTGGTAGGGGAAGTAATACTTGCCCGGGTTCTCGGCCACGATCTCCTTCGCCCGCGCGATAGAACCGTTCGAGCCAAGTTCGCCCGGGGTGTAGATGATCTCGGCGCCGAAGGCGCGCAGGAGCTGAGTGCGCTCCTCGCTCACCGCTTCCGGCATTACGCAGACCACGTGGTACCCCTTGACCTGGCCGATCATCGCGAGGCCAATGCCGGTGTTGCCAGAGGTAGGCTCGAGGATCGTCGCGCCTGGCTTCAGCTCGCCGCTCTTTTCGCCCGCTTCGATCATGAATTTGGCGATACGATCCTTCACCGAGCCTGTCGGGTTTTGCCCTTCGAGCTTGGCGTAGATGCGCACGCCCGGCCGTGGCGAAAAGCGCTTCAGTTCGACCAGCGGCGTGTTGCCGATGAGGTCGAGTATCGAAGAGTAGAGCGCCATCACGGCTCCTCCGCTGGTCTCGCGCCGTGCAGCAGGGCTACAGGGCCCCGCCGGCCAGCGCCGGGAGGATGTCGAGGATGTCGCCGGCCTTGAGGGCCGTGCCCGGGCCGCCCGTGTAGCGGATGTCCTCGTCGTTCAGGTAAATGTTCACGAAGCGGTGCAGCTTCCCATCTTCGGCGTACATCTGGGCCCGGAAGCCCGGGAAACGGCGCTCGATGTCATCGAACACTTCGCCCACGGTGGCGCCGCAAGCCTCAATTGTCTTCTGGCCGCCCGTGAGCTTCTGGAGCACGGCGGTGACGCGCACCTGGACGGTGGGGGCTGCTGTGGATGTCATTGTCAGGTCCTTCTGGTGTCTGTGCGGCGAACGTTCGGCCGGGCCGAACCGCCGCGATGGAGCGGCTCCGCCCGGCGGCCGGATGGGTCAGGCAGGCGTTGCGTGCGGGATCGGCGCGCCGCAGAACTCCTCGTAGTCGATCAGTTCGTGGATCGTGGGGTTGTCGCCGCACAGCGGGCAGTCCGGGTCGCGGCGTACCTTCACGATGCGGAACTCCAGCGAGAGCGCGTCGTACAGCAGCAGCCGGTTCACGAGCGGCTCGCCTACGTCGAGGATGAGCTTGAGCACCTCGGTCGCCTGGATGCTGCCGATGGTGGCGCACATCGCGCCCAGCACGCCGGCCTCCGCGCAACTCGGGACCATCCCCGGTGGCGGCGGCGCCGGGTAGAGGCAGCGGTAGCACCCCTTCCCGGGGATGTACACGGTGGCCTGTCCGTCGAACATCAGGATCGAGCCGTCGACGAGCGGCTTCTTCAGCAGGTAGGCGGCATCGTTCACCAGGTAGCGCGTGGCGAAGTTGTCGGCGCCGTTCACCACCATGTCGTACTGGCCGATGATCTCGAATGCGTTATCGCTCGTGATGGGCGTCTCATGCACCACGACGTTCACGTTGGGGTTGTGCGCCTCCAGCGTCTCGCGAGCGGAAATGACCTTCCGCTTCCCGATGTCGGCCGTCTGGTGGAGGATCTGCCGTTGCAGGTTCGTGCGGTCCACTACGTCGAAGTCGATGATGCCGATCTTCCCCACGCCCGCCAGCGCAAGGTAGAGCGCCACCGGCGAGCCCAGCCCGCCCGCGCCGATGATGAGCACGCTCGAATCGATGATTCTTCGCTGCCCGACGCTGCCCACCTGCGGCATGATGAGGTGGCGGCTGTAGCGCTCGACCATCTCCGGCGTCATCACCGTGGGCCCGGCGCCGCCGGCCAGAGCGGGAATCACGGCCACTTCATCGCCGTTTGTCACGGGCGTCGCTTCGCCCGAGAGGTTCTCGATTTCGACCTGGTTCACGTAGACGTTGATGTGGTGGGCAAGCCGGCCCTCCGTGTCAAACACCTGCTGGCGAAACCCGGGGAACTGCGCGTCGAGGTTCTCCAGGACGCCGCGCACGGTCGCCCCCTCGGCCTTCACGCTCGCGCGGTTGCCGACGAGGTGCCGGAACGGGGTGGGGATATAGACGTTGACGGTCATCGCCAGTGACTCCTTCGAAATCGATGGCCGGGAACGGCCTGGGCCCGCGGCGAGCGGGTGTTGCTGATCCACCTTACATTGCCACGCTCAGATACCGCTCGCCCGTGTCGCAGAGCATGGTGACAACGGTTTTGCCCGCTGCCAGGCGGGCCGCGATCTTGCTGGCGGCGGCTACGTTCGCCCCTGCCGAGATGCCAACAAGCAGGCCCTCTTCCCGCGTCAGGCGGCGCGTCATGGCGTACGCCTCCTTGTCCTCAATGCGGACCACCTCGTCGTACACCGAGCGGTTCAGGACGCCCGGCACGAAGCTCGCGCCGATGCCCTGGATGCCATGCATGCCCGCGCGCCCGCCGCTCAGGACGGGCGAGCGCGAAGGCTCCACGGCCACAATCCTGACCCTTTCGCCGAGCTCCTCGCGCAGCACTTCGCCTACGCCCGTGATGGTGCCGCCGGTGCCGACCCCCGCCACGAAGGCGTCGATCTGCCCGCCCGTGGCCTCGATGATTTCGCGCGCCGTTGTGCGGCGGTGAATCTCCGGGTTGGCCCCGTTCTCAAACTGCTGGGGCATGAAGAACCCGGGGTGCTTCTCCACAAGCTGACGGGCGGCGAAGACCGCGCCCGTCATTCCTTCGATCGCGGGCGTCAGGTGAAGCTCCGCGCCGAACCGCTCAAGCAACTGCCGCCGCTCCAGCGACATGTCCTCCGGCATCGTGAGGATGAGCCGGTAGCCCTTCACCGCCGCCACCAGCGCCAGCCCGATGCCGGTGTTGCCCGACGTCGGCTCGACGATCGTGGAGCCGGGCTGGAGCAAGCCGGATCTCTCCGCCGCTTCGACCATCGAGAGTGCGATGCGGTCCTTCACGCTACCGCCCGGGTTCAGGTTTTCAAGCTTGCCCAGCACGGTGGCGGCCCCCTCAGGGACAACGCGGTTGAGCCGCACCAGCGGCGTCGCGCCGATCAGGTCGAGGATCGAATTGGCCACGATGGGGCGCGTGGTCGCGGCAGTCATATCACGTACCTGCCGGCGGTTGCCTGCGGCTCGCGCTCCAGCAGGTCGGCGATGGAATACGACGAGAGGATCTCATTCGTCGCGTCGCGGATGCGCTCCCAGATCTCCCGCTGGCCGCAATGGTGGGGGTGGTCGGTCATCTCCGGCGGCTCATCGAGCCACGCCACCGGCGAAATGCTCCCTTCGAGCACGTCGATGACTTCCTTCACGGTGATGGTGGCGGGGTCGCGGACCATTTCGTGCCCGCCCGAAGGTCCCCGCACCGAGCGGATGAACCCCGCTTTTCGAAGCGTGGTAAGCAACTGGTCCAGGTACTGCTCGGGAATGTGGCGGCGAAGCGCGATCTCGGAGGATTGCAGCGGCCCGCCGCCGTAGTGGCCGGCAAGCTCAATGAGGGCGCGAAGGCCGTAGTCGCTGCGAGTGGAAACGCGCATCGCATGGAGGCAATGAGTGCGGCCCCGGGCTTCGCGCCGCCGGGCTCGCAGAACTTGCCGCCTACCTCCTGATAAAGTCGAGTGAATGTGTCAACAATAGTACTCCGTGAGAACGGCGTCCCGCAAGTGGCGCGGACCAGTTGCGTGGGCGGGCCGGCTGTGCCGCCCCCTCGCTTGAGTCTTGGGCCGGCGTGGGCCAATGTGCGGGGAACGTGGCCGGCGGGGTTGTGATACGGCCAACGGACCGGGTGCCGCATGAACTGGGTGACCATCGTTCTCGTCGCCGTCATCGGAACGCTCACCTTCCGGGGCTACCGCAACGGTTTCGTGCGCGAGCTTGTGGGGCTCTGCGCGCTCATCCTCGCCGTGCCCATGGCGGGCATCCTCTACGACGACATGTATCCCAAGGTCGAACCGATCGTCGACAACGAAGAGGCGGCCGCCCTCATCTCCTTCGTCGCCATCATGGCGGGCGTCATCATTGCCGGCGTGGTGATTGCTCACCTGCTCAAGAGCAGCGTGGAGATGCTCAATCTCGGGAAACTCGATGACCTGACCGGCGCCGCGTTCGGCTTCATCAAGGCGGCCATCCTCTGCCAGGTGGTCCTCATCGCGCTGGTCGTCTTTCCCTCCCCGGACCTGAGAGAGGACATCGACGACTCGCCCGTGGCCACGGCGCTGCTCGATGCTGCCCCGGCGGTCCTTGTCATCCTCCCCGGGAAGTTCGGCGATGCCCTGGACGTGTTCCTCGATCAGGTTGAAGAAGCGGCAAACGGCATTCTGCCCCCGAAGACGCCAACGCCCGCGCCCTGAGCGGAACACCCCTCCGGCCGTCAGGCATGGCGTTCGCGGCCCTTCACCTCCGAATAGCGGAGCCAATTGCGCGGGAGGGAAGTGCCGTCAGAATAAGCGAGACATACCTCTCCTTGGGAGCTTCTTGAGTGATAGTTCTTTCCCCGCGCCGGCTGCTTCTCGTTCTCTCGGCCACGTTCTTCGCCCTGGTCCCATTCCTGTCCGCCTGCGGAGGCAATGACGTCAAGAGCGTAGACGCCGAAGACTGGGTCGCCGACGTGTGCGATCGCTTCATCGAGTTCGACGAAGACGTCGACGAGATCGGCGAGCAGTTCTCCGGCACCGACTTCGATGATGCCGAGGCAGCTAAGAAGGACGTGCTGGCCTTCCTGGCTGAGATGAAGAAGGAGTTCGACAACCTCCGGGAAGACTTCAAGAAGACGGGCCAGCCCGACATTGACGGCGGCTCGGCGGTGACAGAGGCGTTCCTCGCGAACTTCAAGAGCGTGGAGAAGGACATTGACGGCGCCACAAAGAAGATCAAGGCGCTCGATACCGGCTCACGAGACTTCCAGGGAGACGTGGTCGAGGTCTTCGATGAGATCGAGGACGAAAACTTCCGCGATGTCCTCGAAAAGCTGGCCGATAAGAAGGACGACGTTTGGGAGATCGTCGACCTGATTGATGAAGACCCCAAATGTGCCACCGTCATCTTCACTGACGAGTAGGTCAGCGTTGAGATAAGGCGCGCCGGGTGCATTCCGGGAGCCGCGGCGCGGACGGGTAGAAGTTTGTGGCCCCTTGCAGGGGCGCGCATTTCCGTGAGAATGGTCGGTGACCACTTGAAGCCGGGAGAGCCCTCCAGGATGCCATTAGAAAGCCGGATGCCACTGTCCGCCCTGCTCGCAGCGTTCTCGTTCACTGCCCTGTTCCTTGCTGCCTGCGGCGGCGACAGCGCCAAGAGCGTGGACGCCGAAGACTGGGTCGCCGACGTGTGCGAGCGCTTCATCGAGTTCGACGAAGACGGCGAGGAGATCGCAGGGGACTTCTTCGGCATCGACTTCGATGATCCCGAGGAAGCGAAGAAGGACGTGCTGGCCTTCATGGCCGACACCAGGAAGGCGTTTGACCGTTTCAAGGCAGACTTCGAGAAGCTTGGCCAGCCTGATATCGACGGCGGCTCCTCTGTGAGGGAAGCGTTTCTCGCCAACTTCAAGAGCGTGGAGAAGGACATCGACAGCGCCATCAAGAAGGTCAAGGCGCTCGATACAGACACAGACGACTTCGAAGAAGACGTGTTCGAGGTCTTCGACGAGATCGAGGATGAGAACTTCCGCGATGTCCTCGAAAAGCTGGCCGATGAGAAGGACGATGTTTGGGAGATCGTCGACCTGATTGACGAGGACGCGGACTGCGCCGCGGTCATTTTCGATGACGAGGATGTAGCGGGTGGCGACGGGCCGGAGCCGTCCGCCACAAAGAAGGCGGGTAGCGCGGGGACCCCGGCCAAGACCTCTACCCCCGTAGCCCGCACGACAGTGAAGGCGAACGCCAGCAAGAACGAGAAGTTCGTTATTGGCCTCTGCGTGTCCATGACGAACTGGATGGATGACGTGACGCTCCTCGTGGACACGCTGAGCGTTCCCGGTGACGCCTCAGCCAAGCAGATCAAGGACGAGATGGTCGCCTACTTCCAGCAGGCTCTCGACCTGACCGCGACCCTCCGGAAGAATCTCTCGGGCCTGCCCGTGCCCGACGGCAAGGACGGAAAGGCGATTCACCAGGCCTTCGCCCAGCTGGGCGCTGATCTCGAGAAGTCGTTCTCCAACACCGTCGCCAGCATCAAGGGGATGGAAACGAAGAGCGTGAGCCAGGTCAAGGCCGACATAGAGAGGTTCGCCGACGATTTCGACCTGGCCATGACCGAAATGAGCCTCAAGGCAGACACGATCGACATCAAGTACGACACAGAGGAACTCACGCGGATCGCCAACGAAGTGCCGGAGTGCGAGGGGATCTTCTGACCGGCCCCGGCAGACGCTCCCCGAGGAGCCCCTAACCCCCTGCCAGTTTGACCCGGTAACCCATCTCTTCGAGCTTCAGCTGCAGCCGTTCGCGGTGGTCGCCCTGGATCTCGATCGTTCGTCCATCTCGCCCGCCGCCAGCGCCACAGTGCTGCTTCAGCGTCTTGAGGAGCGCGTCAAGCTCCTCCTCCGTGCCGGGGAGGCCGGTGATGGTGGTCGCGGTCTTCCCGCCGCGCCCGCGCCGGTCGCGCATGATGCGCACGATGCCGTCTGCGGGCGGGGTGGGCCGGCCCGGAGCAGGCGCCTTCGCCTTGCGTGGCGGCGAAGGGTTGGGTGGGCGGACGCGGCCGCCATCGGTCGAATAGACCAGGCGGGAGTTGTTCAAGCGCTGGCGCCCGCCGAGCGGCCAACCTTCAGCCCGAGCTGGTGCAGCAGCGCGCGGTACTCGGCAAGCGTTGTGGCCGGGAGCGCGTTCGCCTCAAGCTGGCGAGCCACATCCGGCCGGCGCGGGTTATAGCCCCGGCGTTCAAGGGTGGCCAGTTCGTGCCCGGCGATGGCGAAGTACTCCTCGAGCCCGCGGGTGGTGTGCGATAGCCGCGAAACGGCCTGTGCGCGGCTCGTCTCCACCTCGGCGACACTGCCCCCTCCAAGGTCGGCGATGAACGCCTCGAACTCCTCGTCCGACATGTTCGCCGCGGAGGATGCCAATTGTTCGCGGAAGCGTTGCGCCCGCTCTTCGGCCGCGATCGCCCGCGGAACCATGCGCACCGAGCTCTGCAACCCCGCCTCGTACCCCAGCGCCCGGTCACTGAAATACCGGATCCGCTCGATCGCCTCGTTGAGCCGGGCCGCGTGCGAAACGTACGCGTCGTAGGGGGAGGCGAATTTCCAGAGGACTGCGGATAGAGACATGGCTGCGCCCCGGATTCTACTGCGTTCCGCGGAGGAAGTCCTCAACGTCGCGGAGAATATCGGCCGCTGGCGGCAAATCGCCCGGTTCACGCTCTTCGAACTCCGCGGGGGTCCCCGGCGCCTGGCCGTAGTTCTGTTCGAGCATGGTCACGTACTGGCCGATCTGATCGTCCCCCTGCGACGCCTCTTCGACGCGGGCGAGGAAGCGCTCGCCCTGCTCATCCAGGTCTCCAAGGTCCGGGGTGAAGCCAACCACCGGCCGGAGGGCCTGCAGCAGCGCCTTCGTGGCCGGCGGATTCTCATCCACGTTCAGGTAGTGCGGCACCCCGGCCGCCAGGCTGATGAGCGGCACCCCGCGCTGGCGAAGGGCGTCATGAAGCACGCCGATGATTCCCGTCGGCCCCTGGTAGAGCGACGGACCCAGCCCAAAGCGCGCCGCTAGCTGCGGGTCGGCCGAAGAGCCGCTGATGGGGATGGGCCGCGTGTGCGGCGTGGCCGCCGGGCGCGCCACCATCGTGCACGACAGCGCGGGCGAGAGCCCGGCGATGACGTCCGCCAGGCGCTCTGAAAACGTCCGCCAGCGCAGGCTCGGCTCCACCCCGCACACGACCACGAGATCGTGGGGAGCGTCCGGCAGAATGGCGTAATACGCCTCGTTCTGAGGCCACTCAATGACCCGCTCCCCCTCGTCGTCGAGACGCACGGTGGGCCGGCTCTCCGTGAAGACGTAGTAGTCCTCAGGATCGACGGTCAGGAAGCGTTCGGCGCTGCACGTTTCGATCAGGCGAAGGCCCGCGTCTGTGGTGACAGTGCCAGTGTCGCTCCAGCCGGTGAAGGCCATGACCACAACGGGCGAACGAAGGGGCGGGATCTCGGTGAGGTTGAAACCATCCACACAGGCCATTCTAGCGGCATCTTCCCGACGGGCGAGTCGCCGTCGGAAGCGCGCAGACGCTCCTCCCTCCCGTAGAATGCGCGCATGTCTGACGATCCTGCCGCCGAGGTGCGCGCCCTCTTCGCCCGCCTGGGCATCGCCGCCAGCGAGCCCGAGATCCAGCGCGCCGCTGCTATGGCCTCGCTTCGCCGCCCCATCGAGCCTGCCCTCGAGAGCGAGCCCCAACTGGTGCAGCACGTCTTGCCCTGGAAGCCGCGATGACCGCGCTCACCCGTCTCACCATCGCCGAGGCTGGACGGCTGCTCCGCGCGAAAGAGGTTCGCAGCGCCGAGCTGACGGAGGCGTGCCTCGCTCGCATCGAAGAGGTCGAGCCGTCGCTGAACGCCTTCATCACCCGCACACCCGAGCTGGCCCTCGCCGCCGCCCAGGAGGCTGACGCCGAACTGGCCGCCGGGCTCGACCGCGGTCCCCTCCACGGCATCCCCGTTGGCGTGAAGGACCTCTGCGCCACCCGCGGCGTCCGCACCACCGCCGGGTCCGCCATCCTCGCCGATTGGGTGCCTGACCACGACGCCATGGTGGTCACGAAGCTCCGCGAGGCGGGCGCCGTCTCCCTCGGTAAGCTCAACCTCCACGAGTTCGCTTATGGCGTGACCTCGAATAACCCCCACTACGGTCCTGTTCACAACCCCTGGAACCTTGACTGCCACCCGGGCGGCTCCAGTGGCGGCTCGGGCACTGCCGTGTCCGCGGGCGAATGCTTCGCCGCCATCGGCACCGATACCGGCGGCTCTATCCGCATCCCCGCCGCCCTCTGCGGCGTCGTGGGGCTCATGCCCACGTATGGGCTCGTCTCCCGCGCCGGCGTAACCCCCCTCGCCTGGTCGCTCGACCACGTTGGCCCCCTCGCCCGCACGGTCGAAGACGCCGCCCTCTTCCTCAACGAGATCGCCGGTTTCGATCCCGCCGACCCTGGCTCCGCCCGCTTCGTGGGTTTCGATGCCACCGCCGAGATGGGCCGCGACATCAAGGGCGTGCGCATCGGCGTCCCCCGCAGCCAGCCTGCCAGCGTCGAGCCCGGCGTCGCCGCCGCCTTCGAAACGGCCCTCGGTCTCCTGCGCCACCTCGGCGCGCTTGTGGTCGACGTCGAGATCCCGCTGCTCGACGCCGGCTTTCGCGTCAACGTGCTCCAGGCCGAAGCCGCCGCCTACCACGCCCGCTGGCTCCGCGAATGCCCCGAGAAGTACGGCGCCGACGTGCGCGGCCTCCTCCTCTGGGGGATGACGCTCACGGCGGTGGACTACATCAACGACCTGCGCGTGCGCCGCGAATTCACCGCCCAGGTGCGCCACGCCATGGAGGGCGTCGACGTAATTGCCATACCTACCTGTCCGGCAGTAGCCTGCCCCATTGAGGCCACGGCCGACGGCGCCTACCGCTACGGCGCCCTCACCGGCCCGTGGGACCACACCGGCCAGCCGGTCATCTCGGTTCCCTGCGGCTTCGGCGAAGGCGGCCTTCCCGTGGGCGTTTCGTTTGCCGGGAGGCCGTTCGAAGAAGCCCTGCTCTGCCGCGTCGCCCACGCCTACGAGCAGGCCACACCATGGCACACCCAATGCCCGCCTATCTGATACCAGGAGAGGAGCCTGCCCATGACGTTCTGCCGCTACGAGAAGAAGGGCCATGTCGCCTATCTCACCATCGCCCGGCCCGAGGTGATGAACTCCCTTCACCCGCCGGCAAACCTGGAGATGAACGAATACTGGGACGACTTCGCCGCTGACGACGACCTCTGGGTGGCGGTCCTCACGGGCGAGGGCGACAAGGCCTTCAGCGCCGGGAACGACCTCAAGTACACCGCAGAGCTTTCGCGCCTGCCCGCCGAGGAACGTCCCAGCATGCGCATGCCGCCCGGCGGCTTCGGCGGCCTCACCAGCCGGTTCGACCTCTTCAAGCCCATCATCGCCCGCGTCAACGGCTTTGCCCTGGGTGGCGGACTCGAAATGGCCCTCGCCTGCGACATCATCGTCGCCGCCGACCACGCCGAGCTCGGGCTGCCCGAACCACGCCGCGGCCTCATCGCCGGGGCCATGGGCGTCCACCGCCTCCCGCGCCAGCTCCCCCTGAAGGTCGCCATGGGCTACATGCTCACCGGCCGCCACATCCCCGCCCGTCGCGCCTACGAAGCCGGGCTCGTGAACGACGTGGCCCCGCTCGCCGACCTCGACGCGCTGGTCGACGGCTACGTGCAGGACATCCTCCGCTGCGCCCCGCTCTCCGTGCGCGCCACCAAGGAAGCGGCGTACCAGGGCATCGCCATGCCTCTCCCTGAGGCGAACCGGACCCGCTACGAGTGGGAGACCCGTCGCCGCGCCAGCGAGGACGCCGTCGAAGGCCCCCGCGCCTTCGCCGAAAAGCGCGCCCCCAACTGGACCGGCCGCTGAGGAAGGTAGCCGCGGCGCCCCGGCGCCGCTGGAGGGGGAAGGATGCCCGAGACCCGGGTCATCCGCGCACCACGGCTGCCGTGGTTGACGGACGGACCGCCGTGGCGCCGGCAATTCGGCGTCGTCAGGCGCAGCGTTCACATCTGAGAAATCCTTCGCCCCCACCCGTCACCTGACCCGGCCCCGGCGCCATACCATCCCTGAGGGTCTCTACCCATCACACTTGGTCGTGGGGTTGCATCGTGGACCAGGAACAGCAACCACCATCGTCGACGCCCTTTCTCGGCCGCTCTGCCACGCGGCGGGCCATCCTCGCGGGCGGCGCGGCCATTGCCGCCGCCGGTACCGCCGGGGCGATGGTCACTCTGGGCCTCCAGTCGAACGACGGCCAGGCTCCGCCCGGCGCCGGTCCCGGCGGTGGCGTCAGCAACGGCGGCGCGGGCAAGCAGCCCGCCACGCCCGTACCCGAAGACCTCGACCGCCCCATCGATGACCCGAAGCGCCGTGCGGCGCACCTTCTCCGCCGCGCAGGGTTCGGGGGCACGCGCGCCCAGATAGAGGAGTTCGCCGCCCTCTCGCATGAGGAGGCCGCCGACCGCCTCCTCAACTACGAGGCAGTCGATAACTCCGCGCTCGATGCCATGCTGGCGGCGGCCAACCTGAACCTGGTCGATAGCCCACGTGACCTGCAGCGCTGGTGGCTCCTGCGGATGGCCTTCACGGCGCGGCCCCTGGAAGAGCGCATGACCTTCATCTGGCACGGGCTGCTCACCAGCCAGGTGAGCAAGATTGGCGGCCAGCGTGCCAAGCTCATGGTCATTCAGAACGAGCTCTACCGCGCCAATGCCCTGCCGAAGTACGACACGCTCATCAAAGCCGTCAGCCGCGACCCGGCGATGCTCTTCTACCTCGATACGGTCGACAGCACGAAGGAGCACCCCAACGAGAACTACGCGCGCGAGCTGATGGAGCTATTCACCCTCGGGGTGGGCAACTACACGGAGGACGACGTCCGTGAAAGCGCCCGCGCCTTCACGGGATGGCGCTTCACGCCGCCTGCGAAGCCGCCGGTCGACCTGAACACGTTGAGCAAAGAGGAGCGGCGCCAAATCGAGCATGGACTGATCGATGAGTGGGAGCCCAGGTTCCTCCTCGTTGGCCGGAGGCACGACTACGGCCAGAAGACCTTCCTGGGCAAGACCGGCCCCTGGGACGGCGACGACATTGTGGACATCATCATGGGGCAGCCCGCAGCCGGGCGGTTCATCTGCCGGCGCCTGTTCATGGAGTTCGCCCACCTCAGCCCGGACGAAAAGACCATCGACGCTCTCTTGCAGGTGTGGGACGAAAGCGGCCACGACATCCGGGCCATCGTCCGCGCCATCCTCGTGAGCGACGAGTTCTACTCCGAACGCTCCTACCGGGCCATTGTCCGCAGCCCGGTCGAGTTCATGGTGGGCGCCCTGCGCGGCTTGGAGATACGTGAGCTCGCCGCGGGCGCCATCAACGAGCGCGCCTATCGCGGCATGGACCAGATCCTCTTCGAGCCGCCCAACGTCGCGGGCTGGCCGGGCGGGGCCGCGTGGCTCTCTTCCAGCACCTTCTTCGCCCGCGTGAACTTCCTCGACCAGTTCCTCTTTGGCCTGCGGGGCCAGCCCACCATGCTCCCCGCACTTGCCGGGGCGGCCACCGCCGAAGAGGTGGCCGACCGGGTTCTCGAAGTGCTCGTCGACGGCAACGTCCCGAATGAGTCGCGCGAAGCGCTGTACGCTCACGCGCGCACGATCGCGAATGCTCAGGAGCGGGCCGCAACGGTGGCCTACCTGGTGCTCGCCAGCCCCGAATACCAGCTCATCTAGGAGGCGCGGCCATGATTTCGCGCAGGGACTTCATCAAGGGAACCGCCCTGGTCAGCATCGGCGCCACGGCGGGGTCGCTGCTCAAGGGCTCGCTGGCGTTCGCCGCCCAGAACCCGGCCTACACCGCCGCGGACAACGGCAAGGTGCTGGTGCTCGTACAGATGGCGGGCGGCAACGATGGCCTGAACACACTCGTCCCGGTGGGCGACTCTGCCTACCGCTCCGCCCGCAAGACCCTCGGGGTGGCGGACGAGGCGGCCCTGCCCCTTGAGCCCGGCTTCGGCCTGCACCCGGATCTGGCCGGGCTCAAGGGGTTATGGGACCAGGGCAAGCTCGCTGCCGTCCGCGGCGTCGGCTATCCCGGCCAGGACTACAGCCACTTCAAGTCGATGGCCATCTGGCAGGCGGGCGACCCCGGACTGACGTTCCAGGACGGCTGGCTCGGCCGCACCCTCGAGGCGCTGGAATCGCAGCAGCACGACCCGTTCTTCGGCTTCAATGTGGGCACTTCCACCCCGGCGGAGATGCGCTCGGCTGAGATTCCAATCCCCTCCGTCCAGAACGAGGCCGACTACGGCTTCAAGGTGCGGAACAAGCCGGGCGATGGCTCGGACCCCCGCACGGCCACGCTCCTCAAGCTTTACGAGCAGTACCCGGCGGCTTCGCCCTATGGCGTGCTCCTCGAGACAGCCGTCGATAGCGCCGTGGCGAGCTCGAAGCAGCTGGCGGATGCCGGGAAGGTCTACAAGCCGGCTGTGGAATACCCGAAGACCTCGTTCGCCTCGGGGCTTTCGCTCCTGTCCGAAGTGATTGTGGGCGGCCTCGGCATGCGCGTGGGCCACATCACCCTCGGAGGGTTCGACACTCACTCCAGCCAGGCCACGGACCATCCACGGCTCATGCAGGAACTGGACCAGGGGCTGACGGCTTTCTACAACGACCTTGTCGCCCAGGGGAAGGCCCAGGACGTGCTCGTGCTCACCTGGAGCGAGTTCGGCCGCCGAGTCCAGGAGAACGCCAGCGGTGGCACGGACCACGGCGCCGCCAGCGTCCTCTTTGCCCTGGGCGATGGTGTGCAGCGCGGCCTCTACGGCGACCCGCCCGACCTGAAGAACCTCGTCGACAATGGCAACGTGCCCTTCACCACGGACTTCCGCCGCGTCTACGCGACCGTCATCGAACGGTGGCTTGGCGTTCCATCCGAGCCCCTTCTCGGCCAGGTCTGGGAGCCGCTCGGATTCTTGAAGGCGGCGTAGCGGGCCGGCCTTTGCCCGCGGTGGGTGAGCTCATGGGCTGCGGCGTACTAGAATTCGCGCCATGGACCTCAAATCGTTCATCCGCGACGTGTCCGATTTCCCCCAGCCCGGCATTCTCTTCCGCGACATCACTCCCCTGTTGGCGGATACCGCCGCTTTCGCCGAGACCCTCGGCCTCCTGCAAGAGAACGCCGCGGCTGCCGGGCCCGCAGCCATCGTGGGCATTGAGTCGCGGGGCTTCCTCTTCGGTGGCCCGCTCGCCGACCGGATGAAGTTGCCATTTGTCCCCGTCCGCAAGCCCGGAAAGCTACCTTCGGCGCGCATGTCCGTTGAATACGCGCTCGAATACGGCGAGAGCCAGCTCGACATCCATGCCGACGCTCTGGTGCGCGGCCAGCGCGCCTTCATCGTCGACGATCTGCTCGCCACGGGCGGGACTGCGCGGGCGGCGGCCAAGCTTGTTGAACTGATCGGGGGCGTGGTCGCCGGGTTTGGGTTCGTTGTCGAACTTGAGGGGCTCAACGGTCGCGCCGCGCTCAATGGCTATGACGTGTTTAGCATCATTCGCTACTGACGGTCGTCCGGCGTGCGTGTCCGGCTTAATGCCAGAAACGTATGCGAAGTTGATCTTCCGTAAAGACTACAAAGGCATAGCATTCTGGTACTCGCCTGCA
>CAYYYI010000060.1:0-9379 GCA_964475735.1 uncultured Anaerolineaceae bacterium
GCGACTTCGGCCGCTCGCTCATCTTCCGGCGCACGAAGATCGGCGTTGACAGGCTGACGGAGCAGTTGCAGCGCGCGGGCGTGCCCGCGAAGGCTATCCACGGCGACCTCAGCCAGCGCGAGCGCG
Organism: uncultured Anaerolineaceae bacterium; assembly: GCA_964475735.1. Classification (GTDB taxonomy): domain Bacteria; phylum Chloroflexota; class Dehalococcoidia; order Tepidiformales; family Tepidiformaceae; genus UCB2. The sequence goes on from CAYYYI010000060.1 coordinate 127, forward strand.
ACCGCGTGATGACGTCGTTCCGGGACGGCTCGCTGCAGTTCCTGATCGCCACGAATGTGGCCGCCAGGGGCCTCGACATCCCCGACATCGAGCACGTCATCAACTACGACGTGCCCCAGAATGTCGAGGAGTACATCCACCGCATTGGGCGCACCGCCCGCGCGGGGAAGAAGGGTGCGGCTATCACCTTCGTCGGCGAGTGGGAGTTGAGGGAGTGGGACCTCATCGTCGCCACCGTCGGCGCAACCGCGGTGCAGCAACTGGCCGTCCCCGCCCGGTACTAGAAAAGGGAGCTTCTCCTGGCGGGCAGCGCGCCCGTCAGGGGGGCCAGCTGCGCGTGTAGCCCCGGACGAGCACGTCGGGGCCGATGCGTTCGACCTGCGGCGCTTCGAGCCGCCAGGCCTGCGCGACAAGGGCGGCCCCTTCGCCGCCCACCGCCCCCGGGCCATGGCCACCAATCACCACCGGGGCGATGAACGCCCAGACCTCGTCCACGTGCCCGCCATTGAAGAGCGCGCCGAGCGCCGTCGCGCCTCCTTCGGCCCAAACGGAAAGCACGCCGCGCGCGCCGAGTTCGTCCATCAGTTGGGCGAGGTCCACTTCGGACGCCCCGCATTCCCACACCTCCGCTCCCTGCTCCGCCATTGCCCGTTTCCAGGCCGGGTCCGCCTCGCAGGTGGTGGCGATGAGCGTTTGCCCGGGCTCTCGCAGGAGACGCGCGCCCGGGGGCGTCCGGCCGCGTCCATCAAGAACCACCCGCAGGGGCTGCCGCGCGGCCGTGACCCCGCCCGGCCGGGCCGTGAGCGCGGGGTCGTCGGCGAGGACGGTGCCGCTGCCAACGAGGATAGCGTCGACCCACGCGCGCTCCCGGTGGGCGCGGTCGCGGGCGGCCTCGCCCGTGATCCACTTCGAATCTCCCGTGCGGGTGGCCGTGCGGCCATCGAGACTAGCGGCGAACTTCGCGATGACGTAGGGACGGCCCGTCAGCCGGTGCCTGGTGTAGGGGCGCAGCAGATCGCGTGCCGCTTCGCCGCCGTCACCGACCTCGACCTCAATCCCGGCCTCGCGCAGCAGAGCGGTTCCGCGGCCGCGCACGCCGGGGTCGGGGTCCTCCATGGCCACTACAACCCGGCGGCAGCCCGCGGCGACGATGGCCTCTGCGCAGGGCGGCGTGCGCTTGCCCGGGAACGGGGTGCAGGGTTCGAGCGTGACGTAGAGTTCGCAGCCGTGGGCGTCGATGCCGGAGAGAGCGGCCGCCTCGGCGTGCGGCCCCCCCGGGGGAGCGGTCGCCCCTTCCGAGATGACCCTGCCCTCACGCACCACGACGGCGCCGACCCACGGGTTGGGGCTGGTCGAGCCTCGCACAGAGGCGGCCAGTTCGAGGGCGCGCTGCATGTACGGCGAAGGGTCAGACACGGGGTCACCTTACAGCCTGCGGCGGGGCGGCCGCCATCGGCTCAGGACCGGTGCTCTGCCAGCCAGAGATCGCGCATCACCTGGGCGTGGCCGACGTGCTCGCGCAGGTGGCCGACGCTGCGGAAGAGCGCCTCCGCGCCGGTCATTGCGAGCGAAGGGTCTTCGGCCCAGGAGATGGTGGCATCAAGCGCGGAGGCCGGGGCGGACGTGAGCAGGGCGGCGAGGCCGGTTTCGAGAGCGTCCAATTCCTCCAGGGAGCGCTCCAGGTCCCAGCCGGTCTCCGCGAACGAAGCTGCGCGCGGCCCTTCGCGGTACGCCTGCAACGAGCCAACCTGGCCAACGCCCGCGGCCACGAAGAAGCGCAGCGAACTGCAAGTGTGCGCAACCAGCACCGAAAGCGGGTTCATGCCCGACGCGGGCGACCACGCCATGGCCTCGTCCGGCAGCCCCCGCAGGGCCGCGCGTAACATTTCGAGGGATTGCCGCGTGACCGCAAGGGCGGCGGCGCAGGTTCTGTCCATCGGCGCATTGTAACCACCCCGGCGGAGGGGCGGCCGCCTTACCCCTGGTGCACCCCGGATTGCAGCAGCACGCCATTGTGGATGAGGAAGCTGCGCACCGTGTTGCCCCACTTCGCCTGGCGGATGCGCGACCCCTCGATCGTCTCCTGCCAGGCGTTGATGGCGTTGGCGTACCGTTCGCGGCCCTTCACCCGGATGCGCTTCTCCCCGTTTTTGATCATGGTGGTCTCTTTGATCACCTGGTCGGGGTCGCGATTCATGAGGCGACAGAACGCCTCCAGGATCGGCAGGCGTTCCGGGTCGTCGGTGGCGGGGTCGCCGCCCCAGTGGCTCTTCAGTCCCGCCAGCCACTCCTGGACGGTCCGGTATTCGAGCATAGGGCGCAGTTCGACAGGGGCTTCCGTTGCTTCTTCGTTCGCCATCCCTACATCGGCAGGCCGTACTTGCCGGCCAGGCGCTTGATCTCGGCGATGCGGTCGGGGTTGTTCGGCTTGGCCGGCTCCTGGATCATCTTCGCGGCCTTCAGGTCTTCCACCACCTTCGGGTCTCGCCTGAACGGCTTGCCGTACTCGCCTTCGGAGTAGAGCTCTTCGAATGGGGGCCGCGGGCGCTGGCCGCCGCCGTCCCAACTCTCCGCCGGGTAGCCAACGAGGATGGTCGGCATCGGAATCCAGTCATCCGGTGTCTTGAACACTTCCTTCAGCACTTCGCCGTTCAGGGTGACCATGCAGACGGCCAGCCCTTCGTCGACGCCCGCAAGCAGGGCCTGCGAGACCGCCATGCCCACGTCGAAGGTGGAGTAAATCGGGTACGCCGGGCCTTCGGTCATGGGCTTCAGGATCTGCGGGTAGACGAACTCGTCGACGAACTTGTGGCTCCAGCCGTGGGTGGGGGCCAGCGCGCCGACGTCGACCAGTTCGCGCAGCCGCGAGCCCTGGATCTTGTTGACGATGCTCAGGTCGTTGAACCAGTGGATGTGGACCGGGGCCATCTCGACGTTGAGGGCGGCAACGGGGGTGAGCAGCCGCTTGAGCTGGTCCGGCTTCAGGTCGTCGCGGAAGCTCACGACGGCGCGGGCCCACTGCGCGTTCACGGCGCATGAAGAGAGGCGCGCGGCTTCGAGCATCTTCTGGATCTTCTCGCGCTCGACGGGCCTGTCGGGCTCGAAGAAGCGGATGGAGCGGCGGCGGCCGACGACTTCCTTGAATTCCACGGGTAAACCTCCGAGTCTCCGGTTTGGGCGAATCATGGGCCGTGAACGGCCCGCAGTCAACGGAAAGCGGGGCCCCGGCGTGGCCCGCCAGGCGTGCCCCAAGTATCATCGCCCCCGGCGAGGGAGGAACGAAAAGCCACATGGGCAGGGAGCAGTTCGTGGGCGCGTGGGGCCTGGTTTCGTTCGAATCGCGCCGGCCGGATGGGACGGTGGCGCTGCCCTATGGCGAAGAGCCGATCGGCATCTGCATCTGGCTCGCAAACGGGCACTTCGCCGCCCAACTGATGCGGCCCGACAGGCCGCGGTTCGCCTCGGAAGATCCGTTCACGGGCACGCCCGAAGAGATGCAGCGCGCCTTCGCCGGGTGCATCGCCTACTTCGGCGAATGGGAGGTCGACGAGGCCAATCAGCGCGTCATCCACCACGTCCACGGCAGCATGCATCCGAACATGATTGGCGGCGACCAGGTGCGCGGGTACGAATTCCGCGATGGCCGGCTGGTCCTCATCCCCCCGCCGCGCGAGGTTCGCGGCGAAACCATCACCAGCGAGCTGGCGTGGGAGCGCATCCCGGGGCCCCTCCAGTAACTTCAGGGTATGCTAGACTTAGCTAAGCTTAGCTAAGGAACCCACGATGACCATCACCGTCAACACACACGAGGCGAAGACCCGCCTTTCCGAGTTGCTCACTGCCGCCGAACGCGGCGAGGACGTTGTCATAGCCCGTGCGGGCAAGCCCGTGGCTCGCCTGGTGCCCGTTGCGCCGGCAAAGCCGCGCCGGCGCATCCCGGGTTCAGCCCGCGGCGAATTCACCATATCTCCCGATTTCGATGCGCCCATGACCGAGGCTGAGCTGGCGGAGTGGGTAGACGCGCCCCTGGTGGCTGAACCCCGGTGAGGGCTCTTCTCGACACGAACGCCTTCCTCTGGTGGATTGGCGACAACCCGCGGCTGAGCCGGGCGGCGAGGGAATTCCTGGAAGATGGCGAGCACGAGATCTACCTCAGTGCCGTTTCGGCCGCGGAGATTGCTGTGAAGGTTCGCGCAGGCAAGTTGACCGCACCCGGCGATCTCTTCGCCTGGATCAACCGGCACATGGCGGCAAACGGCTTCCTCGAGCTGCCGCTTTTTGTGCACCACGCCCTCGGGATCGCTGCCCTTCGATTGGTGCACGGCGACCCGTTCGACCGCCTTCTCATTGCCCAGGCCGTCCACGAAGACCTCGTTGTGGTCACCAGCGACGCCACCTTTGATCGCTATCCCGTGACCGTCGTCTGGTAGACCTCCACTCGCTCACGCTTGCGGCTCGGCGAGGGGGGTGATGACTCCCTACCCGTACACCAGGACCCGGTCGATCATGGCGCGGCTGATGACGACGCGTTGCACCTGCGAGGTGCCCTCCACGATCATGAGCTGCCGCGCGTCGCGGTAGTGGCGCTCCAGGGGGTGGTCCTTCATGTACCCCTGCGCGCCCAGCACCTGGAGGGCGTCGAAAGCCACGCGGTTCGCCATCTCTGTTGCGAACGCCTTGGCGATGGAGAGGTTGTGCGCGTATTCGCGCGTGAACTTCCCCTGGTCCACCAGCCAGGCGGCCTTGTAGATCAGGTTCCGCGCCGCCTCTATCTGGATGGCCATGTCGGCGAACATGAACTGGATGGCTTCGAAGTCGATCACGGCGCTGCCGAACGCCTTCCGTCCGCGCGCCCACTCGAGCGCGTAGCTCGCCGCCCCCTCGGCCAGCCCGACGCCGCGCGCCCCGACCGTCGGCCGCATCGAATTGAGCGTGAGCATGGCGGTGTTGAAGCCGGCGCCTTCGGCCCCGCCCAGCATGTTTTCGGCGGGCACGCGCACGTCGCTGAAGCTGAAGTGCACCGTGGGCACGCTGCGCACGCCCATCTTGTCGTCCGTGCGGTCGATGCGGATGCCTGGGGAGTGGGCGTCGACCACGAAGGCGCTGATCCCCTTCGCTCCCGGGCCGCCAGTCCTGGCAAAGACCGTTAGATAGTCCGCAACAGTCCCACCTGAGATATAGACCTTGTTCCCATTCAGGACAAAGTCATCGCCATCGCGCATGGCGCGCGTTTCCAGGTTCGCCGCGTCCGAGCCGTGGTCGGGTTCGGTGAGGCAGAAGGCGCCTTTGGTGTCGCCCGCGGCCAGGGCGGGCAGGTACTGCTGCTGCTGCTCGTTTGTCCCACCCAGGACTATTGGCCGCGTCGGCAGGCCGCTGAGGACGAGCATCAGCCCGGCGCCGCACTCGTACTTCGCCACCTCTTCGATCGCCAGGCAGATGGGCAGGATGCCGTTGCCGGTGCCGCCCATCGATTCCGGGATGGCCATGCCCAGCAGGCCCGCCTTCTTGAACGCCTCGAAGAAGTCGTGCGGGTACTCGCCCGTCTCATCGACCTCCTTGGCGCGAGGGGCGATGACCTCGCGCGCGATGCGCCGCGCCGTGTCCTTGATGAGACGGTGTTCTTCGGAAAGTTCGAAATCCATGGGGGGCTCCGCCGGTACGAAAGGATGCCCCGCAGTCTACCAGCCTCGTCCGTGTGGGGAGGGAGGAGGGAGGAGGCCGCTTCCGGCCCTACCGGCCGGAGAACTGCGGTTCGCGCTTTTGCACGAAGGCGAGGGCGGCGTTGCGGTGGTCCTCGGTGAGGCCACTGGCGATCATGTTCTCGGCCTCGCGCGTTAGCGAATCCGAGAAGGTGTTCGTGGCCCCGAAGGCGAAGTTGTCCTTGATGCGCCCAAAGGCGAGCGTGGGCCCGGCGGCGAGCCGGTGCGCGAGCGACATCGCGGCCTCCATCAGCTGGTCCTGGGGCACGACGCGGTTCACCAGGCCCAGCGCGAGAGCGTCTTCGGCGCCGAGAATGTCCGACATGAAGTAGAGCTCCTTCGCCTTCGCCGGTCCTATGAGCCGTTGGAGGAGCCACGTGCCGCCGAAGTCGCCGCTGAAGCCGACCTTTGCGAAGGCTGTGGTGAACCGCGCCTGGTCGCTGGCGATGCGGAGGTCGGCGGCAAGGGCGACGCTGAGCCCGGCGCCCGCGGCCACGCCGTTCACGGCCGCGATGGTGGGCTTGGGCATCTCGTAGAGGAGGCGGGAGATCTCCTCCTGCTGGCGGAGGGTATCGACCCGGCCCAGGAGGCCGCCGCCGGGGTTGCCGGCGTTGCCTTCGGCCATGGCCTTGACGTCGCCGCCGGCGCTGAACGCACGCCCGGCGCCCGTGATCACGACGCAGCGGACTTCGGGGTCTTCGGCCAGTTCCTTGCCCGCGACGCACATGGTGTTGAGCAATTCAGGGTTCATGGCGTTGAGGGACTCGGGCCGGTTCATCGTCATCACGGCCACTGCCCCGTCGCGTTCGATGCGGACCACGTCCGTCATGGCTTGCCTCACTGCTATCGGAAGTTCAGGGCGCATTGTAGCGCGCCGCCGCGCGGACCGCGCTCAGGCCCGGGAGGCCCGCCGCTGGCCTCCGAACACCTCGGGCTCGCGGATGAGCAGGCGGCCGCCGATCGCCGCCCCGACCAGGATGAGTCCGATCACTAGGTAGACCTTCTCGATCCCCAGCTGCCCGCCCGTGAACCCTCCCGCCAGCGGCCCCACCAGGAGCGCCATCGACTGCATGCTCGCGGCCAGGCCGAAGGCGCTGCCCTGCTTGCCGTCGGGAGCGCTGGCGGCGATGAGGGCGTTCGTGCCCGGCACCATCGCCCCCTGGAAGAGCCCGACCGCGCCGAAGAACGCCAAGAAGGCGGTGAATGAGCCCGCGAAGTAAAGCGGCAGGTAGAGCACCCCCGCCACCAGGGCCGCGCCCGTGACGGCGTTGCGGTAGCCCCAGCGCGCACCCAGCGGCCCCACGGAAAGCGCCGCGATCGTGCTCGTCAGCCCGATGATGCCGAAGACGAGGCCCGTGGCAGCCTCCTCCTTGAGGTGGAAGACGGCCCCCGGCACTACCAGCCGCACCCTCTCGGCGCCGCCCGCGGAGGTGGCGGCGAACTCATCGATGCTGATGGGCATCACGGGCCGGACGTAGGTGGTGCTCAACCAGAGGACGAAGAGGAAGAGCAGCATCACTATCACCTGGCGTTCGGAGATGACCATGCGCAGGTTGCCGATGATGCTGCCGCTGCCCTTGCCATGCCCCCCGCCTTCCCCGTCTTCGTCTGCGCGGGCGCCGGGGAAAGAGTCCCGCGGCTCGCGGACGAAGCTGTAGGCGAGTACGGCCGCGATGCCGTAGAGCGAGGCGCAGAAGATGAAGGAGTTGCGAATGCCGAGCGTGGCGGCGGTGATGCCTCCGAGCACCGGCCCGAGCATGTTGGCCGTAAACTGTCCCGTTTGCAGCAGTCCGAGCGCGTAGCCGGCGCGTTCGCGGGGGGTGGTAGCGGCGACGAGGGCCGCGGCCGCCCCCATGGTCCCGGCGAAGGCGCCCATCAGGAAGCGCAGCGCCACCAGCTGCCAGACGGCTTCGACCAACCCCATGATGCCGATGAGCACGCCCGCGCCCACGAGCGCGCGCACGAACATGAGCTTCCGCCCGAAGCGGTCGGAGAGCGCGCCCCAGATGGGGGCCGTCAGCGTGAGGGAAAGGCCGGTGGCGCTGGCCGTGAGGCCGGTGTAGTACGAGACCTTCGCCTTGTCGGTGACGCCGAGTTCCTGGATGTAGAAGGGCATGAAGGGGAAGACAAAGTTCGCCCCAAGCAGCCCGACGAAGACGCCGATCCAGATGAAGACGAGGTTCCGCTTCCAGCTGTGGGGGGCGTAGCTACCGCCGCCGCCGGCCGGAACGGAAACCTCGCGGGCCGCCATCAGGCCATCCCGCCGGGCGCGAGAGTATGCGTTCTGAGAGGGAGGAGCACGAGGCGCAGTCCGGGGAAGGGGCTTTGGCCATCTTCGCAGCATCCCCGGCTTGGGTCACGGCGCGGACCGCCAGCGCGCAACCTGCTCCGCGTGCTCTTCGGCGTGCGTGGCGTGGTGCTCGACGAGCCGCATGAGGGTGACCGGGCCCCAGAAAGGGTGGCGCCCGGCCCGCTGCCATGTGGCGGCGTCACACTGTTGCAGGAGCTCGGCGTTCGCCCAGCGCGCCTGCTGGAAGAGGCCGATAGCAAACTCGGGGTCGCGCCAGAGGTAGTGAAGCCGCCGCTTCCAGAGTTCCTGATCGAACGCGGGCAGGGCGGGCTCATCCTCGGCTATCACGAGGCGAAACTGCACTGAAGCCACCATCTCGGAGTCGGCCAGGTGCATCACCACGTCGCGGATCGACCAGTCGCTGCCCTTTGGGCGGCGGTTGAGCGCACCGGCGTCGAGGTCGGCCATGGCCTCGCGCACAAGCGTGGGCCCTTTCGTGAAGCGTTCGAAGGCGCTGCTGATGTCCCGGGGGATGGATGGCACGGCGGTTCCGCTGGTGGATTCTGGGTTCTTCCCGCCTGATTGTCGAACGGGCGCGGCCTTAGCACTCGGTTTGCTAAACTGCTAGCAGTATGCCCGCTCCACAAGCCGACTACTACGAACTGCTCGGGGTCGAGAAGAACGCCTCGTCCCAGGACTTGAAGAAGGCCTACCGCAAGCTCGCCATGGAGTTCCACCCCGACCGGAACTCATCGGAAGATGCCACGGAGCGCTTCAAGGAGATCAACCGCGCCTACGAAGTGCTCTCCGACCCCGAGAAGCGCCAGCGGTACGACCGCTTCGGCCATGCGGGGGTCGATGGCTCGGCTGGCGGCCCCTCGGGCTTCGAGGGGTTCTCGACCTTCGAAGGGTTCGGCGACATCTTCGATGCCTTCTTCGGCGGAGGGGCGCGCGGTGGACGCCGCCGGCGCGGGCCGGCCCGGGGCGCGGACCTTCGCTACAACCTGCGCCTCACCTTCGAAGAGGCGGTCTTCGGGGTGGAGAAGGAGATTGAGTTCGCGCGGCAGGAACGCTGCAGCGGCTGCTCTGGTTCGGGCGCGGCGCCGGGGACAGAGCCGTCTGTGTGCCCGGAGTGTAACGGTGCGGGCGAAATCCGCCGCGCCCAGCAGAGCGTCTTCGGGCAGTTCGTGAACGTCTCCGCCTGCGGCCGCTGCCAGGGCGAAGGGCGCATCATCACCAGCCCCTGCGTGCAGTGCCGCGGCAC
>CAYYYI010000060.1:9479-14719 GCA_964475735.1 uncultured Anaerolineaceae bacterium
CTCGATGGCGAGATGGAGATGGAGATCCCGGCCGGCACGCAGAGTGGCGAGGACTTCATCCTGCGCGGCAAGGGGGTGCCCCACCTCCGTGCCCACGGCCGCGGCGACATGGTCGTGCGGGTCGTCGTCGTCGTTCCGGAAGAGTTGACGGACGGCCAGCGCGCGCTCCTGGAACAGCTTGCCGAGACGATGGGCACGCCCACGCTGCCGAAGAAGACAAAGGGCTTCTTTGAACGGCTCCGCGACGCGGTCGCCGGCTGAGCCGCCCCTTCCCGTGAGCGGCCTCTGGTTCGAAATCACCGCCCGCGTGCCTCCCGCCCAGGCGGAGGCGGTGAGCGCCGTGATGCGCGACATCGCCCCCGGCGGGATCACGGTCGAGGAGCCGATCGACATCCTCGGCCCGGAAATGGGCTACCGCGTGCGGCCGGGCGAGCCGCTGCTGGTGCGGGCCTACCTCCCCGGCTCCGAGCTCGGCGCCGTCCTTACCGAAGAGCTGCGCCGGGCGATGGAGGCGTTCCCCGCCGTCGAGCTGATCGCGAAACCCATTTACCAGCAGGACTGGGCCGTTAGCTGGCGGGAGTTCTTTGGCGTCGTCGACTACGGGGGGCGGATCCTGATCGTGCCAACGTGGATCGAGCACGAGGCTGCGCCGGGACAGATCGCCATCCGGCTCGACCCAGGGCAGGCTTTCGGCACGGGCCACCACGAAACCACGCGCCTCTGCCTGGCCGCGCTCGAAGACGCGATTGCGCCTGGCATGGCCGTGCTCGACGTGGGCACCGGCTCGGGGGTGCTGGCGATTGCGGCCGTGCGGCTCGGCGCAGCCACCGTGGAAGCGATCGACATCGACCCCATCGCCGCCGAGGTGGCCCGCGCCAACTGCGACGCCAACGGCATCGGGGGCGAAGTGCACATCAGCGCGGGCGTGCTGGAAGCGTCGCACCCGGGCCGCTACGACGTGGTGGTGGCCAACATCAGCACCCCGGCGAACACCGCTCTCGCGGCCGTGTTCGGGACCGTGGTGCGTCCCGGAGGGCGGCTCATCCTCAGCGGCATCCTTGCGCCGGATGCGGCCGCCGTGCGCGCGGAGATGGCAAAGCACGGGCTGGCGATCGCCGCCATGCGCCACGAACGGGACTGGTGCCTGCTGGAGTTTGTCCGCTCCTGAGGGCGGAGGCTACGGCCCGCCCGCGTAGTGCAGGCTATCGATTGCGCCCACGGGCCGGCGCGCGACCTCGAGGCGGGCCATCTGCATCTGCACGTCGATGGGGTAGACGCCGGTGAAGCAGGCGTTGCAGTGGCTCTCTTCGGGCTCGCCGATGGCCAGCATGAGGCCCTCGAGGCTCAGGAAGCCCAGCGAGTCGGCGCCGATGTGTTCGCGGATCTCCTCGACGGTCTTGTTGGCGGCGATGAGCTCCCACTTCGTCGCCAGGTCCACGCCGAAGAAGCAGGGCGAAACCATGGGAGGGGCCGTGATGCGCATGTGGATCTCTTTCGCCCCCGCGCGCCGGATGAGAGAGACGAGCCGCGGCGTGGTCGTGCCCCGCACTATGCTGTCGTCGACGACCACCACGCGCTTGCCGTGGAGGACGTCCTTGAGGGCGTTGAACTTGAGGCTCACGCCCGCCTCGCGGATGCGCTGGTCGGGCTGAATGAAGGTGCGGCCCACGTAGCGGTTCTGCACCAGCCCTTCGCGGAAGGGGATGCCCGCTTCGGCGGCGTAGCCAATCGCGGCCGGGATGGCGGAAAGCGGCACGCCGATGACGATGTCGGCCTCGACGGGGTACTCGCGGGCCAGCTGCGCGCCCATCTCTTCGCGGATTGGGTAAACAAGCCGCCCCGACAGGCGGCTATCGGGGCGGGCGAAGTAGATGTATTCGAAGGTGCAGCCGGCGAGCTTCCGGGCCGGCTGAACGGGGAAGAAGCTGCGCATGCCCGTGGCGTCGATCTGCACGACCTCGCCGGGGGCCACCTCGCGCTCCAGCTCGATGCCGAGGTGCTCCAGGGCGCAGGACTCGGAAGCGACCACCCAGCCGCCATCGACGCGGCCCAGGCAGAGCGGCCGCACGCCCATGGGATCGCGTACGGCGAAGAGGGCGTCTTTCGTCATGATGGTCAGGCTGTAGGCGCCTTCGATTCGCCGCATCACGTAGTGGAAGCGCTCTTCCCACGTACCGGCCGGAGCAAGCGTGAGGAGGTGGGCGATGAGCTCGGAATCGGCGCTCGACTCCACCGCCACACCCTGGGCGAGCAGGTCCTCGCGAAGAACGTCGGCGTTGGTGAGGTTCCCGTTGTGGGCGAGGGCGATGGGGGCGCCGGTCCTGGTGTCGTGGACCACTACGGGCTGGGCGTTGCAGGCGAGCGAGCCGCCGGCGGTGCTGTAGCGCGTATGGCCGATGGCGATGTGGCCGCGGAGGAAGGCGAGGTCCTCTTCGTCGAAGACCTGGGAGACCAGCCCCATGCCGGTGCGCAGATTGAAGTCCGTGGTGCCGTCGCTGGTGGCGATGCCCGCGCTTTCCTGGCCGCGGTGCTGAAGGGCATAGAGGCCGTAGAACGTGAGCCTTGCGACATCCTCACCGGGGCCATAGACCCCGAAAACACCACAGGCTTCGCGCGGGTTGTCACTGCCGGGGATCAAAGAGTGGGGCGCCCTCCGGTGGAGACGTTCTCGGCTCCCTCAGTATATCGGGCGGTTTCCTGCCACGCCAAAGTTAAGGCTCGGTGAACGGCGTTTTCTACCCTTCGGCGTGCTCCGGGCCCGGGCGCATCACCTGCATGTAGGTCGTGCTTAGCCGCCGCCCGAACTTCAGCCCGGTCTCCCTCAGGGCGCCCACGACCTCGAAGCCGAGCGACCGGTGCAACTCGATGCTCACCTCGTTCTCCGAGCTGATGGTCGCCACAACCGTGTGCATCCCCATGCGCCACGCTTCGTCAAGGAGGTCGCCGAGCAGGCGTCTGCCGAGCCCCTTCCCGCGCCAGCTGGCGTCGATGTAGATGGTGTCCTCGCGCGTGAAGCGCCAGCCGGACTTCTGGCTCATTTTCGAAAGGGTGGCGAACCCCACCACCTGCCCGTGCGCCTCGGCCACGAGCAGCGGGGAGAGCGAGTCGTGCTCGGCGAACCAGGCGAGGCGCTTCTCCATCGGCCACGGCTCTTCGTCCCAGGTGGCGGCGCCGTTCAGCACCTCGTGGTTGTAGATTCGCTGGATCGCCTCGAGGTCGGCCTCGCGGGCAAAGCGAACGGAGACATCGGCCGCGACTGTCATGGCGCCATTGTGCGCTGCCCGTGTTTCGGCGCCGTTACGGGCCGGGCAGAACCTCCACCGTGCCCGCGGCGCCGTCGACCATTACTTTCTGGCCGTCCTTCAACACGCTGGTGGCGTTGCCGGTGGCCACGACGGCGGGAATGCCATACTCGCGGGCGATGATGGCAGGGTGCGAAAGCACGCCCCCGGCGTTCGTCACCAGCGCCCCCACACTGGGGAAGATGATCGACCACACCGGGGAGGTCACCGGGCACACCAGCACATCGCCCGCGCGGATCTTCTCGAACTCCGATTCGTCGCGAATCACGCGCACCAGGCCGGCATAGCGCCCCGGGGCTGCGGGGATACCCTTGATGGTCGTGGCCGCTGCGGGCTGCTCCGCCGCCTCGTGCCCCATGATGCGGTCAGTGGCCCAGAACACCGTCCGGATGTTGAAGGCGGCATCCGGGGGCAGGGCCTTGAGAGGGGGTTCGCCCCCGATGTCGATGCCGAAGCTCGGCGGGCCGGGATTGGCCAGCACCCACGCCCGTTCGTCCTTGCGCCGGTCCACCAGCGCCCGCTGATCCCCTCGGTTGCGCAGGGCGGCGGCTGCCTCGCCCGGTTCGAGGAAGAACACGTCCTCACGCGTCTCGATGAGCCCCCTTTCTGCCAGCCGGCGGCCGGCTTCCAGCGCGGCGTAGCGCATGAGGGCGAGCGGCGCGCTCACGGTGTAGAACTCGTTCTCTTCGCGCACGGGGTAGTAGCGCTCCGCGCGGGCGAGCAGGCGGTCGAACCGCTCGCGGTCCGCGGGAGGACGTGGAGCAAGCCCGGCGTGGGCGCGCTCGATGGCCCGCCGCCGCTGTTCCGCAAGGGTGCGCTCCTCGGCCGCCGGGTCGTACTGGCGCACGAGCTGGTCGTGAATGAGGCCGAGGGTGAGCTCGGGGACCTCTTCAAGGGTTGGCTCGATCACCTCGTAGCGCAGGGCGCGGCCACCGAACTCCTGCTGGTAGCGCGCAAACGCCTGCGCGAACTCCGGGTCCGCTTCTTCAAGCCGTGCGAGCGTGGTGTGATCGGCGTTCTCAAGGAGCTTCCGCACAGCCGGCCGCTCCTTCGCCATGGCGGCCAGGGTGGCGAGCTGACGGGCAGGCTCGGTGGAGGTGCGGGAGAGGCCGGCCAGCAACTCCACCATTTCGTGCTCGGCCCAGCCCAGCATCTCTTCGCAGGCGAAGGCGAGCTCGGCCATCGTCCCGACGGGCAGAGTCAGCTTGAAGTGGACCAGGAGGCTCTCGTAACAGAAGTCCAGAACCTCTTCGAAGTGCCGGGCGCAGGCGTCGTCATCCAGCGCTCCGAAATCCACCGCCCTCAGCCGCGCGATTGTGGCGACCTGGTGCGGCCGCCAGGTGGTGTGCCACATTTCGATGTACTGCCCGGGGATGTCCTCGCGCATGCCCTGCGAGAGCGTCTTCAGCCGGCGCCGCATGGAGGGGATGGTCCGCACGAGCACCCACATCAGCCAGAGGGGCGGCGGCTTCCGGTCTTTGCCGCCGATGGGAACGACCCGCTGATAGGCCCAGCCGCCGATCTCTCGCAGTTCGATGCCGTCGAACATCATCCCATGCGCGGTGGCAAGCTCGCGCCAGATCCGGGTGATCCAGCCAAGGGAAATGCGGTACATGGGTGTGAGCGGCTGCGGGTAGTGGCTGGCTTCGCGGCGCCAGAACCCCTCCGGGCAGGGCGCGGTCGCAGTTGGCAGCGGAACCGGAACGGGTGGTGGCTGCGTTGATGTCATCGGCGAAGACCCCCTGCCGCGCGGCATGGGCGAGACTATCGGGGATACGGGGGTCGAAGGCAAACCACGGGGGCGGGATTGTGTTGCCATAGGAGCGGGTTCGCCGCATACTGGTGGTTGGTCCGCCCCGGCGGATCGTTTTTGTGTTGACATGTCCGTGTGGGGCCCGAACCCGAGCCCGGGTGGCGCAATGGCAGCGCAACCGATTT
>CAYYYI010000061.1:0-14708 GCA_964475735.1 uncultured Anaerolineaceae bacterium
AGGGGAGGGTCACCCCGTCCCACAAAGGCTCCCCTCCCTGTAGGGGCGGACGATAGTCGTTCGTCAGGACTTTGTAGCCGGTCATGAGTTTATTGCTCCCTTCACCCTCTCAAACGCGGCATTGAGCGATCTCATCGCCTCGTCGCTGCCCCCGGCGTCCGGGTGCCGCTGCTTGGCGAGCGCCCTGTAGCTCGCCTCGATGACCTCGATCGGCGCATCCGGCCGAACGCCCAGCACCTCGTAGGGGTCACGCTCGAGCACCGGCGCTGGCAGCGCCATGTAGACCTGTTTCGCCACGTCGTCCAGTCCGCGTAGTTCGTTCAGGCGGATGTCGTCGAGTCCCACCGCCAGCGCCCACAGGTTATCCACAGGGCGCTGGAAGCGGTCCACGGTCACGGTGCGGTTCACATGCTTGCCCGCACTGAAGGTCACACTCACCGCGCGTTCCTCGGGGCGCCCGAAACTTGCCGTGTACCGGGGACGAGCCGGGCATTCGATGATGACCTCCGCCGCCTGATAGCGCTTCTGCCATTTGGCGATCACATCCAGCAAGCGGTCCCGGCAGGTAATCCAGCCCTGGTCCTGGGGGTTTGGTCGGTAGCTCACTCGATTCCCTCCAAATCTGCGCACGTCCAGCCGCCCGCCCCGCCGAACCTGCCCCGCGTCTCGCGCACCCGAACGGCCACGCGAGCATTTACCACCGGGTCCATCAGATCCTCTCCATCCCGCGCCCACCCCGCCCACATCTGGTGGAGGCCCAGGCTGTTCCCCGCGTCGCCCACCGCCCCGGGCGACCACTTCGACTCGCACCACGAGATCCGAGCCATCTCCTCCCGCCACTCCACCGGCGCCCCCGCCAGCTCGTACACCCGCTCCAACTCCTCCCGGCTTAACTGCGCCGGCCACTCAATCTCCATGTGCTCTGCCGCGAACACATCCGCCGCCTCGTACCCCGGGATCGAAGGAGGTCCCGCCACCGGCTCATAGCCGATGTAAGGCACCATCCAGTTCACCCCCGCACTCGCCAGGTACGACGAAGCCGTCATCTCCGGCACCCCAGCAGCCAGTGCCACCACGGGCACCGGCCCGTCGCCAGCAGGTGTATCCCCTCCGGCGTCCGCACCCGCACATAGTGCGACCGCGATACCAGCCAGCCCCGCAACCCTCCAGAATCCTCGATAGCGCTCATTCATGTCGCCCCTTTGCTGTGTCGGGCGCCATCGCCCTCGCCTGCCCGCTCTCCCGTTCGGCCCGGCGCCGCCCCCGACGTCACCGCAACACCCCCGCGATCGCATCCCAGTCCCGCGGGCGCCACACGTAGACCTCGCAGCCGGGGACACCCTCGAACGACGCCAGCCACGCCTCCTGCTCTGCCCTGGCCCGCCCCCGCGCGCTCTTCAACTCCACCACGATCAGCCGCTCCCCGCGCACCATCACCAGGTCGGGGAACCCCGCCCCGTCCGCCTGCACCGGCGTCTGGTAGCGCACCGAACCATCCCGCCGCTGCACCCGGACCCCCCGGAAGTGCGCCACCCTGTAGCCGAACAGGTGCGCGAGCTCGATAACTTGCGCCTGGAACGCCTCCTCGCTCACCGTCCGTTCCCACTCGATCCGGCCCGGAACGGTCATGGCAACGCCTCCGCCGCGCACCCCGGGCACAGCCACCCGTACCCGTTCCGGTCGCACACCCACCCCCGCGCCCGCGCCCACTTCCCCACCGTCCCAACGCTCCCCTCTAGCAGCAGCGCCGCCACCCCGCAGAGCGCGCACGCCACCGCCGCCGCCTGCGCATAACTCCCCCGTCGAACGTGCAGAACCACCTCCGCCGTTACGTCCACCGGAACCCGCCCGAAGAACGGCTCGCGAAGCAGCCCGCTCCCCGC
Organism: uncultured Anaerolineaceae bacterium; assembly: GCA_964475735.1. Taxonomy (GTDB): domain Bacteria; phylum Chloroflexota; class Dehalococcoidia; order Tepidiformales; family Tepidiformaceae; genus UCB2. The sequence continues at coordinate 1,884 of CAYYYI010000061.1, forward strand.
CGCCGGGACCTCGTATGCGTGGGTGTGCCTCATCGCCGCCGTCATCCCATCAGCCTCCGGTCCGTGCCCTGGAACTGCACCACCTGCGCGACGCCGTTGTCCGCCAACCGGCTCATCACCCGGTCCGGCATCTCCTGCAGCGTCGCGTTCGTCGTCACCACCAGCGGGCGCATTTCCCGGTACCGCTCATCGATGACCCTGAACAGCCGCTCCTCCGCCCACTCGGTCGATTTCTGTGTCCCCAGGTCGTCGAGCACCAGCAGATCCAGGCGCCGAAGCTGCGCGTCCACCTGCTCCACCGTCTCCGTCGCCCGGTCCGCGTCGAACGTCGCCCGGTAGCGGTCCAGCAGGTCCACCACCGGCCAGAACTGCCCCCGCACGCCATGCCCCTCGAACACCGCCCTCAACACCCCGCACGCCAGGTGCGTCTTGCCCCGGCCCTTGTCCCCCGTGAGCAGCACGAACGGCTTCGAAGGTGGCCACGACAGCACGAACGTCTGGCACGCCAGCCGCGGCCGGCCGTTGTCCGGCTGCCAGCTCGATATCCGGCACTCCCGGAACCGCGCCGGTATCCGCATCCGCTCGATCTCCCTCTCCATCCCCGAAGGCCCGCCGCTCGACGCCCCGCGGCCGTCGCAGTCCGGGCATGGAACGCTCCTGCCAAACCCCGGCTCCGAACGGTGAAGCGCCAGCATCACCCGGCCACCGTCGCGACACGAACAGCAGTTGTGCGGAACCGGCACGCCGCGATCGTCGAACTCCTCCCAGGGCAGGCGGCAACGCAGGCACACATCGTCATCCCTCCAGCCGTCCGAGCCGGGCGAGCATCGTCTCGCTGATGGGCTCCTGCGTCCGGCATTGCTCGCAGTACCCGGCGAGCTTCCCGCACTCAGACCACCGGGTACTCCCGCAAGGGCAGAGCTCAGGGGCTGCAGCCCTCCCGTTTCGCGCTCCGTTGCGACCGTGTTTGCCTCCATGGTTCGAACCTCCTGGCAGTGCTGGCAGGTGCCCCCGGAGATTCCGGGGGAACGGGATCTCGCGTTCTCGCCGGCAGGCCGCGACAGCGGCCGTCACCTCCGCAAACCTCCCCGCGAAGTCCGCGACGAACTGGTCAATGTCGTCGCGAACGTCCGCCTCCCAGCGGAACTTCATGGGCAACGCCTGGAGCAGCGTCTCCCGCATGTCCCGGTCTTCCGAGGCGGGTTCGTCCCCCTCGGCGTTTTCTGGCTCCGGCGCTTCGGCGCGCGCGCGCTTCTCTCCCTCTGCGATAGCAGGGGGAGAGATAGGTACGGGATCGGGTACGGGGCCATCGGTTTGCCATGCGGTTGCCATGCGTTTTGCCATCGGTTTGCCATGCGGTTTGCCATCTCGCTGCCATCGCGCCGCCGCCCCCATCCGCCCCGCCCGCGACCGCGCCTCGTGCCGCTCCTCCCGTATCGCTAACACCTCCTCGCGGCTCGGCTGGTACTGCGGGTAGTCATGGATGAGCCAGCCGTCGGCGTCCGCCTCCCACAGCCCCGCCTCTACCAGCTCCCGCGCTCGCCGCGTCCACCCGCGGAGCCGCGCGATGCCACGGTTTATGCGCCCGTCCGTCAAGTTCCGATTGCAGTAGCACAGCCCCTCCACGAACGCACGGAACGCGGCGTCGCCCAGGCGGGAGACCTTCGGGTGCTCATCGAACGCATCATCGATCTGAACCCACACCATCACGTCGTCTCCCCTCGCGTCACGGCCATCAGCCGCAACGCCAACGTCACAGCCCCGTCGAACGTCCGCGCCTGGCCGGCCAACTCCCGCGTGGGAGCTATCACCGCGAACGGCCCGCTCACCCCCCGCGACTCGATAACCCACCCGCTCGGGCTTGACACCCACCGCCCCCGGCGCACCTGGTGAAACGAAAGGTCAACACTCACAGCAGCCGCCCCTGTTCCGGCCGCGCCCACCACGTCACCTGGCGCGTGCCCTGCTCCAGGCACCGCCGCGGCGGGCCCTGTACCACCTCCTGCAGCCGGTGAAGGTCGCTCAGGCGCCGGGCCGCTTCGAACCTCCCCAGCGCCGTCACCGCCCCGATCTCGCCGGCCGTCGAACCGGGGTACTCCCGTACCGCGTCCATGACGATCTCCCGGTGGGTCTGCGCCGTCCCCGTGGCAACCATCCGCGCCGCCGCCTCGTGGCTCGTGAGCGGGTCCAGGCGATGCCTCAGCGGCCTCGTGTCCGCGCGCGGCGAAGCGATCATCCCGCCACCCCCAACTCCCCTGCCCACCCCGTCCCCTGGCAGTGGGAGCAGACCTCTTCGTTCCGCTGCTCTGGCCGCTCCCGATCGATGTACCGGCGCCGTCCGCTCCCTGAGCACCACTCGCAGCGCACCACGTCCTCCAGCGGCCCGTGAGACTCCCGGTAGTGGGTCAACATGGCCCCAACCGGCCCACCGTCGCCCGGCCCCGAGTACACCCGAACCGCGCACCGCTGGCACGTCACCGTCACCCCGCTCATGAGTCTGTGTCCGGCATGAACTGGCGGCATCCGCACATCCACTCCCGGCAGCGGTGGGCCCCGTTCCACCAGCGATGCACCCGCGAGGTGTGGCCGCACGAAATGCACAGCACGGCCCCTCGCTCCGCCTCTACCGCCGTCATCGGATCACCACGTGATCAACCGCCACCCGCACCCCGCGGGTGACCTCCGCGTCCGCCTTGTCCGTCTCCGGCTTGTACTTCCCGTTGACCGCCACCACAACCCCGGCCACCGTCAACGTCACCGGCTCCCCGAACCGGCAACGCTCGATCAGCGCCCGCCCTTCTTCGCTGTCCGGGTCGATCTCCACCGTCCCCCCGAACGACAACTGCCACGTATCAACCACCATCCCCTCGAAGGAGGGGAGCGTGGGCTGGTGCACCTTCCTGGCGGCACGCTGGATCGCTTCGCCGTCCACCTCCACCGACCGCAACTCCCCGGTGTCGCTATCGACGTGCTCCAGCCTCACCCTATGCCCCGCCCGCGTGCCCGTGACGTCCCCCGTACGCGGGTCAATCATCGCGTCCCGCACCACGTGCTCGGCGCCGAACACCCGATCCAGTTCGGCCCCAACCTCGTCTTTGAACGTATCCGTACTCATCGTGTCCTCTCCTGGTGGTAGTGGGCCGGGCGGCCTGGCGGGTCAATCTCAACCCCAACGCCCGGCCCCCGGGGTTGGCTAGTCCTCCAGCGCCAACCTGCCCTCAGAACGCTCCTGCGCCGTCACGCGCAGCAACTCCAGCAGGTCGCCGATGGCCGCCGCGTCCAGGTGGCCGAGACTGTCCGTCCCGGCCAGGTTGTGAACGTCTTTCTGGCTGAACCCGAGCGCCTTCGCCTCGGACCAGAACGCGCTCCAGGCCGCCCTCGGTGATGGGGGCAGGGAGGGCGCTACAACCGGCGGCGAATCACCTCTGGCGATAGCGCCGGGAGCGCCCTCCCCCTCGCCCGCGGTGAGCGGAACCGCGGACTCCTCAACCCGTAGCCTCAGCGTCTCCATCAACCGCTCCCGGTCGTCCGCGTTCAGCCCGGTCAGCGACTTCATCCCCGCGATCGAATGCACGTCCGCCTGGCTGAACCCGAGGCGCTTGGCCTCCGCCCAGAACCAGGACCAGTCCGATCCCGTGCCCTGCCTTGTCCCGGCGGGTTTACGCGTGGCACTGTCCTGGCGGGCATGCTGCCGGGGGGATTCACCACCCCCGTTCCCCACGGACCACTCGCGAAGTTCCTCCACGTCCTGGGTGAATATCGAACTCGAGCGCGTGGCGCTGAGGGCGGCATCCACAAGCGCCCGCTTCTTCGCCATCTTCAGGATCGTGTTCCACAGTGACCACGGGTCCTCGTTCGGGACCTTCCCCGTGGGTAGAGAGCTGATCACGGGGTCGTCATCGGGAAACTTTGCACCGCACCCGCCGCCGCCCTTCACCCAGCAAACCCACCCGCCGCCGTACTCGGCTTTGCCCTTGATGATTGACTCGCCCCCGCATGCGGGGCAGCGCCGCGATCCGTTCCGCCAGCGGTACCGGCCCTCGTAGGTGTTGGCCTCGCCCACTCCCTCAGCGATGACCGATCCGGTCTGCCGGGACACAACCCGCACCGTCACCCGTGCCCGGTAGTACCCGCCTTCCCGGTCCGAGTCCTCATCGATGATCGCCATCGTCGGGGCGTAGCCGTAGAGCTCCAGGAGCTTCTCGGCGCCAGGCTTCAGTAGGGACGGCCTGTCCGTTCCCGGAATGACCCCGTAATCCTCCCCCTCGACCATCACCTCGCGGAAGAACCGCTTCATGATATCCAGGTTTGCCCTCATCTCCTCGACGCGCTGATACAGCGTCGCGGGCGACAGCCCGCCACCGGCGAGAGCCAGCCCGCCCGGCTCGTCATAGGTCGTTACCTCAGTCATGGTCATCGAACCACCGCCCACACCACGTGCCCGCCCGTGTAGACCATCAGGAACGCGGCCAACCCGTAGGTCACCCACGACGTCAACCTCTCAGTTAGCATGAACAACCTCCCGGCACTCGTGCCGAACGTCCGATTCCTCGCTCACGAACCGCCGCGCCTTCGTCTGCCCCAGGTCCACCGCCCGGACCCAATACCGGCCGCCGCAGTAGGCACAGTAATTCCACCAGCCCGACTGGACCTTCCCGTCGCTCATGGCTCCCCCAACTCCGCGGCCATGCGGAGGCGAGCCGCGAACATTCGGTAGGTAGGCCCCCAACCTCGAATTGATGGGTCTCGACTCGTATCGAACAGGTCCGCGTCGCGGTCGTAGCTGTCCGCAAGTAGGAGGCGGTCGGCGGGAGATGGGCAGCGCTCCAGTTCGGCGGTCATCACCCGCTCCTTAAAAGCGACCCACTCCCTCATAATCTGTGGGTTCGTGAGCCGGTGCGTCTCCCAGGTTCGTTTCCCGTCGCTCATGGGCGCACCGCCCAGCGCGCCGCCGTTTTCAGCTGGTACGCCTCTTCCCTCCCCAGCGCCCGCGCCCAGCGCACGTAAGCGTCCTCGATCTCCCGGGCGACCGCCTTCTCCACCGTCACCCCGTAGTAGGCCCCGGCAAAGAAGCGCCGGTACAACTCGCAGAACTCCGCGTAGCAGCGTTCTGCGGACGGCGAGCCCGGGGCCACAACAACCGCACTACCAGGAGGAGCCATACCGTCCCCCGGACTCGCCGTCTCAGGCCCCATGGCCTGCTCTATCGATGGACCTGCCATCTGTGTTACCCTCTCGGTGTTCACCGTTTGGAATGGGGCTAAGGGCCGCCGTAGGGGCGGCCCTCGCCGTCTGGCTCAGTTCTCCTCGGTCGATAGCCACCTCCGAAACTCGTCCTGGTACTCGCGCAACAGCTGCTTGCCGCGCGGCTCTCCTGATCCCGTGATCTCGTCGAAAGACCGCAACCGCGGCCGGCCGCCCGCCTTCCCGCCCATCCGCCCTATCCGCCGGAAGTGCGCCGGCGAGTACCGCGCCGCCACCAGCCGCCCGCCAATGCCCCCCGCCTGTTGCGGCGAGAGCTTCCCCGGCCCGCGCTTCGCCGTCATGCGATCCGCCTCCCCCACCGGAAGAACCGGCGCCAGTCCGCCAGCGTCCGGCAGTCCGGGCAGCCGTCCATGCAGTTGCATGGGCGCGGGGCCGGGAGTCGAACCCGGGCATTCGAGCTTATGGGGCTCGTGAGACGCCGTTTCTCTATCCCCGCGTCTGTATGGGCGGGGGAGGACATCGCTGCTCCCCCGCCCGCGCTACCCCGCGGCCTAGATGGCGCGGCTGGGATCGCGCCCCGCGGGTTATAGCCATCGTCATAGCGCGCGCTCATCCCGCGCTCCTCACGAGCCGCGCCTGGATCTCCATCTCCGGCGGCTCCTCCCCCGTCAGTTCCCGCCACATGACCGAGGTCGCCTCGATCACCCCGAGGAACCGCTGCTGCACCCCCAGCGTCTCCGCCGCCGCCTGCGCCGCGTCCATGCGAATGCGCTCGATCTGCGCCAGGAACAGGTCCCGCGACACCTTCCTCGCCGGCCTCACGTCACTGCTCATCCCAACATCCCCCGTCCGCGACAAACTCCAGTAGGGTCTTGTCGCGCTTCCTCGCGTTGCACGTCCGGCAGCATGGAGTGATGTTGTCGTACGTCTCCGTGCCCCCCTTCGCGAACGGCACGATGTGATCTCTCTCGATGACATCCGCCACGCGCAGGCAATAGGCGCACCGCGTGCCAGGAGGGAAACCCGCCTTGAACCATCGGCGCCGGGGTTTTTCAACTGCGATCAGCCAGTCCCGAACGTCCTGCGTGCGCCACGCCGGATGAGAGATGGTGGGCTCCCCCTCTCGCGTCCAGCCAAGAGTGCAGCCGCGGACCGGGCGCCAAATGGGGGATGTTTCCATGTGTCGACTCCACATCACCCAGCCGCCCTCCCCTCACGAGGGTTCAGTTCGGGCCAGCCCCGGGCGATCTCACGGTGGCGGGCGTTTTCACGGCGGTCACGGTCAAACCACTGGCGCAGCGCCGCGAGGCAGCCGTCGACAGTCTGCAGGGCGCCGCTCGCGTCACCTCTGGTGATCTGGTCGCTCACCTGCCTCATCCCCATGACCAGCGTCTCGAAAACCGCTAGTTCATAGGCGTCGTGACGGACTAGCTCATAACCTACGGAGATCGCCTCGATGCGCATCTCCTCAGCCAACTGGACCACCGACGGCTGAATACCGCGGGCCATCACGCGCCCTCCCCTGGCTGGTCCTCTCCCGCCAGAAACGTCTCGATGGGCACCCCGAAAATCTCCGCCAGCCGTGCGGCGTGACGCCGGATCAGCGGGCGCTCCTCATCCATCAGGCGGGTCATGTACGACGGGGTGATACCCAACCGGGCCGCAACCCACGAATAGCGAACGCCCCGCTCATCGAGGAACGACCGCAGCCTCACCCTCACGGGAACAGGACTCGTTGCATCGGTAACGAAACTCATTGCAACGGCATCATAGGGTTTTTCACGGCGGTGTCAACCCCATTTGCGTCAAACTGCCTAAGATTTGTTAGTGTTCACTCCGCGATGGCCGAGACCCTGGCTATGACAAGGTTTGCAGACTGGCTTCGAGCACGGTTGCCCCACGACGTCAACCAGTCCCAGCTCGCCCTCTACATAGGAACGACATCCTCAGCAGTCAACGCGTGGTACACACGCGGGGTGACCCCTTCGCCCGCGCTTTGCCGCAAGATCGCCGAGTACCTACGCATCCCCGTTGAGGATGTCATGCGCGCCGCCGGCCACCTGCCCGCCCTCGCTGAAGAGCCCGCCCCCTACGATGACCAGCCGCCCTGGGTGGCGCTCATCTCTGGGCTATCCGAGCAGGACCGGGATTACATTGGTCGGCTCGTGGAGTCTGCGTATCTGCGCCCGATCGTGCCGGACGAACCCTCATCCGAACCACCCGGCCCGGCAGCGCCATGACCGCCCGGCGTATGTACTCCGGGTTACCACACGTCTCAAACGTAATGGCCACGATCACCGGCTCGCCGTTCATCACCATTTTCAATACCCCCTTGCGGCCCGGACCCTATCCTACGCCGCCGCGATCTCCAACACCGTCACGTCACCCATCCGTAAGAACCATGTAAAAAGACCGCGTACTTCATATCTGGGAGATGACCATGAGAGCGATCCCCCTGCTCGCCGCCTTCCTCCTACTGGCCGCCGCCTGCGGCAGTGACGGCGATGGGCCGTTCGAGCGCAGTCCCACCGACCCCCCGGTCACCTCCACCCCCGCCGCCACCGCGACACCCGAGCCGACGGCGACCAACACCGCCATCCCCGCCACGCCGACCCGAACCATCGAGGAGCGCCAGCGGATGCTTTTCGATTTCCTCACGGGGCAGACGTTCCTTGACTACGTGGGCGCCGAAGCTGCGAACGTCGCCCGCTTCGCCAACGGTGCGATAGAGCTGGAGTACCGCACGCGCTGGTCGGCACAGACAAACCAGCCCGACGTGTCCTACCGCATCGTCCAGGAGATCGGCGACGTGGTGAAAGGCTGGTCCCCCGAGGTCGCCCGCGTCCTGTTTGGAGACCCCGATTTCCGCGTCAACCTGACCACCTACTCATCCCTCGGCAACTACCGGTACCAGTCGAGCACCACGTTTACCGTGCTCCGCCAGGTCGGCCAGAAGGCGCTCACCTACCAGGAATGGCTCACGGCCAGCCAGGCCGGATTTCGTTGAGAGGCTGCCCATGACGCTCTAGACCCCCCTACGAACGGCCCGATCCCGTCCCTATCCAAACGAGTCTGTAAGGCGTTGCTAAACCCGGTTTTCTACTTCGTCGACTCATAATCGTGAGGTCGGGAGTTCAAGTCTCCCCCCTGCTACTTTCTGAATCTGGAGTCGACAATAAGCACCGCCCGCGGCTCTCCAATCTCGGAGGTGCAGACATGTTAGACAACACGATTTCGAGCTCGCGACATTCCTACGCGGGCCTCGCCCAGCTGTTCCTCGCCACCCGCGAGGAAAACGGCTGCGCGCCGATCACCATCCAGAACTACCGCCAGGCCATCGCCCGGTTCACGGGCGCGGCTGCCATTCCCGCCGACCCCGGCGCCCTTACGTCGGATCACATCACCCTCTGGCTCGCTGAGCTCCGCACAGGTGGAATGCCCGCGCCTTCTCGCCAGTGGACTCTACGGCACGTGAAGCCGTTTCTCCGGTGGGCCTACCGGCGACGCGTGTTCCGCGATGACCCCCTGCGTGACGCCCCGCGCGTCCATATCGAGCAGCGCATTCTCCCTCAGGTCGTGCCCGAGGATATGGTCCGGCTGCTCACTGCCGCCGCTGACCGCCCGCGCACGAAACAGGGCAACCGCGTCACCGTCGAACACCAGGCCCGCAACATCGCCCTTGTCCGCGTCCTCTGGTCCACCGGCCTCCGGCGCCGGGAGATACTCGCACTCACCCTGGCCGACCTCAACCTCGACCGCCGCGAGCTGCGCGTCATGGGAAAAGGAGGACGCGAGCGCATTGTCCCGTTCGACGCGTCAACGAAGGTTGCGCTCCTGGAGTATCTGCTACGCGAACGCGGGCGCGAACCTGGCCCGCTGTTCCTGTCTCGGGGCGGCGTTCCCATGACCCCTAACGCGCTGGTCTATATGCTTCGCCGCCTCGAAGCGCGCGCCGGGTGCAACCACGTCACGCCCCACGCGTTCCGGCGCGGGTTCGCACGTCACACCCGCCGCGCCGGGCTCGACCTCGGGGAGGTCGCCGCCCTCATGGGGCACTCCCAGCTCACCATGACCATGAGGTATTCCCAGGCCGGCGAGGCCGAGGCCGCCCGAGACGCCTATAGGCGTCTCATCGGGTAGAAGGCACGATCGGGTTGTCATCGCCGGCAACCCGATCCCGTCCCCGGTTCCGCGCCGCACGCATGATGCTGATCCCGAGCGCGCCCGCAATCGTGGCTATCACCGCGTTCGCGCCGTCGGCGCCGGAGCGGATCGTTTCTTCGGCCACTTCCTGCCAGTAGCCCGTGTCCCCCAGGCCGCCATCGGGGAACGCGGCCAGCATCTCTAGCGGCCCCTGCACCGTCACGAACAGGAACGCCAGCGCCAGGACTCCAATCGACAGGTTCATCTCTTTCTCCTCCTCAGGGCACCGTTATCCCGGCGCCCGCGAGCGCAGCGCGCCAGCGGTGCAGCAGGTCGTTCGTGCCGTAGGTCTGCGCCTTGATGCCGTCCCACTCGGCAACCATCGCCGCCACCCGCGCCGGTTGCGGACCCAGGCAGTCCGCCAGCGGGATGTTCCCGCCGCCCACCCAGGCGGCCACCCCCGCGTCGCCCCCGGCGATCATTGCCTCCAACCGTTCGAGCCGTTGAAACAGAGCCATCCTCTCAGCCTCCTCTACCAGGTAGTCCCGCGGGTCGGCAAACAGATCCTCGTTGCCGGGGAACCGCGGGAAAAGCTTCCTCCGGCACATCGCCCAGTGGACGTGTCTCCCACCGGGCCCCGAGGGGACCGTGTAACCCGTGTAACCCATGAGTCCCAGCCGCTGCCCCGGCTCGACGTACCCGTCGGCCGCGAGCGCGAACTCCTCCAGGTGGGCTACTAGCGAGTACCAGCCGTCGCCGTGGTCGATCGTCACGTGGTTCCCGAACGAGCCATCGCCGAAGGCGTCACCCGGAACGTGGCGCTCGGCGTAGCCACCGGCCGCGGCGTAGACCGGGACCGGGGACGTATCGGCGATATCGACGCCGCCATGCCCGGCGCCGAACCCCTGCGTGATCACCCCGTCGCACGGCAGATCCAGGTACTCAGGCACGGCGGGAGTGCTCCACGAGCGCCTCCAGGCGACGCCGGATATCCTGCCGGATGGCCCGGTTCTCCGCCTGCAGATCCTCTACCCACGACATGCGCTTTTCCCACTCCGCACACGTCATGACGGCGGAGGGTTCGACACCTCCACCCGTGCCAACAGCGAGCGCAGGCGCTCCAACTCCGCCCGGTCCCGGAGGCTCTCCGCCTCTACCGCGCGGAGCCGTGTCAGCTCCCGCTCCATCCAGCCGATGATCCTCCAGTCCCCCGCGAACACCTGCTCCGCGTTCGAAGTCGCCACCTCGCCGCTCTCCCGGCGGCGTTGGGCCCGATGGTTGAGCCAGGCCGACAACCAGCCGCCGAACGCCCCGATCAGCCCCGTTGCGATCATCGGCAGAATGGCGAGAAAGCCACTTCCAGACATGCATCGTTACCTCCCCTCGCCCGTAGGTTTGCCATCGCCCCGGCCGGCCGCCTCGATGATGGCTGCTAACGCGTCCGACCGGATGCGCCCCATCTCGACGCGCTGCAGGGCCAGGCGCTCCATGCTCTCCGCCTGCAGCCGCGCCATCACCCGCTGGCGAACGCGCTCTATGCGGGCGTGGTCCTCGGGCGTCAGGTCGATGGTGGCGGGGCCGATGAGGTGGACGTCGTGGCGGCCCTGTTCGGCCAAGGCAACCGACGCCCACAGAGCCGTCTCGCGATCGTCACAGTCCAGGATGAAGGCCTCGCCTTGCGGCGAGCACCGCCAGGTGACCATGTAGATCTCGATCTCGGCCGCGTCGATCACGTCGCCGCCCTCCACGCCGCGAGCAACCGCTTGGCCCGCGTGTACTCCGCCACGGCCAGCGCCGCCACGTCCGCCTTGGCAGCAGCTGGCAGGTTCCCGTCCGCCGCGCACTTCGTGGAAAACCACTCCCACGCCTGCGCCTCCTGAACCTGTTCGTCCAGAAGGTCGCGAAGCGCCGCTTTGCCTGCGGCGGCTGTTGGTTCCAGCCGCTGCTTGCGCGGCTGTTGGGCGATTAGTTCATCGTCTGTGGGCGGTGGAGGGGCTGGTGTGAACTCAGAGTTCAATGCGAGCCGTGCGCTGTGGCCGCTGGGCGGCTGCCATTTCCCCGTGTCGCCGTCCCACTCGAAAATCTGGACGACCTTGGCATCTACGTCATTGACTAAAGCATATCGTTCCATCATGTCACCAACGTCCTCAAGGAGATGCCAAACAGCGGCAACAGGTTCGCGGTAATCACGGCGGGAGTCGCCGTCGCCGGTAGGGTGCCAACAGAAGCTTGCTCAAACAACCCAAGTGCTTTCCAGTCTGCGGAACCGATCCCCGCTAGACGGCCCATGACCTGAGATGACGCACTACTCGAAACCAGCGCCATGTAATACCGGCCCGGAGACAACACCGTGTCAGCAATGTCGAACTCCTGAATAATGTTAGTGCCGGATTGGGCCGTGGGTCCAAGCGACACCAGCCGGGCATACGACTCGTCGTAAATACCCATATCCAGATTGCCAGACACCGCCCCGCCGTTGTAGACCCACATTTTCACCGCGGTCACAGTTTGGCTCACCCTGAGCGGGACAAATATGCCCTTGTTTGCCGTAGGCCATGCGGTGGCCGATGCCGAACCGGGAGTGAAGAACTCGCCCTGATCCTGTATGCATCGAAAGGAGTTCAGCATTATCGGCTCTACGCCCTCGCCACCGCCGTTGGCCTGCAACCACGCCACACGTTCGGCCAGCGAGCCGCTGGCGTCTGCGCTGGGGGATATGTTCGTCGCGCCGACGATGGTGTCAATGAGGTGCTTCAGGATCTCGATCACGTTCCCGTTCGCGTCGGCCGTGATGGCCGACGTGTCCTTCCCCCCCTGCAGCGCCTCGTAGTTGAGCAGGTCCTGCACACTCATCCCTACGTCTCCTCAAACCCGCTGACGAAAATCGCCACGTCTGCACCGCTCGCCAGCCCCTGAATGGTGTCCCCGGCCTCCAGCCACGAGTTCATCGGCAGGATGATGGGCACGCCCTGGGGAAGGTCGAACGTTTTCATGAACGCGTTCACCCCCGCGCCCGCGCCTGTGTCCGCCGAGTCTCCCGACTCGACGAAATGCAGCGTCGCCGTGCGCGCCGCTCCCGCGCAGTTGCACAACAGCACCTCTGAGATCCGCGTCTTCGTCGAACCGGGCACCGTGTAGAGCGTCCCGTTCGACGTGGGCAGCTCCGCGTTAACGAGCTGTTTCGCTGAAAGCGTCATCGCCTAACCTCCTGCCGCCGCGCCGAAGTACCAGACCGCCTTAGGGTCCGAGACCGCCATCGCGCCGCCGTCCCCGGCGTCGCCGCTGTGGTCGTGCTGTGTGCCCAGCCAGTAGATAGGCGCGAGCACGTTGTCCTCGAAGTCTCCGGTCCTCATAAAGTCGCCCGATTCGAACAGCTCCGTGTCCGGGTTTTGCCATGTTGCGCTTGGCGGTGTTGGCATCTCCTACCTCCTCACCACGCTATCCGGTCGTAGCCCACGGTCGCCGCCGCGGGCGCTA
>CAYYYI010000062.1:0-3880 GCA_964475735.1 uncultured Anaerolineaceae bacterium
TCGATCGCCCGGCGGACGACCTCGGCTTCGGTGCAGCGCTCGTCAGCCGCGATGCGCTTGAGCTTGGCATCCTGCGCCGCTTCGATGTAGAACTGCTTGCGAATCATCTTCATGGCGAACCACCTACATCGCGAGTATACATCGCGACCACACGGGTTGACGGGGGATGTAGGGTTTCGAGATGGCGGGCGACGAGCTCGACGAATGGCTCCGGGAGCTCTGGCGGCGGGTTGCCTGGCGATGCCCTGAGTTCGACATCGTGCTGCCAGGTTCGGCCGGGCGGACAGTTGCTACACTGGCCGCATGCCTTCATTCGCACCCCCCGGCGCCAGGTCCGAATTCCATCTGCGGGCTGACTTCGAGCCCACCGGCGACCAGCCGCAGGCAATCGAGCAGCTCGTCGATGGCATGAACCGCGGCGACCGCTATCAGACCCTGCTGGGAGTCACCGGGTCGGGCAAGACGTTCACGATGGCGAACGTCATCGCGCAGACGGAACGGCCAACGCTCGTCCTGGCGCACAACAAGACGCTTGCGGCCCAGCTCTGCTCGGAGCTGAAGGAGTTCTTCCCCGAGAACGCCGTCGAGTACTTCGTCAGCTACTACGACTACTACCAGCCCGAGGCGTACATCCCCCGGAGCGACACCTACATCGCAAAGGACGCAGACATCAACGAGGAGATCGACAAGCTGCGCCACGCCGCCACCCGCTCGCTCTTCACGCGGCGCGACGTGGTAATCGTGGCGAGCGTGAGCTGTATCTACGGCCTGGGCGAACCGGCCGAGTATCAGCAGTTCGTGCTCCACTTCCGCCGCGGCCAGCGCTTCGACCGCGGCGAAGCCATCCGGCGCATGGTGAGCATGCAGTACGAGCGCAACGACATGAACGTCATCCGGGGCAAGTTCCGGCTGCGCGGCGACTCGCTCACCATCCTCCCGAGCTACGAAGAACTGGCGGTGCGCATCGACTTCTTCGGTGACGAGGTGGAGCGTATCGTCGAGTTGGACCCCCTGACCGGCGAGATCGTGGCCGAGCGGGAAGAGATCGACATCTTCCCGGCGAAGCACTTCGTCACCACGAAGGACCGCCTGCTCGACGCCGTCGAGGGCATCGAGAAGGAACTTGCGGAGCAGCTGGAAGTGTTGCGCAGCAAGGGCCGGATCCTGGAGGCCGCCCGGCTGGAAGAGCGGACGCATTACGACATCGAGTCGATGCGCGAGACCGGCTACTGCGCCGGCATTGAGAACTACTCCCGCCACCTGCAGGGGCGCGAGCCAGGCTCCACGCCGTGGTGCCTGCTCGATTACTTCCCCGACGACTGGCTTCTGATCGTGGACGAGTCGCACATCACGCTCCCGCAGGTGCAGGGCCAGTACTTCGGCGACCGGGCGCGGAAGGAGACGCTGGTCGAGTTTGGCTTCCGGCTGCCGAGCGCGCTCGACAACCGCCCGCTCACCTTCGAGGAGTTCGACCAGCACATCAACCAGGCGGTGTTCGTCAGCGCGACACCGGCCGATTACGAGATCCAGCGCTCGACGCAGGTTGTTCAGCAGGTCATCCGCCCGACCGGTCTGCTGGACCCGGAGATCGAAGTTCGCCCGACGAAGAACCAGGTCGATGACCTGATGGCTGAAATACGCCGCGTGGTGGACCGGGGCCAGCGGGTGCTGGTGACGACCCTGACCAAGAAGATGGCGGAGGACCTGGCGGATTACCTCAAGGAGATGGGCATCAAGACCCACTACCTCCACTCCGAGATCGAGACGCTGGACCGCGTGGAGATCCTGCGCGACCTGCGGCTGGGCGTCTACGACGTGGTGGTTGGCATCAACCTGCTGCGGGAGGGGCTGGACCTGCCGGAGGTCTCGCTCGTCTGCATCCTGGACGCGGACAAAGAAGGCTACCTGCGCTCCAACCGCTCGCTCATCCAGACGATCGGCCGCGCCGCGCGGCACGCGGAAGGCCGCGTCGTCATGTACGCCGACACCGTAACCGGCAGCATGCAGACGGCCATCGACGAGACGTACCGGCGCCGGAAGATCCAGGCAGAGTACAACCGGGAGAATGGGATCGAACCGGCGGGCATCATCAAGGCCATCCGCGACATCACCGACCATGTGCGGCAGGTTGCCGAGGAGCCCGCGGCCTACGACGCGCGCGGTGAGATGCCCAGGGACGAGGTCCTGCGGCTGGTGAAGGAGCTGGAGTCGCAAATGAAGGCGGCATCGAAGGCGCTGGAGTTCGAGAAGGCGGCCGCGCTCCGCGACCAGATTGTGGAGCTGCGCCGCACGCTCGTGGGCAGCGACGCGGAGGAGCTTTCGGCATTCGCAGCCGTGGCAGGACGGAGCGGTCCGTTGCGCTACGGGCGGAGTCAGGCAGGTGGAAGAGACAGGCGGCGGCGCCAGAAATAGGCAAGCGTCACTACCATGGTATATACTTTGCGGAGATTGAGCGGCGATGTTTGATTGGGATGAACACAACACAGATCACATCTGGCAACGCCATGGCGTCTCTCCCGAAGAGGCGGAGGAAGTGTTGCTCTCCCCGGACCGGTTCCTGGTCCTCCAGCGAACGGAACACGGCGAGAAACGCCACGTTGCCATCGGGTCGACCGTGGCGGGCCGCCTGCTTGCCGTTGTCTACACCCACCGCACCGGGGCGATCCGCGTCGTGACCTCCCGCCATCCGACCCGTCTCGAAGAGCGCGCGTGGCGAAGGGCAAGGAGAAGGCGATGATCGTCAAGAACAGGCGAACCCGGCAGCCAGAGCTAGCCGAATTACACAGCTGGGACGAGGTGCCCTCCTTTGCGACCGAGGACGAGGAGGCGGAATTCTGGTCGACCCACTCGCTGGGCAAGGAACTCCTGGCGGAAGGGCCTGTCGAGGACCCCATGCTCCCGCCCCCGCGTCCCCGAAGCGCCCCGGTGGCGGTGCGCTTCGACGCTTCGACTCTGGCGCGGCTAAAGGCGCTGGCGCGGCGGCGCCACAAGGGCTACCAGACGCTCCTGAAGGAGTTCGTCATGGAACGGCTCTACGAGGAAGAGAAGCGCGAGGGGATAGTCGGCGGCTGAAACGAGCCGCTATTCCAGGCCGATGAACCACTGGCGGCGTCCCGAGCGCGCTGCCTCTTCACCTGAAGCGAGCCACGCGCTCGCATCGGGCGCCTGGCGCCAAACCTGGATCATTTCCCACGACATCACCGCTGCCTCCTCTTCGGAACCCGGGGTGGGCTCGCTGTCTGGATCGGAGGGGGGCTTGCGGCCGAGCAGGTAGGCGGGCAGGTGGGGGTTGAGATCGAGCGCCCTGCCCAGCGCTTTTCGCGCCGCCGGGCAATCGCCGTGGCCCCTGAAGGCATGTAGCGCCTCCCAGTAGGTCCAGACCGCATCGTCGTCGGCCGGGTATTCGGCGAAGAGGGCTTCCGCAAGCTGGCGGTCGTCGTGCGCCATGGCGATGGCCAGGACGTGATAGCGCACGCCGAGGTGATCCCCGCGATCGAGCTGCAGAACGCTGTCGAAGAACGATACGGCCTGCTCCACAGCGCCTCCGGCCATGGCCGCAAGACCCGCACCCTCCATCGCTCGCAGGAGCGGCCGTGCCTCCAGGAAGGTAAAGAAGTCTCCCGCATGCTCCTGGAAGAACCTGTCGCTCAAGGCATCGGTCCCCGCGACGATCCCGAGCGAGAAGAGCACGAACGCCAGGTCCGATTCGCCGCCCGCGTCGGTGCCCAGGAGCACGTAGGCTTCGGCGCAATTGGGATCGAGCCGCAGCGCGTCGAGCGCCATTGCCGCTCCGTCCCCCTCGCTGTCCCAGGCGCGTTCGACCAGCTCGCGGGCCTGGCGGACGGCGCTCAGGCCTTCCTCGAGTGGCGGGGCCGGGCGC
>CAYYYI010000062.1:3980-8690 GCA_964475735.1 uncultured Anaerolineaceae bacterium
TTGCGAATCGGCGTTGCGGTCGGCGTAGGCGTGGGCGTGGGCGTTTCCGTGGGCGTGGGCGTTGCCGTTGGGCTGGGGGTGGGCGTGGCAGTATTCGTCGCCGTTGCCGTTACCGCTGTGGGCGAAGCGTCGTCGCCGGCGCGTTCCTTCTTGCCACCGTCGTCACCGCCGCCCAGGAAGAGGAGCAGCCCGCCCAGCGCAAACAGCAGGCCCAGGACGCCAACCGCCGACCAGCCCGCCGCCTGGCCGGTGGGTGTGGCGAAGAATTCTGAGAGACGGGTACGAATACGCTCCATGCGGTTGCCTTTGAAGCGTACGCGAACCTCCGCTTTCGCACACACCTGAGCCACCGGCGGCCCCTCGCGCCTGACAATCGAGGGGCCGCGACCTTAACCTGTTCGCATGCGCTCTTCGCTCGACGACCTCCCTTACCGTCACGTCCTGCCGGTCAATTCCGGGCTTTCTTCTACCGGGAGGCTCAGCGTCGGCGGCTGCGACCTCCGCGACCTTGCCGCCGAGTTCGGCACGCCGTTCTACGTGTTCGACGAGGCCGGGTTCCGCCAGCAGTGCCGCGACTTCCGCCGCGAATTCGAGGCGCGCTGGCCCAACGTGCGCGTCGCCTACGCCGCCAAGGCATTCCTCAGCCGCGGCCTGGCGCGGATCGTGGCCGAAGAAGGGCTGGGGATGGACGTCGTCAGCGGCGGCGAGCTCGCCGTCGCCCGGGCCGCCGGCTTCCCGGCCGAGCGCATCTACTTCCACGGCAACAACAAGCTGCCAGCGGAGCTCGCCGCGGCGCTCGATGACGGCGGCATTGGCCATGTGGTCGTCGATAACTTCTACGAACTGGAAACCCTCAACCGCCTCGCGCAAGAGCGCGGAGCAGTCCAACCAATTCTGCTCCGCCTGTCGCCGAACGTGGACCCGCATACGCACGCAAAAACCACCACTGGCGTGCTCGACAGCAAGTTCGGTTTCGCCATCGCCACGGGCGACGCCGAAAAGGCCGTCGAGCAGGCGATGGCTGCGCCCGGGCTCGACCTGCGCGGCCTGCACGTGCACCTCGGCTCGCCCATCTTCGAAATGGAACCGTACGCCGAGGCGAGCGAGGTCATCTGCTCGTTCGCGGCGCAGATGGCCGACACGCACAACTTCCAGTTCGGCGAGTACAGCCCGGGCGGCGGGTTCGCGGTCGCCTATACGCGCGACCAGCGCGCGCCCGCAATCGCCGAATACGCCGAGACCGTCGCCGCCAGCCTGCGGGACTCGCTCGAACGGCGGCAGTTGCCCGCGCCCTCGCTTCACATCGAGCCCGGCCGCTCGCTCATCGCGCGCAGCATGGTGGCTGTCTACACCGTGGGCGCGCGCAAGGAGATACCGGGGGTGCGGACCTACGTCTCGGTCGATGGCGGCATGGCCGACAACATTCGCCCGGCCATATACGGCTCGAAATACGAGGCAGTGCCCGTTGACCGGCCGCTGGCTGCCCCCGAGGAAACCGTGACGCTGGCAGGGAAGTATTGCGAGAGCGGCGACATTCTCGTCCGCGACGCGGAGGTTCCGCGCTTCCAGCCCGGAGAGCTTGTGGGCCTGCCAGCGAGCGGGGCGTACAACCTCGCCATGAGTTCGAACTACAACATGGCCTTGCGTCCCCCCGTGGTGGCGGTGAAGGACGGCCATGCGCGGCTCCTGGTGCGCCGCGAGACGATTGACGACGTGATGGCGCGAGACGTGCTCTAACGCGACGTCACCTGTCGCAGTCGGCGCCTACGCTCCTTCCTGACAGCAGGCGGAGGGACAGGACATGCGTTCAGCACTCTTTGACGACATCCTCGCCCAGCACCGGGCGTTTCTTCGCACGGGCTACGACGGCCACAACCGCAAGCCCATCCAGACCACGATCGCCGATATCCGCAGGCGCCGGATTCGGAGGCGCTGGGCGCGATTCATGCGCCAGCAGGTCACCTGGCTCGACGCCGCCTGACGCTTCCTGTGGCCCCGTCAGAACCGGAGGACGAACCCCCATTCCCGGCTCTGCCAGGGATCCGGCGCGTACCGGAAGCGGTGATTGCGGAACCCGAACCGCCGGTATAGCCGGTGCGCGTCCTCGAAGTGCACGTCGCTGAAAAGCTCCACCTCGCGCGCTCCGCGGGACCGGGCGATATCGAGCACCCACTGGACGAGCGCGCTCCCTGCGCCCGTCCGGCGGGCGCTTGCGAGCACGTAGAGCCGGTGGAGCTCAAAGCGCCCTTCGCCCTCGTCAGTCACCCCCACGCACCCAACAACCTGCCCGCCCGCGTCCTCGGCCACGGCGAACCAGCCCCGCGTACCGTCGTAGTGCATGTCAGGGCGGAGCAGGTCGGCGTCGTAATCGCTTTCAACGAACGGGAATCCGTATTCGTCGAAGACCGCGGCAACCACCCGCCAGGGCCCATCGCCGTGGCGGGCACGGTCATAGGCAACGACGCGCACGCCGTTCGAGCCGCGCCCGGTCATTCCTTCGGTTCTGGGAGCTGCATCCCCATGATGTTGTAGCCGGAGTCGACGTAGAGCACCTCGCCCGTGATGGCCGAAGCGAGGTCGCTGCAGAGGAACGCGGCAGTACCGCCAACATCGTCAATGGTCACGCCCCGCCCGAGGGGGGTCTGTTCGGCGAACTTCTTCTGCATGTCCCGGAATCCGCCGATGCCACTCGCGGCCAGGGTTCGGATCGGCCCCGCGCTGATTGCGTTGACGCGCACGCCGTCGGCGCCGAGATCGGCGGCCAGGTAGCGCACGCTCGCCTCGAGCGCCGCCTTGGCCACACCCATGACGTTGTAGTGCGGCACCACCTTTTCCGCTCCGTAGTAGGTGAGCGTGAGGATCGCTCCCCCGTCCGTCATCAGCGGCAGCGCCGCCCGGCTGAGGGCCACCAGCGAGTAGACCGAGATATCGTGCGCCAGCGCGAAACCCGCCCGGCTCGTGTCCACAAACCTTCCCGTCAGCTCGTCCCGGTTCGCGAATGCGATCGCGTGCACCAGGATGTCGATCTTGCCGAAGCGCTCCTTCGCCTTCGCGAAGACTCCCTCGATGGCCGCGTCGTCCGCGACGTCGCACTCCTCGACGAAGTCGGCGCCCAGGCTTTCGGCGAGCGGCCGCACGCGCTTTTCCAGCGTGGGCCCGGCGTAGGAAAAGCCGAGCGTCGCGCCCTCGGCATGGAACGCCTTCGCGATTCCCCACGCGATGGAGTGGTCGTTGGCGACCCCGAATATGAGAGCGGTCTTTCCCTGCAGCAGCATGAAAGAAAGCGTACATGGCCCGCGGAACAGCGTCTTGAGGGCCGCGCCCTCTACAATACCGCTCGTGCCCGCACCAACGCCCGACCTCACTCATCTCTTCGCGCCCCGCTCGATCGCCGTGGTGGGCGCTTCCACGAATGTCGACAGCGCCGGCCACGACTACGTGCGCTCGATGCGCGAGTTCGGCTTCGCCGGGCCGGTCTACCCCATCAATCCGAAGGCAGATGAGATCGCCGGGTACCGCGCCTATCCCGCCCTCGATGCCGTCCCCGGCGAGGTCGACCTGGTCATCTCCTGCATCCCCGCCTCGGGCGTCCTCGACCTGATCGATCAGTGCCGCTCACGCGGCGTGCGCTTCCTCCACCTCTTCACCGGCCGCTTCAGCGAAACCGGCGACGAGTCGGCCGCCCGGCTCGAACGCGAAATCGAAGCCCGGGCCAAGGCGGCGGGCGTCCGCATCCTTGGCCCCAACGGCATGGGCGTCTTCCACCCGGCCGGCGGCGTATCCTTCCGCCCCGACCTGCCCCAGGACCGGGGAGGCGTCGCGATGATCTCCCAGAGCGGCAACAACGCGGTCGAAGTCATCACCAGGGGCCACGCACGGGGGCTCCGCTTCGGCAAGGTGGCCAACTACGGCAACGGCATGGACATCACCCCCGGCCGCCTGCTCGCCTACCTCGCCGAAGACCCCGAGACAGCCGTCATCGCAGGCTACGTGGAGGGCGTCCCGGACGGGCGCGGCTTCTTCGAAGGACTCCGGGCTGCGGCCGCGAACAAGCCCGTCATCATCCACAAGGCCGGGCGAACCTCGGCGGGCGCGCGCTCGGCCGCATCACACACCGCCGCACTGGCCGGCGCTGCGGAGCTCTGGTCGGCTGCTCTTCGCCAGGCGGGAGCCATCGAAGCCCGCAGCCAGGAGCAGCTGATCGATCTCGTGGTGGGAGCCTCGCTCCTGCGGGGAACGCCGGGCCGGAGAGTCGCCGTGGTTGGCGGCGGCGGCGGTCGCAGCGTCCAGTCGGCAGACGCCTGCGAGGAGAACGGCCTCGAAGTCGTCCCCCTCCCGCCAACGGTGCGCGAGCAGGTGCGCGCGAAGGCCCCGGCGCTGGCGGACTGGATCGCCAACCCGGTCGACCAGTCGATTCTCGCCGGGAGCGGGCTCTCTTCGAACGGCCTGCTCGATCTAATGCTGGCCAGCGCCGAGTACGAGTGCGCCATCGCCAACGTGGGCGAGGACTGGTTCTTCGGCCGTCCCGACGCGGAGGAGCGGCTGCGTTACGCCTGCGGCCGCCTCGCGGCCATTGTCGCTGCCGCGCCGAAGCCGGTGGCGGTGGTTCTTGGCCCGACTGAGACCGCCGTGCCCTGGCAGCGTGAGCTGGTCGACAGCGTCCGGGATGACCTGGTCGCGAAGGGCGCGGCCATCTTCCCCAGCGTTGAA
>CAYYYI010000062.1:8790-11068 GCA_964475735.1 uncultured Anaerolineaceae bacterium
CATGGTCACGCCAACCCATACACCCCCGGCGACAGAGTTTGACGAGGCAACAGCGAAGCGGTTGCTCCCCCCCTACCGCGTCGTGCTGCACAACGATGACCACAACTCCATGGACTACGTCGTCAGGTCGCTGATTCGCTCCGTGCCTTCGCTGACAGTCGAGCGGGCGGCCGAAATCATGCTCGAAGCCCACAACCACGGCCAGGCAAGCGTCATCGTCTGCCCAAAGGAAGCGGCCGAGCACTACCGCGAGCGGCTGGAATCTTGCGCATTGATGGCGACCATCGAGCTCGCCTGAGGTCCTCCCTGTCACGCCGCCACGCCCGTCCCGGGCAAGCGGCTGCTCACATGCGGTAACGTGGAACGGCAACACGCAGGGGAGACACGCTTGGGTTACGAAGCCACAAACGCCGCCATCCGCCAGCAGTTCGGCGCCGCTGCCGCTGCCTACGCTACCAGTGCCGTCCACGCCTCGGGGCCGGACCTCGCGGCGATGCTCGAAACAGCCGACCTTCAGGGTGGCGAACGGGTGCTCGACCTTGCCTGTGGCGCGGGGCACACGGCGATGGCCTTCGCCGCGCGCGGCGCCGAGACGGTGGCGGTCGATTTCACCCCGGAGATGCTCGGCGTGGCCTCAGCCCTCGCACACGAACGGAAGATCGAGAGCATCACCTTCCGCGAAGCTGACGCCGCCGCGCTGCCCTTCGAGGCGGCGAGCTTCGACCTCGTCGTCACCCGTTATGCCGCCCACCACTTCGCGGATCCGGCGGCGGTGCTGCGCGAAGCGGCTCGCGTGCTGCGCCCGGGCGGCCGCTTCCTCCTGGTCGACACGGTCGCGCCCGAATACCCGGCGCTCGACACCTTCCTGCAATCGCTCGAACTTCTGCGCGACGATTCGCACGTGCGCAACTGGCGCGCCTCAGAGTGGGTGCGAATGCTTGCGGGGGCCCGGTTCGAGGCGGAAGTGGTGGCGCGGCTCGCGGTCGCGCTCGACGGCGCTTCGTGGACCGCACGCGCTCAGACATCGCCGTCCAGGGTGGCCATGCTCAAGGAACTGTTCGCCAGCGCTTCGCCGGCCCGCCGGGCAGCATTCGAAATCCGCGATGAACCGTGGGGCTTCAGCATCCCCGTTGCGCTGCTCCAGGGGCGCCTGCCCGCTTGAGCGCGGCTCCTAAGGCGCGCCCGGAACGTTCGCCCGGATATGCGCGGCGATCGCGCCGAACTCCGCTCCTTCAGCCACGGGCGTCATCACCGGGTAGGTGTCGAAGCGGGAGGAGATGTAGGCCATAAACTCTCCCATCTCCTTCTCGCCGGGGAAGTCGATGACCAGGAACATGGACCTCCGGTCGAGGGCGACGTAGAACGTCTTTGGCTGAAACCGCTGCACGATATGCCCGATGATCGGCCCCGGCCCCCCGGCCTGGGCATCCATGCGCGTGCCTGTCGCCGCAGCGACGTCGATGGTCACGTGGAACTTCATCATTGTCCTCCGGGCGCGTGGCGGAGATTCGCCCCGTTCCACTGGTGCCCCGGACAGGTTCGCACGATGACCGCCGAGAGGCATCCCCCCGGCAAGAGGCAGCTACTGCCGGTTCACCACCCCCGAGACGCGATCCGGCCGCAGACGCACGATTACCCGCCCTTCCGATTCGAGGCGCTCGACGTACCCCTCCGGCGGCTGCCACTCGGGCTGACCGCGCATCGCCCGGTTGATGGCGACGTGCGGCGGGACGATCCCCTCTTCCTGGACGGTGGCCCTGCCCTCAATGGTCACGAAGCCGAACGGGGCGCCCTCGTCGAGCACGCAAAGTGCAACGCGCGGGTCGCGAGCGACCGTCTTGGCCTTGAGCCGGCCCCTTGTGGTGCTGAACACAAGGTCGTCGCCGTCGCGGGCGTAGAAGACGACCGAAGAAGAGGGGCTCCCATCGCCGCGGAGGGTTGTCGCCACGGCCCACCGGTTCTTGCCGATGAAGGCGTCCTGTTCGGGGGTGCCAATCATGCGGATGCCTGTGTCCTTTCTCGCGTTCTCCGGGGGTTTGGCATCCATTGTGGCCGCGGCGTGCAGGCGCGGCAACCGCACCACCTCGGCCCTGCGGCTCGCGCGCGCTAACCTTGGAGCAATGGACGAACGAGAGGACGCGGACCCGGCAAGCGGCCCCCGCTTTCCCTGGCGACGATTCCTGGTTGGCGCGGGCGCACTCGGCGCGGGGACGGCGGGCGCCCTACTGCTGCTTGCCGGGATGCTCGCCCTCTTCGTCCGGCTCAGCTGGCCGCACAC
>CAYYYI010000062.1:11168-14501 GCA_964475735.1 uncultured Anaerolineaceae bacterium
CTTCTGGATAACCGAGATGCAGGCCGAACCGTGGGTGGATGGGGACATCCGCCTCGTATCGCCGGAGAAGCCGTCGGCCAACCTCACCGGGGCGAACTTCCGCAAGAACATCGAATACGCCCGCCGCGTGGGCGCGAGCCGCATCTACCTCTGGGGCGCCGAGTGGTGGCTCTTCCAGCGCCTCCGCTACGGCGATGAGACCTGGTGGAACCTGGGGCGGGAGGCAATCTCCCTCCCTGCGGGCGGCGCAGCGGCGGGCATGCTCCGCTGAGCCGTTCGCACTCCCGCGGCGGCTCGTGTCCCTACGGGCTGCCGTTGCACGGGGCCGCGCTCGCGACGACCCGGTCGATGCGCGGAGCAAGGCGCCGGATCTCGGCCAGCAATTCCCCGCTATCCACGGCCATCGGAACGTAGGCCGCCGCCCCGGCGCGGAAGTACCGTTCCCGTTCCGTGGCGCGGGGAATGGCCGCCAACACGATCACCAGGGCGCCCCTGGAAGCGAGCCTTTCGCAACGCTCGGGCTCGCACTCCGAAGCCGTGGTGACGACGATCTCCGTCCGCCGCGCCGAATCATCCGCGCCATCTTCCGATGGCGCGGGCGGCTGCCATCGTTCGAGCCGCGATGTGAGCGCCCTCTGCAGCGCACTGTCTGACGTGATCACATGTACCGACGCACCCATGGATCAAAGGCTTGCACACCTTCAGCTCCGCAATGATGGCCATTGGGAGCGACCTTGCTGCCCCGTTAGACCACACCTGCGGAGCCCCGTTGGGACAACAACGCTGTCTGAAATGCACAAGGTCTCCAATCACGTAGAATGGACCTATGTGCCCGGCTGAGACCGTCGAATGGGAAAACGGTGTCGTCGCTCGATGTCTCGCCGAGATGGCCGTCACCTCAGAGCTGTTGGCGGGCGTAAGTGATCTGAACGAGATCCTCCAGAGGCTCGCGGCCCGCGCCCGGGAGCTCGCGGGGGCAGGCTACGCTGCTATCTCCACTTTCGATGACGATGGCGCAGTCGAACGCTTCGTCTACACGGGGATAGATGAAGCGCAGGCGCGCCGCCTCGGCAACGGTCCGACAGGCCGCGGGCTCCTGGGTGAGCTGGCGAACCTCGACCATCCGATCGTGCTGAAAGACCTGCACACACACCCCTCCTTCACCGGATGGCCCGAAGGCCACCCCGAGATATGCCGCTTCATAGGTGTCC
The DNA here is from genome assembly GCA_964475735.1 of uncultured Anaerolineaceae bacterium. GTDB lineage: Bacteria > Chloroflexota > Dehalococcoidia > Tepidiformales > Tepidiformaceae > UCB2. The sequence continues at coordinate 12,380 of CAYYYI010000062.1, forward strand.
CCATTCGCGCGGGTGGCCGAACGATCGGTTCCCTTTACCTTGCCCGTGAAGAGTGCGAAGACCCTTTCTCGGAGCAGGATGAGATGTCCATCGCGACGCTGGCCCTCCAGGCTGCAGTGAGCGTCGCCACCGCCCTGGCGCAGGACCGCAGCGGGCGCCTCTTCCTCGTCGAAGAGCGCGAACGCATCGCGCACGACCTCCACGACGGGACAATCCAGGCCCTCTACGCCCTGGGCCTCGAATTGGATGCGCTCTCCAACCGGGGCGATATCTCGCCTGCGACGCGAGAGTCGTTGGCTCTGGGCGTTTCGCGCATAAACGAGCTCATCGGTGATATTCGCGCCTACATCACAATGCTCGAAGCGGAAGCGCCGGCCGCCCAGCCAGAGCTCGGACGCGACCTCGCCTTTGTCCTGCGCCAGATGGTTCCCACCGGGACAGACACAGTTGTGAACATCACCGCCGCGGCGCTCCAGGAACTCAGCGCTCGCGAGTCCGAAGACCTTCTCTACATTGCCCGCGAGGCAATCAGCAACGCCATCCGGCACGGTGACGCGGCAAAGATCGCGATCGACCTCCGCCAGACCCCTGCGGAGACGGCGATGACCATCCAGGACAACGGCGCAGGCTTTGATTCGGAACACGTCCGCACCGGCCTTGGCAGTGTCACCATGCGCACGCGCGCCGAGCGGCTTGGGGGAACGCTCACCATCCTTGGCATCCCCGGCATGGGTACAACGGTGCGCGTGGCCATCCCAAGGAGACGAGATGACTGAGACGATCCACGTATTGCTGGCCGACGACCACGACCTGGTGCGCGGCGGCCTCAAGGCTGCGCTGCGGAACCACCCGGAGTTCAGCGTCGTCGCCGAGGCGCGCGATGGCGATGAAGCCGTGCGGGAGGCCCTGCGCCTGAAACCGGAGCTCATCGTCATGGACGTTCGCATGCCGCGGCTTTCCGGCATCGAGGCCTGCCGCGACATCCGCTCGGGATTCCCGGGCGCCAACGTCCTCATGCTGACCTCGTTCGCCGACGAGAAGGCGGTGATGGCCGCCATCGTCGCGGGCGCCGCCGGGTTCATGCTCAAGGACGTCCAGACGGCAGAGCTAATCGAGGCGATGCGTGTCGTCGGCCGCGGCGGAAAGATACTCGATGCCACGAGCTCCGCGGCGGTCATCGAACAGATCCGGCGCGGGAACGTTGTGACCGAAGAGGATCGCCTGCTCCAACAGCTCACCGAGCGCGAGCTGAAGATCCTCGACCTGATCGCGGATGGGCTAACGAACCGGGAGATAGGCGAGCAGCTCTTCCTCTCTGAGAAGACCGTCAAGCATCACGTAAGCGACATCCTGGGCAAACTCGGGCTCACGCGCCGGGTTGAGGCGGCCGGGTTCGCGATACGGCGCGCCGCCAAGAAATCCACAACCGGCTGAAGGCGGTCCGGGGCGCCGCTACGCCGCCCTGTGCAACTCCTCGCCGAGGTCGCGGCAGGCCTGCCCGTACTCCGCAAGCGCCTTAATGATCGGCTGATCGGCGCCGAAGCCGCCCCCCAGCTGGAAACGCAGCGCGCGATGGACATGCTCGCTGGCCGTTTGCCAGTCTTCGCCACGGCGGCAGGCGGCGCCGTATTCCGACACAGCGCGCACTATCGGTTGGTCGGCGCCCAGGCTTCGCCCGAAAACATCGCGAAGGGCGTTGTACAGGTGTTCGCTCGCCTGGCGGAAGCGTTCCTCGCGGGTCATCGTCGATGGTGCAGCGCTCATGACATCGCCTCCAGAATGTTTCGTCTATGTTACGGATACATTACGACAATGTTTCCGGGGCTGTATAGCCCCCCGGGGAAACCTGCACGAAGGAGCCGCCCTGCCCGGGCCGCTTTGGCCAGAACGTTGCACTCTGCAATGTCTCTTGTCGACAGTGTCCATCGGCGGAGAGCACACTGCCTGCCATCCTGTCGAGGGGGTCAGCCTTGGCAAGCTCAGGACGGAAGTCCTTCAACACACCCGATGAGGTTCGCCCATTCGGGAAGGGGAAGACCGAGATCGTCAACATCGGCGGGGCGGCCATCGGGCGCCTGGTCGTGTAGCAAGGCTGGAAGTGGTCCCAGCACGTCAAGCCCAT
>CAYYYI010000063.1:0-14465 GCA_964475735.1 uncultured Anaerolineaceae bacterium
GCGTCGATGACGTCGTCGGAGGCATCCTTCTGGAAGGCGAGGTCCATCAGGTCGCTGCGGTCGGGCTGCAGGCCCTGGTCGAACCACGGCTTCACAAGGGCTTCGATGTCGGACCAGTTCGCCTTCGCCACGTTGGGACTCCTTGGAGATGATGGGCGCGGGGGAGCGGCGCGAGGGCTGCGCCCGTGAGGTCTGGACTGCGGCTACGACTTGAAGACGTCGCCCTTCGGGGGCTTGCCGTAGTCGATGTACGGGGGCCAGAGGGTTTCCAGCTCCTGGCGGATGGGGTCGCCATCGGGCAGGTAGCGGTGGAACTGGGGCTCAACGTCGCGGCGCTGCCAGCCCTTGCCGATGGTGTCCTGGCGGATCTTGTCCTGGAGGAGCATGAGGCCGGTGAGGAGGGATTCGGGGCGCGGCGGGCAGCCCGGAACGTACACGTCGACGGGGAGGATGGTGTTGACGCCCGGGGTGACGCTATAGGCATAGGCGAAGGGCCCGCCCATGATGGCGCACCCACCCATGGCAATCGACCACTTGGGCTCGGGCATCTGAAGCCAGATGCGGCGCACGGCGGGGGCCATCTTCCAGGTGAGGGTGCCCGGAACAATGAGAAGGTCGGCCTGGCGCGGCGAAGCGCGGAAGATCTCCGCGCCAAAGCGGGCAAGGTCGTAGCGCGGCGTGGCCGTGGCGATCATCTCCATGGCGCAGCAGGCAAGGCCAAACATGCAGGGCCAGAGCGAAGAACGCCGCGCCCAGTTCAGGACCTGGTCAACGCTGGTGATGAGGAGATTCTGCTGGACTTCGGCCTCGACATCGGTATCGAGGTGGAGGGGGAGCGGCTGGTAGACCTTGTTCGCCTGGACCATTGTTCGTGCAGCTTATCACAAAGAGTAGGGTGAATCGCCAGCATGGGGCAGCGCGCGTGCCCGGGCCCCAGCCCCGGCGCAAGAGTGCGAGCCCGCGGCGGGCGCCCTACCGCCGGACGGCGTGGTACTGGCCGTCGTTGATGGGCTCGTCGATGTAGAGATCGCCGTTGCGGATCTTGATGTTGAACCCGCAATCGGGGTTCGTGCACACCCACGCCTTGAACTGGATGGGAGCGCCCTGGCTACCAAAATCCGAGAACGGTACCAGATCTCCGTCGTCGCACTTGCGGCACTTTGGAAACTCGAACATTCCGCCTCTAACCCCCCGTACTTCGGCGGGATAGTACCAGCGTACGTAAAGGAAGGCAATTGAATTCGCGGGAATTGTCCGAGACCACCGCGCGCCGCGATAGCGGCGCGCGGCCGTCCAGCCTGTAGTCCTCGTCGACGTCGCGGGTGGCGTCGCCCTGGGCGGCGGCCGGGAGAGCGACAGCGCGCGCAACAGCGCGGTGCACCAACGGATCGAGTGGCGGCGGCAGGACCTGCCCCTCGGGGGTCAGTTCCGCAATCGCCTCGGCGACGGCGGTGAAGATGGCCGGGGTGAACCGCGCCACGCCGGCGTCGAGACCGCCGCGGCAGAGGCCCGGGAAGGCGAGGAGGTTGTTGGTCGCACGGCCGTCGGTGGCGAGCGCAGCGCCGTGCTGGAGTGCGGCGCCCACTTCGATTTCGGGGAAGGGGTTGGAGAGAGCGAAGATGATCTGCCCGGGGCGCACCATCCCGGGGGCGATGAGATCCGGGCGGCCCGTGACAGCCACCACGACGTCGCAGGCGGCCATGATTTCATCGAGCGCCGAAGCCGAGCCGCCAGCAGCCACAACGCGCTCGACCGCGGCCGGACTGAGGTCGGCCCCGCGCACGGGGTTGCCGGTGTAGTGCATGAGCGCCCTGGCGGTGGCGTTGCCCGCGGCTCCGAGGCCAACGACGCCGATGGCGCAGTCGCGCAGGTCGCGCCCCACGAGACGGGAGGCGGTGATCAGACCCGCGAGGACGACCGCGGCGGTGCCATGCTGGTCATCGTGGAAGACGGGCACGCCCCGCGCCACCAGTTCCTCTTCGATGGTGAAGCAGGCGGGGGCAGCGATGTCTTCGAGCTGGATGAGGCCAAAGGTGGGGGCGATGAGGCTTACCGCGTCGACGATGCGGGCCGGGTCGGAAGAGTCCGCGACGATGGGGATTCCGAACACCCCGACGAGCTGGGAGAGGAGCGCCGCCTTGCCTTCCAGCACCGGCATGGCGGCGAGGGGCCCGATATTGCCCAGGCCGAGGACGGCCGTGCCGTCGGAGACGATAGCGACGGTGTTCGCCTTCATCGTGTAGTGGTCGGCCAGCCGCGGGTCGGCGGCGATGCGGCGGGCGACTTCGCCCACGCCGGGGGTGTAGACGCGGCCCAGGTCGGCTTCGCCCTTGATGGGGTAGCGCGACTGCACGATGAGCTTTCCGCCGACGTGGAGCTCCAGGACTTCGTCGCGGACTTCGAGGACCTCGGCCTCGCCGGTGGCGTTGATGGCGTCAACAGTGCGGTCAACTTCGCCCGCGTCCGTGAAGCCCATATCGATGTCACGGATGCGGCTGAGGGGCGCGATGGAGACGGTGCGGATGTCGCCGAGGCTGGCGCCGTGTTCGGCCACAACGGCAAGCACGCGGGCGAGCACGCCGACGCGGTTAGCCGTCTTGATGCGAAGCGTGCGAAAAATGGTCGACCCGCGGTGGAGGTCGTAGAACTGGGGCATCGGGCGCTCCGTGGTGCGACTGCCCACAGTGTACGCCGGAGCTAACTACCGCCGGCAGCGGCAGCACCGAGAGCGGGCGCCGGCTGTTGCCGGGGGTGAGCTTCGTGGCCGTGGGGCGCATCGATAGAGCGAATGGCGTCGCGGGTGTGCTCGAAGACGTTTTCTGGGCCAAGCAGGCCGATGATGCCGAACCGTTCGAGCACCGGGTACACATCCGGCTGGATGGCTGTGAGGATGATGCGCCCGCCGGACTTCTGGCGGTGATCGATGATCCCTTCGAGGGTTATGAGGCCGGAGGAGTCGATGTGGTGAACGTCCTTCATGCGAAGGATGAGCGGGTTGCGGTCGTGACCGAGCAGCTCGTATTCGAAGGCGGCCGCGCTGAGGAAGGACAACAACCCCTGGGCGGTGAAGAAGGCGATATCGGGACGCGACTGGATGAGCGCGCTGAGATCGGGCGACACCTGCTGGATACGGCCGCTCTCATCGGCAAGGAGCTCCTGCGCAGCGGGAAGGCCGACCAGGCGCCACAGGAGAAGGACAGCGGAGGCGAACACGCCGAACCCGATGGCCCACGTAAGATCGACGAAGAGCGTGATGAGAATGGTTGAGGTGAGGACGATAAGGTCTTCGCGAGGAGCGCGGCGAAGCAGCCTGAGTACCTCGGGGACTTCGGCGATGTTCCACGCGACGACAAGCAGGATGGCGGCGAGGGTGGCCATGGGCACGTGGCCGGCAAACCCGCCCAGGAGGAGCGTGGCGGCGAGCACGGTGATCGCATGGAAGACGCCGGTCAGGCGGGAGGTTCCGCCGTTGCGGACGCCGGCCGCCGTGCGGGCGATGGCGGCAGTGGCGGGGATCCCGCCCATGATTGGCGAGACGATGTTGGCGATTCCCTGGCCACGCAGTTCGCGGTCGGGGTCGTGGCGAAAGGGAGACGCGGCCATGCCATCGGCGACAACGGCGCTGAGGAGCGATTCGACGGCGCCGAGAACGGCGATGGCGAGGGCGACCGGCAGCAGGTCCCAGGCCAGGTGAAGGTCGAAGAAACCAAGCGACGGGGTTGGCGCCTCGGGGGGAAGGTCGCCGTAGCGGCTGGCGATGGTAGGAGTATCGAGGCCGAAGCCCCACGTGACAGCAGTGACGGAGACGACCGCGATGAGAGTAGCGGGGATGCGGCCCATGCGAGGGATCCTGGGCCAGCCCAGCAGGATGGCCAGGGAAGCGGCGCCCACAAGCGGCGTCGCGAAGCCAATCGTGCGGAAGTGCGTGAGGGTGTCCCAGGTCTTCTCGTGGAAGTACTCGAGGCGTGGATCCGTTCCGGATACGGCAAGGAGATTGTTTACCTGCCCAAAAGCGATGGAGAGGGCGATTCCGGCTGTGAACCCCACGACGACAAGGCCGGGCATATAGCGGATGAGGCGCCCGAAGCGCAGCAAGCTCATTGCGATGAGGATTGCGCCGGCCATGAGCCCGGCCATGGGCAGGGCGCGGGGCCCGTAGCGAAGGACCGCATGGCTCAGGAGTGGCACCAGGGCGGCCGTCGGTCCCGTGATGTTGTAGGCAGAGCCGCCGAAGATTGCCGCCGCTGCCCCGGCAAAGACCGCGGTGTAGAGACCCATGATGGGCGGCACACCTACCGCGACGGCAAGAGCTATGGACAGAGGCAGGGCGATGACGCCGACGACGAGGCCGGCCAAAGCATTGGCGCGAAGATCGTGAAGCGATGGGAAGTGGGGCGCAGGAAACGCAGGCGCGAAGGCAGGGCGAGCCACGGCAACTCCAGTGGAGAGCGTTGCTTCCATGCCTGCGGAGTTAGCTGACGGGTTCGGGCGGAAGTGTGCCCGTCCGCACGTATGCGGATTCACCCCAGTGGCGGGTCCCCCGTTCCGCTGGCGGGCGGATTCGGCTCGCAAGGCCAGCAAGGCCGACCCTACCGTTCCCTTGTACCACCGCCGGCGCAATCGCGAAAAGGGGGAGCCAGGTATGTATTGAAAAGCTCGATGGGCAGCATCGAACGGATGCCTGCACAGGTCCGGTTGACAGAGAACACATATGTATCGTAAGTTCGTAATATCGCATAACAAGGATAGGCGCATGACCTGGCAGATCGACCCCACACACAGCACCATTAACTTCAGCGGCAAGCACATGCTCGTCGCCACCGTCCGCGGGCAGTTCCGCTCGTGGCAGGCAGAAGCGGAAATCGATGAGACGAACCTCGCCAACTCGAAGGCCACGCTGCGAATCGACGCAAAGAGCGTGGACACGGGCGTTGAGCAACGCGACAACCACCTCCGCTCAGCCGACTTCTTCGACGTGGAGAACCACCCTGAGATCGTGTTCACGCTCAGGAAGGTGGCTCCCAACGGAAGCGACTACCGTTTCGAAGGGGACCTCACGATTCGCGGGGTGACGCGGGAAGTGGAGCTTGCGGGCGAGATCGACGGTCCGCTGGAGGACCCCTGGGGCGCCCAGCGAATCGGGCTGAGCGCCGAGGGCAAGCTCAACCGGAAGGACTGGGGGCTGACCTTCAATGCGCCGCTGGCAGCCGGCGGTGTGCTCGTCGGGGACCAGATCAAGCTTTCGATCGACGCAGAATTGGTCAGGGCGGCCTGAGCCACTGACAACCGGCCCCCGCCAGCGGCGGCATGCTGCTGGTAGGGGCCTAACACTCCGCGCCCCGGCAGCCGAATATTCGAAGTAGCCGCCACCGGGGAACCCCGGCGGCATGACTTGCGATGCCGGGGGCTTGTGATGCCTGTGTCCTTGCGCCGTCTTGCACCGGTGGCGTTGGCGCTGCTGGGTTTGGCGCTCCTGGTTGGGGCGCCGCCCGGGGGCGGGGCCTCGGCCGATGAGCGTGGCCGTGGCCACATGTTCTCGGCCGGCGACACGTTCCCGGCGCGGGAGGCGGGGGTCTCAGAACGCCCTGCGCCGGCGGGCCAGGTCACCGGCGCAGCCATCATTGACACCGACGACAGGGTGCAGATCGGGGACACGACCGCATACCCGTGGCGCGCGATAGCCTGGCTGGGCCTTTACGACGCAGACGAAGAGCTAATGGGCCACTGCACGGGGACGTTCATCGGCCCGGATACAATCCTGACCGCCGCGCACTGCCTCTGGAATTCTGACACCGAAACCTGGACCGGGGACATCGCCGTGGTCCCGGGCAAGGATGGCAGCTACGAGCCATTCGGCTACAAATGGGCGGTCAACTGGTGGGTCCCTGACGCCTACATCGAGAGCGGTGGCAACAACCTCTGGGACTGGGGTGTCGTGAAGCTCGGCACGAGCGAATTGGGAGACATGGTGGGCTGGCTGCAGGTAGCGCAGCTCACGACGGAGACGCTTACAAGGCCGGACTTCGAACCCGCAATTGTTGGGTACCCCGGCGACAAGGAAGGCGAAGAGGAGTGGACAATGTGGGGCGGCATCAAGGATGCATTCCTTGAGGTGGGGCCCTACGACCTCTACCACGTGATCGACACCTACCCGGGACAGAGTGGATCGGCGATCTTCTCGGCGAGTACGGCAGACCCGGAGATTATGGGACTCATCGTCGGCGTGCACACCACGGGGGGGAAGTCGTATAACCGCGGGGCGCGGATCGACAGCGAGTTGTTGGACGACATCATGGAGGGGTGCCGAGTGATGAAGTGCACCATCATGGCGCTCGTGGAGAACACGCCCACGCCCACGACAACTCCAACAAAGACCCCCACTGCCACGCCGTCAGCGACGCCGACGGGCACGGCCCAGCCGCTGCCGTTCAAGGCCTTCGCCCCAGAAATCGGCCGGCAGAAGTAGCTGCCTGCCCGGCCTGCGGGCTAGCCGTCAGGAGCCGAGGCCGACGTCCACCTTCGCGATCTGATCCTTGTCGTTGAACGAGACGAGGATGCGGATGGGGCCGAAGGGGCTGCCATCGCCAACGATCTTGACCGCGCCATCGGCTTCCACAGGCTCGCGCCAGGTGATGTTGCCGGCGCCGCCGCCTGCCGGACGGTTGCGCATGCCGGCTTCGGCGGCGGCCTTGCCGGTGGTGGTGCCCGTCATGGGGTTGGACATGACAACGTCGTCGGCGAGGAGGGCTACGGCGTCCTCGATCTTGCCGGCGGCCTGCGCCTCCATGTACGTGCGGGCGATTGCGATGCGGTCTGCCATGAAGTTGCTCCTGTGTCCGGGGCTGAGCCGGCTCGTAATTTAGCGCGAGGCTAAGAAATTTCGGAGCAAACGTCAAGATGGGCGGGCAAATGGAGGCGAGTTTCAGGCGGCCCGGCCGCGAACGAAGGTTTCGCCTTCGGAGTTGTGTGCGAGCACGCCAAAGCGGGCGATGAACTCGGCGAGTTCCGAGGTGCTGCTGGCGAGGGTACCGGCCTCGCGCGACATCTCGGACATCTGTGCGGAGACCTCCTCGACGCTTGCGGAGACCTGCTGGCTGGCGCCAGCGGTTTCTTCGACGAGCGCGATGGAGCCGGTGACGGAAGTGCGAACGCGGCCTATAGACTCGTTCATGGCTTCGGCGAGCCCGGCCGACTCGCGAGCCAGTTCGGTGACCCTCGTGACAACGCGCGCGAGGTGATCGGCCGAAGCTTCGACAGACGAGGAGGCGGCGGTTATCTGGCGGATTTCGGCCGTTACGAGGCCAACGCTTTCGACGATGCGCTCAATGGCCTCGCCACCGGCCTCGGCCCGCTTCGCCCCTGCCTCCACATCATCGACACTTTGCTCCATGGCCTGGACGGCGCGGGCCGTTCCGCTCTGGACGCCGGCGATTAGCGCAGCAATCTCCTTGGTGGCGACGGCGGTGCGCTCGGCGAGCGTGCGGACGTTTTCGGCGACGACGGCGAAGCCGCGGCCCTGCTCACCGGCACGGGCAGCTTCGATGGCGGCGTTGAGTGCGAGCAGGTTCGTCTGCGCGGCAATGTCATCGATGACCTGGACGATGGCGCCGATCTGCGAGCCCTGGCTACCGAGCTGCTCCACCTCGGCTGCCGTCTGAAGGACAGTCGCCCGGATGACCTGCATGGCATCGATCGTGTGCTGGACGGCGGCGGTTCCTTCGCGGGCCTGTGCGACAGAGGCATCTCCACGCTCGGCGGCCGCCAGCGAGGCCGCCCCCACACGGGCGAGGGCGTCGCTCACTTCGGTCGCGGCCGCGACGGCGGATTCCATGGCCTCCAGTTGACCGGCGGCGGCTCGGGCGACATCGGCGCTGGCGGCGCCGAGCTCCTGCACTTCGGCGCTGAAGTTCGACATGGTGGCAGTCTGCGTGGATGCGCCATAAGCCATCTGGGAGGCGCTGCTGGCGATTTCGCGCGTGGCGGAATCGACGCGGTCGACGCCTGAGCGCAGGTTCTGGAGCGGTTCTCCCAGGGTGTCGTGGATATCGACGAGCTTTTCGAGAACGCCCTCGCTGATGAATGTCTCAACCGCCAACGAGATATCGAGGAGGAAGACCTTGGTGAAGGCGGCGATGGTCTGGGCGAGCTTTTCGCCCTTGAGATGGCGGGCGAGGAGGGGGAAGAGCAGGTTCGCCCACGTTCCATAGGCGCCAACGTTCCAGCGCGGCTCGATATGGAGCCTGGCGTGAGTCGCGCCGACCTGGAGCCGGTGGTTGAAGTAGTCCTCGGTGAAACGGGCGTCGAATATATCCACCAGGTAGGCGGTCCAGGCGGGTTCGAGACGGGAGCGGTTCGAGCCCGCTCCCTCGATCTTCTCCCGCCACTCCGCGAAGGTGGCGCAGTGCTCGTAAAAGTCGCTGATGATGCGCCCGGCCTCGGAGCGGACGCGGGCGCCCGCCTCGCGGATGAGCTGGATGTCCTCGGCGGAGATGCCGATCCACTTGAGCCTGAGGGCCTGGTCGTGCTGATCGACCTTGAGGCGGGCTGTGAGCTTCGTTTCCATTGGTGGCCTCCCCAGAATGCAAGGACCGGTAGCGACGGGATGCTGCTGCCGGCCGTTCACGCGGGTGAAGGGGCCGGCGCCGGGTCCAATGCTTCCATGAACAAGACGGCCCCGGCATAGGGGAAGGCCCGCGAACATGCAGGCTACCGAAACTATCCGCATGCGTGGCAAACCCCGCATGGCGGTTGGCCACTGGCGCCTTGAGCGGATTCCGTTGTTCCCCGGGCGCCGGTCAGGCGGATGGCGCGTCCTCTCCCGCTCCGATGGGGCGTCGATGGCGCAGGCTGCTCGCGCGCTGCGGCGCGAGGCCGTCGGCGAGCACGGTAGCGAGGGATTCGAGGAGGTCATCGGCGTCGGCGAGCTCTTCCACGCCGGAAAGGGCGGCGAGGCCTTCGCACGAGAGCAGGATGTGACGGGCGACGTGCTCCGGGGGAACATCGTCGCGGACCAGGCCTTCGGCCTGCGCCACGCGGTAGCTCTCGGCGACCAGGCTGACCCACTGGTCGTGCGTGCGGCGGTCGCGGCTCCCGTCGATGGGATGGAGGGCGTCGATGGCGACCCTGTCGGCGGGGCGGGCAAGGAAGTAGCGGAGACTCTCGAGAATCCGCTCGCGGAGGGGCAGCCCGGCGGACTGAAGCTCGGCCATGGCGGCCCGGTCGCGCTCGCGGTGGCGTTCGCCGAGGGCGGCGATGATGGCGTCCTTGGAGGCGAAGTAGCGGTAGACGGCGCCCACGCTAAACGCGGCCTCGGCGGCGATGTCTTCGATGCGGGTCGCAGCCATGCCGCGGCGGGCAAGGCAGGACTCGGCGGCATCGAGGATGACGTCGCACTGAACCTGGCGGTATTCGGGGCTGACCCGGGGCATGGCGCACCGCCAATGGGAGTGTTTCCTTTTACGCCCGGCGTGCGACGGAGGTCAATGCGGCCAAAGGCACGCGCGATTGGTTAGACTTCGCCACACACGAGAAACGGAGTGTGCCATGCCCGGAACAGTGCTCTACGAACGCGAGGGGCGTATCGCCACCATCACCTACAACCGGCCCGAGGCGCTCAACGCCATCAACACGGAGTTGCGGGCCGATCTGAACGCGGCGTGGGAGCAGTTCCGCGCGGACGAAGAGGCGTACGTGGCCATCGTCACAGGAGCGGGGCGGGCGTTCAGCGCGGGGGCAGACCTGCGCGACCCCGCGGCGCAGACGAAGGGCACCTTCTGGGAGGTGCCGAGCTACTCCTCCCTCGAGAGCGGGATGGAGGTGTGGAAGCCCGTCATCGCCGCCGTGAACGGCTACTGCCTCGGGTTCGCCCTCACGCTGGTGGCCGCGTGCGACTTTGTGATCGCGAGCGAGAAGGCGGAGTTTGGCTTCCCCGAGGTGCAAATTGGGGTGCCGACCATCCAGGGGGCGGTGCGGATGCCGGGGCGAGTCGGCTGGCAGAACGCGATGGAACTGCTGCTCATCGGCGACAGGGTAGACGCGCAGCGGGCGAAGGAGATGGGGCTGGTGTGGAAGGTTGTGCCCCACGACATACTGATGGCCGAGGCGCGCGCGCTGGCGGAGCGGCTACTGAAGCCGGCGCCGCTCGCCATCCGGGCGACGAAGGAAGTGGCGTGGCGCGGCCAGCAGATGCCGTTCGTGGAGGCGATCCGCTTTGGCGAAACGATGCGCCGCGTCGCGGGAGCGACCGAGGACGCGCGCGAAGGCCCGGCAGCGTTCCGCGAGAAGCGCGCGCCCCAGTGGCGAGGAAGATAGACGGTAGACGGCGGACGAGAGACGAGAGACGAGCGGGGTGACGGCGGGCGCTGACCGCTGCAATGGGGGCGAGGGCAGGAGCAGATAGGGGATCTCCGGGATCGTTCGCGGGGGTGGCGGGGGCCACGATGGTGGAATGGAGAACCGCGACGGTTTGGGCTCGCGGCGCTCGCCGCGCCCGGGGGGGCTGACCGATTGGCTCAAGAAGCCACAGTTCATGCTGCCGGGGCTGGTGGTCGTGGGGATGCTAGGCCTGGCCTTTGGGCTACAGCCGGGCGGGGGATCGAAAGCCCGGCAGCCAGCCGATGACGGAGAGGCCCTCGTCGCGGCGCAGCCGAGCGCGACCGCCGCGGCGGCCACGCCAACATCCCCACCATCGCAACAGGCGACACGGGCCGCCACACCCCAGGGTTCGAGCACGGCAGCCACCACGAACACAGAATCCGCGGTCAGCGCCACGAGCGAAGTCGCCGGGGCCCGGTCGACACCAGGGACGGAGCCAACAGCCGAAGCGGACCTGGCGCGCGAGCCCACGCAGTGCGGCGCCATCCAGGAAACGTCGACGGCGCTGGCGGTGGAGCAGGTGCTCGCCGGCGTTTCGGTGCGGGCCACGCGGGCGGCGGTCTACCCGATCGAGTACTTCAAGTGCATTCTCATGGCTACCGGGGGGCGGGAAGCTGTGGCGCTTGCGAACATGATTTCGAAGGCGGAGCGCGAAGGGATGACGCACGCCGTGCTCATTGACCTGTGGATCACGAACTCGTCGCGCGAATTCGGGCAGGTGAATCTGCGCACGGCGGTAGTGTCGGCCGCCGGGCAGGCGTTTTCGCCGTTGGCCACGCTTGGAGGTCGCTCCGAGGTGGTGGTTTCCAGCGGGCAGGGGCGCAACGTGACGCTGGTGGCGGCGGTGAAAAACACCATCGGCAGCGGCGCCGGGGCCATCACGGTGTCAATCGACGCCCCCCTTGCGGGCGGCAAGCAGACAGCCGGCAAGTACCAGCTTTTCTTGCCCACTCCGTAACCGGCGGCCACCGCCTTCACGGGATTCGCCTACTCCAGGGTCACCTCGGAATAGAAGTCCTTGTAGGAGCCGTCGGTGTAGGTACGGGTGAAATCAACGCGGATCTGCTGGCCGGGCTTCTTTGAGCGGAGGATGTCGCAGATCTCGCCAACTGAGGCCACGGCCGTATGGTCAATGGTGTAGATGAGGTCGGAGTAGCCCATGCCCGCCTTATGAGCCGGGCTGCCCTGGTCCACGCCAAGGACAACGATGCCATCGATATAGGCAAGCTTTATCCCGAGCTCCTGGGCGAGGCCGCGGTAGTTCTCCGTGAGCTTCACGCCCAGGTAGTTGATGTTCTTTCCGCTCTTGAGCTTGTCAGCGACGAACTTGGCCTCGTCCATCGATATCGCCCAGTTCACAGCCTGCTTGTTGGTCTGCGTCAGGGTGTTCATGCCCACGACCTCGCCGCGCATGTTGACGAGCGGACCGCCGCTGTTGCCGGGGTTGATGGCCGCGTCGGTCTGGATCAGGTCTTCGCGTCCGTTCCACTTGTCGTGAAGCTTGCTGACGATTCCGCGGGTGACGGTGAGCTTCTGCCCCTGCCAGTCGCCAGCCGTGGACGGATAGCCAAGGGCGACGACCTCCTCGCCCGGCTGGAGATTGTTGCTGTCACCGATGGGGGCGGGCTGGAAGTTCGCCCTTTCGATCTCGAGCAAGGCGACGTCATCGCAGGGGCTCATGGCGACGACCGTGGCCGAGAGCTCCTTCTTGTCTTTCGGATCAACCACCTTGATCGAGGCTGCACCGATGACGACATGGGCGTTGGTGAGGACGTGCTGACCATCTTCCCAGACGAAGCCGCTGCCGCCACCGCTGCCTTCCGGCGAGGTGGTGTTGATGTTGATGACGGAGTACTGGAGCTTCTCAACGATCTGCTGAGGGGTGAGGTCCTTCACTTCCGTAGCTTCGGGAGAAGGCGTCGTGCGTGATCTGCGCGTAGATTCCCTGGTGGGGGCATCGTCTGAGTCGTCATCTCCCCCACACGCGGCGCCCAGTGTGAGCGCGCCAAGCAGGGCGACAAGAACAAGCCACTTGCGAGAAAGCATAGTTTCCGTCCTCTTCGGGATCGCAGGCAGCATAGCCCTGCTGTGGCCCACCGTTCAACGCCAGCAGTTACAGGCTCAAGGCAACAGCACCTACCACGGGAGGACCGGGAGCCGGGGCACCGATGCATGCAGCGCCGACGACGTGGACGGGTTAGCATCGCCAACATGTGGCGCAGAATGGTACTGGGAGGCCTTGCAGCCAGTGCGGTTGCGGGACTGGCCTGTGTTGGCGCGGCCGGCCAGTCCTCGCGATCCGAGCCTGCGGCGCAGCCCGCGCAGAGCATCGTGCTGCCCGGCCTGGCGCGGGATGGAACGCACCCGCCCGGGGTCCAGTATACGGTGCAGGCGGGCGACAACCTCTACGCGATCGCGCTGCGGTTCGGGACCACGTCCACAGCGCTCGTGGCGCTCAATTCGCTGGCCAACCCCAACGCGATCGCACAGGGGCAGGTGCTCAAGGTGCTTCCACACGGGCCCGCGCCGCCGTCCCCGGCGCCGCCATCAGCGGCAGCTGTGGTGCGACTGGGCGATGCCAGCCGCATGCTGGTGGCGTTTTCCTTCGATGCGGGCTCGGATGTGGGGTACACGGCCCAGATCCTGGACACGCTGGCGGCGAACGGCATCCGGGCGAGTTTCGGCATGACGGGAGCGTGGGCGACGAACAACCCGGAGATGCTGCGCCGGATCGCCGCGGAAGGACATCACCTCATCAACCATTCGAACTCGCACCCCGACTTCACCACCATTTCGAGCGAGAGCCGCCGCGAGCAATTGCGGACAACGGACGACCTGATCGCGGCGATCACCGGCATCGGGACGCGGCCGTACTTCCGGCCGCCCTACGGCGCGTACGACGCCTCGGTGAACGCGGACCTGGCCGCGAACGGCTACTACTACAGCCTCATGTGGACGGTGGATTCACTGGGCTGGACCGGGCTGACGGCGGCGGAGATCGCTGACCGCTGCCTCTCGCGGGCCGAGCCGGGGGCCATCTACCTCTTCCATGTGGGAGCGCAGTCCGAGGACGGGCCAGCGCTCCAGGCGATGATCGACGGCCTGCGCTCCCGGGGATACAGCATCGGCTCGGTGACCGATGTGCTCGGTCACTGACGCAGCTGCTCTCCGGGTGGCGCTGCTACGAGGACGGTGCTGCGGCCTTCGAAGGCGGCGCGGCGAAGGCCCCGGAGACCGGTCAGCAGCGCGCGAACGTGAAGCGTGTACTGCCCGGGGCGCGTGGGCACGAAGGAGACGGAGGTGACCTCCGGGCCCACAGCGTTGAAGGCCAGCTCGGGCTGGTGCTCAGGGGTGTAGCCGCTCAAGTATTCCACGTCGTCCGAGTCAGCCGGCTTGTACCAGCCTTCGATGGCGTATTCGTAGCCGGCGAGGGACCAGCCAGCTTCGGGGGGTTCGGCCGCCCACTCCCAGCCAACTGTGGCGCCGGGGAGGACCTCGCGGTTTCCGGGCGCGCTCAGCCAGGCCGGAACGCCGGTCCGGCTTGTCCCCGCGAGACCCTCGTGCACGGCAGCCCGCAGGGCAGGGAGGAGTCCAAGGACGGGCTCCCCCGGGCAGAACGTCTGGGAGAAGTTGATGTGCCCCCCTATGTTTGGAGCGCCGCTGTGCCACTGGCCATCCGTCCGCAGGAAATCCGACACGGCGGGGGCTCCTTCCCCAACTTCGGGTATTCCCGCGGCGAGCGGACGCAGAAAGCTGCGCCCGCAGTCGAAGATCGAGAACCGCACGAGGGCCTCCCACATCTCGGGCGTCATCTCCCAATTGTCGAGGGTGGAATCGCCCAACAGGGCCACGCCGGCGCTGCCATACTCGTACTCTTTCGTGTGCCCTCCCGAGACGCCGGAGCTGAGCAGTTCCCGCGGGCGCCCGTCGCCGGGGTCGCCGCCGCGGCCGTGACGGCCTTCGTATATGTTGCCGAAGCGATCGATGAGGGCCGTGTAGCCGATATCGGCCCACCCCCTCTCGATTGCGTGGTGGTTGTAGACCGTGCGCACCTCGGCGGCGGCTTCCTCGAAAGAGCGGTAGCCGTTGCG
>CAYYYI010000064.1:0-10541 GCA_964475735.1 uncultured Anaerolineaceae bacterium
CTGGTCATCTTCAGGGTTGGTTCGACCCGCTGCGGGATCGGCATCGACTCCGTCGATGAGATTCTCCTCGACCTTCCGATTACGCCGCTGCCGCGGTCGTCACGCGGCGTTCTCGGTGTTATCGATGTCCGCGGCAAGGTTGTGCCTGTCTTCGATTTGCATGGCCGCTTTGGCGCGGGCCGGCGCACGCCCGGGCCTGAGTCGCGCCTCGTGCTCGTGCGGCTGGCCGAAGGCTGCGTTGCCCTCCCGGTCGATGAGGTCGATGAGGTCGCCTCCATCGAAGCATCGTCTGTCCAGCCGGTGGAAGTGCCCGGACGGGCAGGGGAACTGGGCTATCTCGCCGGCGTCGTCCACCACCGCGAGCAGTTGGTGCTCTGGATTGAGCCCGGGCGGCTCATTCCGGCCAGTGTCTCCCGTTCGAACCGGCTGGCGAAGGCCGCGTAGAGCGCTCACTCGCGAGGGCTTTCAGCGCGTGCCACGTTCAGGCCGGCGGCTGCCGGGCCGCAAGTTCGATGCCGGCATTCCAGCCGGGCGCCCGGCCGCCCTCGGGGATTCGGATGGCCGCGATGTCTACGCCCGATCGGACCAGGAGCCACGAAACGACGGAGTCCGAAGTCCACATCTCACTCGTGCCTCGCACGCGGCGTCCCCACGTGTGCGCTGGCGTCTGCGGGGCGAGCTGAAGGATTCGACTTGCCAGCCCCTCGTCGGTCGACAGCACCTGGGGGCTATCCGTGGCCCACTCCTCGTCGGGAAGCGAATCGACTTCGAGGCAAACAAGCTGATAACGGAATAGCCGGGTACGCCCCGCAACGCCGAGGCCCACGGGCCCCGTGCGCAGCGGTGGCGCCGGGACGCGCACAAAGGCCGGCATCAGTTCGAGGGTGCGCGTCTTTCCATCTGTTCGGAGCTTGAGCGCGGAGTGGTAAAGGTTGGTCCGTGGGCGCCGGGCCCGCGCGGCCTCCAACGCTTCCCAGAGGCGCAGGCTGGCCTGTTGGAAGCGCGAGGTACCGGCCCCAACAGGCATCCAATAAAGCTCAACGGGCGCTTCGTCCATTAGCCGGTAGCCTCGTAGCGGTGGTCCGTCAGCACGACCCGCCCTTCGCTCTCCAGCAGGTCCAGGTGCCCCTGCACCGTGGCGATGATCTGCCATGGCCGCCGCTGGGCCGCCCGCGGGTAAAGGCGTTCGCAAAGATCGAACAAAGTCGCCGGGCCGGACTCGCGCAGCTCGGCGAGCACCCGTTCTGTCCGCTGTTCCACCTGTTCCAGGTTCAGCCGGATCACATTGGCGACGTCATCGAACGGCTCGCCGTGGCCCGGGAAGCAGCGCGAAAACTCCATCGACCCGAGCGCCCGCAGCGATGCAACGAAATGCGGCAGGCTGTGGTAGCGCCAGTCGCCTCCTTGATCGCTATCAGGCTGGGCCTGGATGGCGGGCGTAGGCGTAATTTCCGGCAGCAACTGGTCGCCTGAAAAGAGCCAACCCTCGGACGGGACCGTCAGAACCAGGTTCCCCGGCGTGTGCCCGGGCGATAGCAGCGCCGTGACCGCGGGCAACTCCCCCGGCGGCCCGTTCGCGTCAATCCAGGTCGATGGTTCGAAGGGCCGGTAGCGAAGCCCGCTGGGCCAGCGCCGGTCGGGCGGCGCGGGAGGGTGTGGGGCTTCGCCGGCGGCGCGCGCGGCCCATTCGCGTCGCTGTTCGATGCCCGCCAGCATCTCAGCCTTCAACTCCAGGGGCGCGCCACTCTCTTCGATGTAGCGCGCGAACGCCTGGAGCTCCCCTGGCGCCGACAGGGCGGGACGGCTCACCAAATGGCGGTCGCCCGCGCCAACGGCGACAGGAATCCCGCGCTCGCGCCAGCGGCGGCCGAGCCCCGCGTGGTCGAGGTGGCCGTGGGTCGCCACCACCAGGTCTGGGAGCCGTCCGCCGAGGGTGATCTCGATTGTCTCCGCGGCCCCGCGGTAGTCGGGGCCGGTGTCGACCAGGACGCGAGACCCGCCATCGTCGATGAAGTAGGCGCTGTTGTATGCAAGCCGGATGCGGGTGACCGTCGCCACCCTGCGAGTCTATCCCAGGGCCGCCTAACGTCCCGGGCGCAGGTCGCGCCGCTCGCCTGCGCCGCGTACCATCGGCGGCAGAAGGGCAGGTGCAATGAGTCAGTCAGAGGGCCGGCTTTCCCCCGCCGACGTCGCCACGATCCAGGCCGTGGCCGAGCGGCTGCATGCCAGCGTCGAGGGCGTCATCGTCGGCAAGTCCGAAGTGGTTCGCCTCGCGCTGGTTGCGATCCTTTGCGAAGGTCACATCCTGCTCGAAGACGTGCCAGGCGTGGGCAAGACGACCATGGCCAAGGCCATTGCCCGCTCGCTCGATTGCACCTTCCGGCGCATCCAGTTCACACCCGACCTGATGCCCTCCGATATCACGGGCATCAACTTCTACAACCAGAAGCTCGGCGAGTTCCAGTTCAGGGAAGGGCCGCTCTTTGCCCAGGTCATTCTCGCCGATGAGATAAACCGCGCGACGCCGCGCACGCAGTCGGCCCTTCTCGAAGCGATGGAAGAGCGCCAGCTCACGGTGGAGGGGGTCACAAGCCAGCTCCCGCGCCCATTCCTTGTGATGGCGACACAGAACCCGGTCGAGCTGGAAGGAACCTTCCCGCTACCCGAAGCGCAGCTCGACCGCTTCCTCGTGCGGCTCAAGCTCGGCTATCCCGACGAGGATGGCGAGGACGAGATCCTCGCCCGGCTCGAATCTGCGAGCCCGCTCGACGCCGTCCAGCCCGTCGTCGAACCGGGCGAGCTGATGCGTCTCGCGGCCGCGCTCAACCGTTTGCACGTCGACCCGTCGATCCGCCGCTACGCCGTCCGCATCGTCCAGGAGACCAGGAAGGATGCCGCCTTCGAGCTTGGCGCGAGCCCCCGCGCGAGCCTGGCGCTTTTCCGCACGGCGCGCGCCCTGGCCGCAGTCTCGGGCCGCGACTATGTGCTGCCCGACGACGTGAAGGCCATGGCGCCGCACGTCCTGCCGCACCGCGTGATTCTTTCGACCCAGGCGCGCCTCCGCGGCCGCGACGCCGAGGATCTGGTCGCCGACGTTCTGCAAAGGGTCCCCGTTCCCGTGGAGGCCTGAGCCGTGCCGTTCCGCGATGCGTGGCTGCTCATAGGCGGGCTGCTCGTCCTCGCCGGGTTCGCAGCGGCCGAACTGGCCATCTCGGGCACCGGGTTTGTTGTCATCATCGTTGGCGGGGTGGGCCGGTACTGGGGCCGCCGCCTCTTCGAAGGCGTGCAGCTTCGGCGAACGCTTGGCGAACACCGCGCCTTCATCGGCGAAAGCGTTGCCCTCGACGTTGACCTCGAAAACAGGAAGTGGTTGCCGCTTCCGTGGTTCGAATGGCGGCTGGGTGTGGCTGACGTCGTGGAGGCGGAGGGGGAGAGCCTCGCCGCGGCGGTCGTGCCGGGCCGGAGCTGGATTGTGAAGCGCGGCGCCCTGGGTTGGTGGGAACGGCGCAACTGGAAGTTCACCCTGCGCCCGTCCGAACGCGGCTATCACAGCATTGGCCCGGCCACCATCCGCTCGGCCGACCTGCTTGGCCTCTTCCCCCGCACTCTTGAGGATGACTCCGAAGACCACGTCACGGTCTTCCCGCGCGTCTTTTCGCTGCAGGAGCTTGGCCTGCCCGCCAACCGCCCGTTTGGCGAGCGCAAGGGGCGCAACCGCCTCTACGAAGACCCGCTCCGCATCGCCGGGCTGCGCGATTACCGCCCCGGTGACCCCATGCGGCGCATCGACTGGAAGGCCACGGCGCGCCGCGGTGACCTCCAATCGAGGGTCTACGACCCGTCGGCAACACAACAACTCTACATAATGCTAAACATCGATACGATGGAGCACTCCTGGGAGGGCTACCTCAAGGACGAGCTTGAACGGGCCGTCTCGGTGGCGGCGTCCGTGGCGGTGTGGGCTGCCGGGGAGAGGTTCTCCATCGGCCTCCTCGCCAACGGCGCCTACCCGGATGCCGACCGGCCCATCCGCCTGGCCCCGTCGCGGTCGCGCGAGCAGCTCACACGCATCCTCGAAGCGCTGGCTGTGGTGCAGCCGCTAACCACCGGCGACCTCGCGGGGACGATCAAGAGGGAAGCGGGGCGCCTCGCGGCCGGGTCGACGGTCGTCGTCGTGGCCTCGCTCATGCCCGCCCGGCTTGCCGCGGTCGTTACCCGCCTGCACGACGAGGGGCACCGCGTGCACGTTTTGGCGACGTCCGGCCGCGTCGATACCGCTCTGCTCGGCAGCGTGCCTGTTGTCCATGTCGGACGCGCCTTCGAACGAGCTGAGGTGCTCCTGTGATCGGCGCCATCGCGGTCATCGCCGCGGTCGCCGCCGAGGCGCTCGCGGTCTACACCGGCAGTGAGCTCATCGCCGCGGGCTACAGCGAGGGCCAGCACTCGGTGAGCGCCTTCGCGCTGGTGGTGGTGGCGCTGGTGGCCTACGGGTGGCCGCGCGTGCCTGCCAACTTCAACCTGCGTCCCGCGCACGGGCTGGTTGCGACGCTCGCGCTGGCCTTCGTGATGATCTACGGGACGCTTCGCATCGAGTTCGCCGGCGACTTCGCCCTGTGGGACTTCGGCTGGATCGGCGACTTCCTCTCCGACTCGGAATCGGTAGCGACGGACGGCTCGGCTGCCGCGCTCGCCGCCGTTCTGCTCACGGCGGTTTGGGTGCGCTCATGGCTCCGCGCCGCCGACGAGATGGAGCTGGAGACGCTGCCCCGGACGATTGGCGTTCCCTTCGCCGCCGTCACGGTGCTTATGGTTGTGGGGGCACTCACCGGCAACGCGGGTGAAGTGGGACGTGGCGGGGCCGCATTCTACGCAACCGCCGTGCTCGCGCTTGTGTGCGCCCAGCTTGCCCAGAGCGGAACCACCTTCGGTGAACTGCGCGCGGGTGGCATCACCGCCGCCCTCCTTGCGGGCGTCGCCGGGGGAGTGGCTGCGTGCGTCGCCATCTTTGGCCTCGTGTTCGGCATTTTCGGCGATGCGGTCGGAGCCGCGGTCTGGTTCGTCGTCCGGATCGTGCTCACGATCTTCCTGGTCCCGTTTGCCTGGGTCTTTGCGCTTGTGGCCAACGCTCTCATTGGCGAGGGGAAGCTCGATACGGAGCGGAAGCTCCCCGAAAGGCTCGCTCTGCCCACGAATGAGAAAACCAGCGGTGACAGCCTCCTCGAAACGATCGTCACCTACGGGCTTCGCGCCCTGTTGCTGCTCGTGGCCCTGGGCATCCTCCTGGGACTGATTGCCCTGGTCGCGCTGCTGCGCCGCAAGTACCGTCGCCGCACGGCGAGCGGTCCGGCGGAGGACGCGGCCGCAGGACTCGAGCGCGACGGCCTCTTCCGCTGGCCATTCCGAAAGGGGTCTGCCGGTGGTGTCGCCGTTCACGGGAGCGGTGTTGTGCGCCTCTACCGGGAAGTCCTGGATGACGCTGACCGCCGCGGCGCGCATCGGAACCCATACGAAACGCCTGAGGAGTTCGCGCCCACCCTCGCCTCGACTTTCCACTCGGGCGTGACTGACGAGATTACATTCGCCTTCGAAGAGGCGCGCTATGGCGGGCGCGATCCTGCCCCCGCCGTGGTCGCGGAGCTTGAGCGCCGCTGGCGGGAGCGCTCCTAGCCGGGACTCGCGTCTTCGAGCAGGGCCCATCCGGGGCCGGATCGCACCACGGCAGGGACAGAGTTGGAAGTGTTGAGGCGAAGTGCGTAGTCGATGTCGGCGCCGAGGCCAAGGGCGGCCGTGGCCCGAGCGTGGGCCGACTCGCGGATGAGGGCGGCAGCATCCGGGGCGCAGCGCATGGCAAGGTGCGCGGCATCGCCCACGCGGGCTCCCGGCAGGTGGCTGGTGATCCTGGAGGCGATGACTCCCGCCGCAGCGAAGTCGTCGAGGCCAAACCGGCGCCCGCCCGTGTTGCCGGCGCAAACGATGGCTACCTCCTCGCAGGAAGCGGCGGCCAGGGCGACGGCGTCTAGGTTCGCCAGTGACCCTGCGATGACCGTGCCCCGGCCAGCGAGGGCGCAGAGCGCTGCCGTTCCGTTCGTGGTGAACAGCACGGCTTCCCTGCCGGCAACCGGTGCGGCGGCCGCTTCGGCGGGTGAATTGCCATAGTCGAACCCGGGAGGTGGTAGCCCCTCAACTTCGCCGAAGAGGAGGCGGCCTTCGGCCCGGGCGGCCTGGCGGGCGACTTCGATGTTGTCGACCGCGAGCAGGCTGCGTAGGCCCGCGCCGAACAGGGTGGCGATGGTGGTCGTGGCGCGGAGCACGTCTACGACCACGAAGCAGCTGGCGCCCATCTCCGCAGCTTCGGAAGGGAGCATGGCAACATCGATTGACGGCGGCACAGGCCCAGCATCCCGCATCGGCAACGGAGCAGCACGCCGTGCTATCCTTCCAAACGATGGATCCCCGTCCCGTCGGCATCTTCGATTCCGGGGTCGGCGGGTTGAGCGTGCTTCGCCACCTGCGCCGCCTGGCGCCGCGCGAGCGCTACATCTACGTCGCCGACACGGCCTTCTTCCCCTACGGCTCCCGGCCCGCCGCGGAGGTGCGCAAGCGCGCCTTCGCCATCTGCACGCGCCTCGCTCAGAGCGACGTCAAGCTCATCGTGGTCGCCTGCAACACTGCCTCTGCGGCGGCCATCGCCGACCTGCGCGAATTCTTCCCAGTGCCCTTCGTGGGCATGGTGCCGGGCGTGAAGCCGGCGGCGGCGGCATCGCCGGCGAAGAAGGTGGTCATCCTGGCCACACCGGGGACCCTCGATGGCGACCTCTACAGGCGCGTGGTCGACGAATTCGGTTCGGGTGCCCACATCGTAAGCGTTCCCGGCTACGGACTCGCCGAGATGGTCGAAGCCGGTGAGGTGGGAACCGGGCGGGCGCGCCGGGCCGTCCGCGAAACCCTCGGCCCGGAGATTGCCGGCGGCGCCGACACGGTCGTCCTGGGCTGCACCCACTATTGCTTTCTCGCCGGCGATATTGCGGCCGAGTTCCCCGGGCTGGCGCTTATTGACACCAGTGAAGCCGTCGCCCGCCGCGCGGTGCAGGTTCTGCGGGAGAATGACCTTGAGGCGCCGCCAGACCAGGCCGGCAGCCTCGGCCTCGTGGTCACTGGCGACCGCGACGCCTTCCACCGGGCGATGGAGAAGCTGGGCTTCCCCCTGGCCGCTGACTCCGCGGAGGCGGCATCGTGAACTACTTTGACCGCCTTGCTGGCCGCAGCCGCGCCGTGGGTTCGCTGGTCTGTGTAGGACTCGATCCCGACGCCTCGCGCCACTGCGTCGAAGATGTAGCCGCCTACAACCGGGCTGTCATCGAGGCCACCGCACCCTACGCCGCCTGCTTCAAGCCGAACATCGCCTTCTACGAGCAGTGGGGCATCCCCGGGCTGCGGGCACTCGAAGAGACGCTGAAGGCAATCCCATCTGACATCCCGGTCATTGGCGATGTGAAGCGGGGCGACATCGGCTCGACCGCGGCCGCCTACGCCCGGGCAATGTTCCGCGAGTGGAACTTCGACGCTGTGACCATCAACGGCTACCTGGGCCGCGACTCCGTCGAGCCTTTCCTGGAGTACCGCGACCGGGGGCTCTACCTGCTCTGCCGCACCTCAAATCCCGGGGCTGCCGACCTGCAGTACCTTAAGCTCGAAAGCGGGCGGCTGCTTTACGAACAGGTGGCGGAGACGGTCACCGGATGGTCGCCGAACATCGGGCTCGTGGTGGGCGCGACCGCCCCGGCCGAACTTCGGCGCGTGCGCGAGATTGCCCCGTCCGCATCGCTGCTGGTCCCCGGAGTAGGGGCCCAGGGTGGCAGTCCGGCGGAGGTCATCGCCGCCGCGGGAGGCGACCCCGGCTCCATCGTGGTCAACGCCTCGCGTTCCATCTATTACGCTGGCGAGGGCCTCGACTTCGCACAGGCGGCGGCAAGGGCAGCGAAGCAGCTCCGCGACGACCTCGCCGCCTCTGCCGCGCCCGCGACATGATCCCCGAGGTCAACGCCGGGGAGGTGTACCGGATGCGGCGCCGCCACCCCTGCGGCGGATGGGAGTGGCGCGTATACCGCACCGGCGCCGATATTGGCATCGAGTGCCTGCAATGCGGCCGCCGCGTGATGCTAGAGCGCCGCAAGTTCGAGTCGCGAATGAAGTCGCTCGTCTCGCCCGCCAATGAGTGAGCCACCCCGCCCGCCGCTTCTTCAGCAGCGTCCCTTCCGGATGCTCACTCTCACGCGGTTTTCATCGCGTGTGGCCCAGAACGCTCTCAACTTCGGCCTGATCCTGCTCATCATTAATGAAACCGGCAGCGCCTTCACGAGCTCGCTCCTCGTGCTCGCGCTGGTGGTGCCATCGACCGTGGCTGGCATCGCAGCCGGAACGGCCGCCGACATCTTCCCGAAGCGGCTACTGATCGTCCTTGGAGACCTCGCCCGGGTGGCGATCTGCATCGTCTTCGTGCGGAGCTCCGAGGGCGTGGCCCAGTACTACCTCGTTGCGATTGTCCTCTCTGCGGCGGCGCAGTTTGCCACCGCCGCCGAGGGCGCCGTTATGCCCGCAATCGTCGACCGTGCCGATTTTGCCCGCGCCAATGCCATCGGCCAGGGCGTCGGTGGGGCGGCCCAGGTGATCGGCTTCGGCGTGCTGACGCCCATCATGCTCCGCGTGTTCGGTAACGGAGGCCCGTTGTTCATGGTGGCTGCCGGTCTCTTCCTCCTGGCTGCGTTTCAGGCCGTTGGCATTGGCCGCGTGGGAACGCTTTCCCGCGCCGAAATCGGCAGCCGCTACCCGGAGGAAGCAGGCGGCCCGTGGTGGAAGGTGGGGTGGAAAGTGATGCGCT
Organism: uncultured Anaerolineaceae bacterium; assembly: GCA_964475735.1. Taxonomy (GTDB): domain Bacteria; phylum Chloroflexota; class Dehalococcoidia; order Tepidiformales; family Tepidiformaceae; genus UCB2. The sequence goes on from CAYYYI010000064.1 coordinate 8,879, forward strand.
CAAACCCCGCCGTGATGCGCGCCGCCATCGAGCTCACGCTCATTTCGACCGCGCTCATCATTCTCGGTGGACTAATCCCGAAGTACATCAAGGAGACACTTGGCCTTCCCGTTGACATCGGCGCCCTGATTCTCATGCCGGCCGCCGTGGGCGTGGTCCTGGGGCTGAGAACCGCAGGGTTTCTTGCCCACAGGGTCTCCCACGCGGCCCTCAGCACCTTCGGGTTCGTCTCCTTCGTCGTGCTCCTGGCGATGGTTGCGTTCGTGAACCAGGAGGCGAGGTTTCTCGGCGGCTACGCGATCTTCTCCTGGCTGAATGATATCGACATCGGCAGCTTCGATGGCGGCGGCGCGATGGCCATGATGTTGGTGCTCCCGCTCGGCTTCGCCTACGCGACTGTCGCCGTCGCTGCTCAGACGGTGATCAACGACCTCGTGCCGCTGCATCTCCAGGGGCGGGTGAACGCGACGCAGGCCGCGATGTCCGCGTTCGCGGCCTCGCTTCCGGTGCTCATCTTCGGCGCGCTCGGCGATTGGATCGGTGTGGCCCCTGCGGTCGGCCTGCTTGCAGCGGTCATCGGCGCCGCAGCATTGGCCAATATGCGCCGTCCCGGGAGAAGCGTGCCCGCCCAGGTCGGCATCGTGCGTTAGATCTCTTTCGTTGACTGCCTGATCCGGCCGCTCCTATCATCGGGTCATTGAGCGATACACCGGAGGTGGTGCTGTGAGAGAGATGAACATTGAAAGCATCCGCCTCAGCATGGTGAACTTTCAGCGGGTCGTGATCCTGCGCGAAAAGGAATCGGACCGCTACCTGCCAATCTGGATCGGACCCGCAGAGGCCGACGCGATTGCCGTCCGCCTCCAGGATGTCGCCGTCGCCAGGCCCCTTACGCACGACCTCTTGCGAAACATGATCGAGCAATTGGGAGGCCGCGTCGCCTACATCGTTGTGAACGACCTCTCAAACGACACCTTCTTCGCGCGCATCGTCCTCGATGTGAACGGCCAGACCGTGGAAATTGACTCGCGCCCTTCCGATGCGATTGCCCTCGCCGTGCGCGTGGATGCGCCTATCTTCGCCGAGGAAGGAGTGCTGGACCGCGCCGGCGTCATCCTGGATGAGGAGGGCCAGCCACACGCCGTGGGCGAAGGAGGGGTGAGAGGGGCGCCGCTTGACCCCGCCGAGCTCGAAAAGCTGGGCGCTTTCAAGGACTTCATCGAGGGGCTGGACCTGAGCGATTTCGACGACCGTGAGAAGTAGCGCGAGACCGGTTTTCGCTTGCGCATTGCTTCACAATCACGCTATGATTCCCCCGGTTCTGAGTCCGGGCGCCTGAGGAGGCCGCCGTGGGCAGTTGGGTCGCGCCGTCGGCCTACCTGCTGGGTGCAGGGTGGTTTTTCGCCGTCTGCATCATCGCCGGAGTCCTGATTGGCCGCTGGGCCGACGGGGCAACCGGGCTTGAGCCAGTTTTCACCCTGATCGGGATCATTTTCGGACTCGCCGTTGCCCTGGCCGGCGGGTTTCGTATGCTCCAACAGTTCATGAAAAACCTCGGCAACGGGACATCGGAGAGTCGCTGAGTGAAGCCTGTCTACATCATCGGTGGTGCGGTCGCGGTCGTGGCCTGGATTGGCCTCGGTCTGCTGGTCGCCCGGGGGCC
>CAYYYI010000064.1:10641-14058 GCA_964475735.1 uncultured Anaerolineaceae bacterium
TTCCCCTTCTTCAACGCCATCGGCAAGACCGAGGACGTGGGCCACGAGATCTTCCACGAACTCAGTTCTGAGCATCCTGAGAAACTGACCCTCACCGCCGAGGGCGTCTACGAAGAGAACCATAAGTTCGCCGCCGCCAAGTCGGACAAGTCCGGTGGCACGGTCCTGATCAAGCCCGGCGCGAAAGCGGTCGACTTCGAGGCGCTGGCGGGCGAAACGCCCGGCCAGGCGTTTGACCGCTACATAGTCTTCCTTGCCGAGACTCTCGCCGGCTTCGAGCCGCACCATGACATCGAGCACGGCGCCGCCGACCCGGAGGACGTCAAGGCCGCCTTCGCCGTCCTCGGCACGGTGGAGGCAGAGGGCACAGGCGCCAACGCCCCCCGGTTGATCCCGGTTAAGGGCGACCACGACAGCCATGGCGAGGGCGCTCATGGCCTTGAGAGCCCAACCCTCCACGCCTCCTTCAGCGGCGTCGACTTTGAGGACAGCCAGAAGCTCATCCTTATCATCCCGCTCTTCCGGGGCGTCTACAGCGACGTGAACAACACGCTTGCCCTGGGTATCGTCGCCTTCCTCTGCATCGAGTTCTGGGGATTCCAGGTGCTGGGCTTTGGCTATCTCGGCAAGTTCTTCAACTTCAAGAGCCCCATCGGGGCCTTCGTCGGCATCCTGGAGCTGCTTTCGGAGTTCATCCGCGTCATCAGCTTCACCTTCCGTCTCTTCGGCAACATCTTCGCCGGCGAGGTACTGGTGTTGATGCTGACTTTCCTGATGCCGTTCTTGATTGTCGACATAATCTATGGCCTGGAGCTATTCGTAGGCTTTATCCAGGCGGCTGTGTTCGCCCTGCTCACGCTTGTGTTCGCCACCATGGCGGTGGAGCACCACGGCGAGGGCGAACACGACGACGAACACGGTGGCCACGAAGGCGGCCACCACGATACAGGGGCTGTCCAGGCTCACTGAGCCTGTTCACAACGAAAACCGCGCCGAGGGCGCAACGGAGGATCAGACCTAGATGTTTCTCGCTTACCTGCCGTTCCTGGAAGTCCTTTCGGACAACGGCGCCAAGGCCATCGGCGCGGCTCTCGCAATGGGCGTCGGTGGTATTGGCCCTGCTCTCGCCATCGGCATGCTCGTCGGCAAGGCCATGGAGGCCCTCGGCCGCAACCCCGAAGCCCGGGGCGCGGTGCAAACCAACATGATCCTCGGCGTTGCCTTCGCGGAAGCCATCGGCATTTACGCCCTGCTGACCGCGATCATCGTCGCCTTCGTCGTCTAGTTCACCGGAACGAGGTGCCCGTATGGGCCAGGCAATAGACGCCCTCGGCATAAACCTTCCACAGCTGATCGCCCAGGTCGCGAACTTTTTCGTGCTCCTGGTGATCCTTCGGCTCGTGCTCTATAAGCCCATCCTCAAGATGATGGATGAGCGGAAGCAGCGCATCGCCGAAGGACTCAACGCCGCCGAAATCGCGCGCGCCGAGGCCGCACAGGCCCAGGCGAACATCAAGGACCAGATCGACGCTGCTCGCAAGGAAGGCCAGGAGATCGTCGCCAACGCCCAGGTCATCGCATCCCGGCTCCAGGCCGAGGCGCATGAGCAGGCCGGGCGCGACCGCGAGGCCGCCATCGAACGGGCACGCACCGAGATCAACCTTGAACGCGACCGTGCCGTCGCCGAGCTCCGCAAGGAGTTCGCCGATATCACCGTCTCGGCTGCGGAAAAGGTAATTGGGCAGTCACTGGACCGGCAGGCTCACCAGCGCATCATCGAAGAGGCGCTGGCCGAGTCCTCCTTCACCGAGAACTAGACGATGGCGAACGAGCAGGCGGCCAAGCGGTATGCACAGGCGGCGATGAGCCTTGCGCTCGAGGCCAACGCCCTCGCCGCGTGGCGGGCGGACCTCGACGACATCGCGGCTGTGCTCGCTGAGTCGGATGCCGCCCCGCTGCTGGCCGACCGCCGCATCGCGCTTGAGACGCGCCTGGCGCTCGTCGAACGAGTGCTCGGCGTTCAGCCGCTGGCGCTCAACCTGGCGAAGCTGCTCGTGTCGAAGGGGCGCTCCCTCGATGCGCGTACCGTCGCCGTCGCGTTCAACCGCATGGCCGATGCCGTCGAAGGAATCGCTCATGCGGAGATAACGACGGCAGTTGACCTCGCGCCCGGCCAGGCGGCGGCCATCGAAGCCAGGCTCGGCGAGAGCCTTGGCAAGAAGGTCATCGTGAGGGCGAATACGGACCCGGCAATCATCGGCGGAGTCGTCGTGAAGGTGGGCGACCACCTTGTGGACGGCAGCGTTCGGACAAGGCTGAAGCAACTCCGGCGCGAACTCGAGGGTGTGCGCTGACCCCCGGGCTCGCCAACAGGGAAAACGACAACAGGATGGACCGTCATGGCAGTACGCGCTGAAGAGATCGCCTCGATCCTTCGCGAGCAAATCCAGGGTTTCGGCACGAAGGTTGTCTCCACCGATGTGGGCACAATCATCCAGGCCGGCGATGGCGTCGCTCGCGTGCATGGGCTCGCGGGCGTCATGTACTCGGAGCTCCTTGAGTTCTCGAACGGGTCGATGGGCATCGCCCTGAACCTGGAAGAGGAGTCGGTGAGCGCCGTCATCCTCGGCAAGTACGAAGACATCAAGGAAGGCGACGAGGTCCGCGCCACCGGCCGTATCATCGAAGTGCCCGTTGGCGATGCTCTTGTGGGGCGCGTTGTCGGCCCGCTCGGCAACCCGCTCGATGGCAAGGGGCCGATTGCGACGACGAAGACGCGGCCGGTCGAGCGTATCGCCCCAGGCGTCACCCTCCGCAAGAGCGTGAACACCCCGGTGCAGACGGGCATCAAGGCGATCGACGCCATGATCCCGATCGGCCGCGGCCAGCGCGAGCTCATCATCGGTGACCGCTCGACGGGCAAGAGCGCCATCGCCCTCGATACGATCATCAACCAGAAGGGCGGCGACCTGGTCTGCATCTACGTGGCCATCGGCCAGAAGGCCGGGAAGGTCGCGCAGGTGGTGGGTCGCCTCGAAGAAGCCGGCGCGATGGATCACACCATCGTCGTGGCTGCCAACGCCTCCGACTCCGCCTCGCTGCAGTACCTGGCGCCCTATGCCGGGTGCGCCATCGGCGAGGAGATCATGGAGAGCGGCCGGGACGCGCTCATCGTCTATGACGACCTGAGCAAGCACGCCTGGGCCTATCGCGAGATCTCGCTGCTGTTGCGCCGCCCACCGGGTCGCGAAGCCTACCCCGGAGACGTCTTCTACCTGCACAGCCGCCTGCTGGAACGCGCCGCAAAGCTCGAGGCGGGCGGATCGCTGACCGCCCTCCCCATCATTGAGACGCAGGCGAACGACGTGTCGGCCTACATCCCGACGAACGTCATCTCCATCACCGACGGCCAGATCT
>CAYYYI010000065.1:0-14029 GCA_964475735.1 uncultured Anaerolineaceae bacterium
ACCGCCGCGCCCCGCCGTATGATGGCTGCGATGGAGGACCGATGACTCCCCGGCGGCGCATCCAGGTTCCCCCCCGGCCCGGCCCCAGGCCCCGTTCGGCCGCTCGCGAGCCCGCCGCGGCGCGCGGGGCGCAGCCCGCCGCCCCCGACATCTCGCCCGCTGCCGCTTCGGCTGAAGCGGTCCTGTGGCTCCAGCGCAACATCGGCAACAGCGCCCTCTCGCGAATGGCGCTCCCCGCCAGTGGCAGCGGTCGACCGGTGCAGCGCCATGCGCCCGGCTTCCGGCCGTCGGTCGACCCTGAACGTGCCGCCGCGGAGCTTCGCGGCGGCGCAGGCGCCGAGGCCGCCGCCCCAGAGGCTGCCGCGGCTCCCCCGGCGCCGGTCCCCGCTGCTACCCCTGCTCCTGCCGTCGGCCCCGAAGGCGGTGCCGGAGCGGCTGCCGCGCCTGCTGCCCCCCGCCCGCGCGCCCTGCGCAACGAGGCCATGGCCCTGGCTACCGCCGAAGCCGCCCTCAGCCGCTCCTACGGCCGCGTCCGCCGCATCGTCACCGTCCCCGTCACCATCCTCGACCACGCCGGCATCCTTCGGGCCTACGATGACGACTGCATCCGCCGAGGTGTCCGTTACACCGACCCCCGCACCGGCGTCACCCGCGAATGGCGCCGCGGCGACGCTGACCCTGGCATCGAAGGGTTCGCGCTGAACGATCACAGCCGCATCTACGTCCAGAGCGACACCACCCTGCCCACCGCCACCGCCCACGAGCTCCTCCATGCGAACACCGCCGCTGACTTCCGCGGGGCTGTGGGCGAAGCCATCAACGAAGGCACCACCGAACACCTGGCCATCAAGGCCCTCACCGCCGCCGGGCTCCCCACGATGGGCCCCACGGGTGCTCAGGCCTACCCCGGCCAGGTGACCGCCGTCCAGCAGCTCATCAGGGTCGTCGGCGAGGATACCCTCATCCAGGCGTACTTCAACGGCGCAGCCACACTCGTTTCCGCCTACGAGGCGCTAATGCCCCACACATTCGCCGCGCTACGCGGTTCCGGAACGCTCGACACTGCCCACATGGCCGCCCTTCTCGTGCCGCGCACCACCGCCCAGAAGATCGCCCTCGTCCGGGAAAGGCTCGCCCTGGAGCGGCCCGAAGCCGCTGACATCGCCGCAATCCGCGCCATTTGCAGCAGCGATCCAGCTCAGATCCCGGAGATCCGGTCCGCCGTTGCGCCGAGGATTGTCACCCTCGCCAACAGCCTGCTGGACGGGTGGGTCTCCGATGCGGACCTCGATTGCATCGACCGGCTCGACCGTCTGCCCATCACCGACCGCGGCGCGCTCGCAGCCGCGCTGGAACCACGCGCCATCTCGCTGACCAGCCTTGGCCAGCGCATGCGGCTGCGCGTCATTCTCGCGCGCCGCTAGCCCCACCTTGAAAGGAAACAGGCCCCGGCCATGAGCTCAGACCAGGGTAGCGGCGCCACACCTCCCGGCGATGACCTGCACGCCAGGCTCTACGCCCTCAGTGGCCAGGCCTTCGCGCTCGCCCAGGAGATCGAGGCCAGCCCGGCTCTCGCTCCGTCCCGCAAAGAAGACGCCATGGCCCTCTTCAAGGAAATCGACGCGCTCCGCGAGGCCGTGCGCTCTCATCCCGACCGCAGCCTCTCCCAGGCCATGAGCGAAGCCATCGTCGACATCACCTACGCGCTCTCGGGGGGCACGGCCCCGATGAGCATGCGACTCGCGTACCACGTTCGTAGCAGGGAAGAGGAGTAGCTGGCGCTCACAATTGCCGCCGCGCATCGCGGGGCGCAGTTTCGTCGCACGCGACCCAAGGCCGGGGTTCCAGCGATCTTCTCAGCCTACTGCCGCTTCGTCCCCCACGAATCCCAGTAGGTCACGGCCTCCACCGGCTGTCGCAGCCCCGCGCCGAACTTCCCCTTCGGCCAGCCAACAGGGATTAGCGCGGCCGTGTCCACAGTCTCCGGAATGCCGAGGATTTCCCGGACCTTCGATTCGTTCCAGCGATGAATCGTCGTCAGGGCAGTCCCCAGCCCCAGCGCCCGTGCCGCCAGCATCAGGTTCTGGATTGCCGGGTAGATGCTCGATCCCGAGGTCAGGTCCTTCGGCCCCCCACCGAACGTGCACGGGATGATGAGCACCGGCACTTCCGCCATGTGATCGGCCAGGTACTGAGAGCTGCGCAGCACCTTCTCGTTGCTCTCGGCCCACTCCGGGGCCAGCTCGCGCCCTGCCGAGCCCCCGTAGCCCGTCGCGCGGTACCGTTCCCACCCCTCACGGTAGACGTCCGCCAGCGCCTTCTTCTTCCCGGCATCCGTCACCACCAGGAAGCGCCACGGCTGGCGGTTCCCCCCGCTCGGTGCGCGCGTCGCCGCCCAGATGATTTTCTTGATGTGCTCCTCGGGCACTGGATCGGGCCTCAGGCGCCGCATGGCGCGCTGAGTTCCCACAACGGCGAAGAAGTCCGCTTCGGCCACAACAGGTTCAGACATGAGTTGCTCCATCGAGTTCGTGATCCTGCATCATACGAGGGTGATGCTCACTGTAGTTACGCCAGTAAAAGTCGGCTATACTCAGAAAGCGCGATAGCGAGCAATCCCGTCCGTCTCGCCATTCACACCACTTCCCCGGCCCCCAAAGGAGCACATCATGACCCTTCTCACCCGTATCCTTCGCCCCTCCCGGATCGCCCATGCCCACTGCGACGGGCCCTGCGGCGTCTATGACCCGGCCTCCGCCCGCATCGCCGCCGAGGCCGTCCTCTCCATGACGAAGAAGGCCCTCGCCCTCAAGGGCGACGATCCGGCCATGTGGAACTCCTTCACCCGCTTCGCCACCATCAAGGAGCAGCAGGCCGAGATCGTGAAGAAGGAGCTCGACATCCTCTGGCACGACTACTTCAAGCCGGAGCATCTGGAGAAATACCCCGACCTCCACGACACCTTCTGGAAGGCTGCCAAGCTCGCCTCGAAGTGCAAGCAGGAGCTGAACGCTGACGCCTGCAGCGACCTTCTCAAGGCCATCGAGCGCATCCACGGCATATTCTGGGCCACAAAGGGCCGCGACGTGCCCTTCTACATCGCCAACCCGGCATGAGCGCGCGGGGCAGGCCCCCCTCGCCTGCCTCCGCTCTCATCGCCCTTGTCCTGGTGGCGGCCGCGGTGGCCGCCCTGGCAGTGGGGGCGAAGCGCCGCTTCATGCGCTTCGAAGTCGCCGGGACGAGCATGGTTCCGGCGCTCGACCCCGGCGACTTCGTTATCGTCGACCGCCGGGCCTACCGCCGCCGGCTACCCCGCCGCGGGGAGGTCGTGCTCGCCCGCGATCCCCGCGAGGACGACCGCGTGCTCGTCAAGCGCGTCGAGCACGTCGACCTCCACGGCGGCATCTGGCTCGCGGGCGACAACGCCGGGGAGAGCACCGATAGCCGCGCTTTCGGTTCTGTGTCCGTTGGCGCCATCCACGGCCGCGTGCGCTGGCGTTACTGGCCGCTGAGAGCGCTCTTTCGTGTCCGGTAGGGCCGCGCTGCTCCCCTCAGGCCGTGCTTGCTGAGCAGGCCGTGATCTCCTGCACCGCCTCCACGTCTCCGCGCATCGGCCGGTCGAGGACCGCTCGAACGCTCCAACTGGCCGAGGCCGAGCCTGCGCTGTGCGAAGGCTGCCCCGCGCGCGCCAGTTCCAGTGTGAACGCGAACTCGCCCGGCAGCCGCAACACACCTTCGCGGGCCAGTTCCACCGTCTGCGCTACAACCGACCTGTCGTTCGTACCGTCGCGGCTCGTCACCCGCTCGAAGCGAACCAGGTCGACCCGCAGCGCGCGCGCCTTCAGGTCCTTGCCCGGCTCGAAAGTCAGCTTCCCGGAGATGGTCTCTCCCTCCGCGTACATCACGCGGGGAAGCTCCAGCCGCAACGTCGCGTCCGAGTGAACCGCGTTCTGCACGGCCGGCGAATCGTCACCGCTCGCAGCCGGGAGCGGCGCCACCACTGTGATCCCCTCTTCCGCATTCACGTCCTTCGCCATCTTCAGGTCGATTGTCACTTTGACCAGCCACCGATTGCTCGTGATGTCGCCCTGGTAGCTCGGCGCCGACCCGGCCGGAACCGTCCACTCGCACTCAAACGCCTGCGGCCCCCCGGAGGTGTCCACGTCCAACTGCTCCACCTGGACCCACTGCTCGTATGTGTGCCAGGTGTGGGTCCGGCGCCGGTCGCCGTCGGAGTCCCGTTCCGTGTCCACTTCTTGCGACTTCCGCAGGAGCACCAGCCCGGCGCGCACGCCGCGAGCCTTGAAGCCCTTTGCCGCCCCAAACTCGATCCTCGCCTTGACCGCGTCGCCGGGTGCGAACGCGCGGGCGCCGTCCGCGACCACGATGCTGATCTCAGGGGTCTCTCCACGTCCGAACAATCCGTAACCACCTTTAGAATTGACCCCTCCGGGAGGTCCGGGTGGGACTGTATGGCCACCGGCGACTCCGGGCAAACCGGTCTCAGTTCCGCCTCGAAAGGTCCGCAAGCACCAGGGCGTCGGTCAGGAAGGCCAGGGGCGGCGGCCCGGACGGACTCACCCAGTCCAGCGCTGTGAACTCGCCGTCGACGGCCTCCAACTTGCCTCCGATAATCGTGCCCCGGAACCAGATTCCTACCGTGTGGAGCTTCGGGTTGTGGAAGTTCGAATGCACCGCCACCACCTCCCCCAGCTCCACCTCCAGCCCTGTCTCCTCGCGCATCTCGCGCACGGCCGCATCGCGAACATCCTCGTCCCACTCCACATAACCGCAGGGGATGCACCACAGTCCCGCATATTCACCCGTCGCCCGCTGACCCAGCAGCACCCTGCCTTCGGTGTCCTGGAGCACCACGGCCACGCCCACCGCGGGGTTCCGATAGCGGACATAAACGCAGACCCTGCAGAGCGGCCGTCCTTCCGGTCCCCCGTCGCGCGCAAGCGGCTCCCCGCACTGCGGGCAGAAGCGGTACGGATCTGGCGCGCCCGGGTGCCTCTCTCGCATTCCCGCAGCGTAGTGTCGAAGCGGGGGCCGCGCTACCTGCTGCACTGGTGTCCCGCAGGCCCTTGCCCCAGCATCAGGCCGGACGGTACGCGGCGATCAGGCGGAGCTGCGCGTACCGTTCACCTGCATCGCGATGAAACCGCCTGTCAGCCGTCCACACCGCGCATTCGCACAGGATGCCGGCCGCCAGGTAGAAGGCGTCGTAGGGGAGCGGCCATCCAAACTCCAGCGCCAGCGCAACCGCCATCCCTGGCAGCCCGCGGTCAGCGACCGTCTCGATGGTGATTGACGAGAACCGCTCAAGTTGCCGGTCCATCTCCTCGCGCGTGACGTCACCCTGGCGCATCCGGCGATAGACGGCACTCGTCACTTCCACGCCCAGGTGCGGTGGCGCCACAAGCTTCGTCCCGTCCGTGATGGCGTCGCGCAAGAGGGCCATGGCCGCTTCGCTGTCCTCCTCAGGCAGCAGCCACTTCACCGCCACGCTTGCATCGACGCAGATGGCTCCGCTCATGTGATTCGGGCGCGCTCCTCTCGGGCTGCCCTGATAGTCTCCACCGAGGAGCTCAGTCTCTTTCCGCCCCTGCGCCGCAGGATCTCTTCCTGTCCCCGTTCGAGTTCGCTCACGGCTTGGATTGCTGCCTCACCGCGAGGCCGCTCATCGCCGTTAGCCCCGGCCTTGACCTGATCCCCCGGCTGTAGCGGCCGCACCAGAGCCGTGAGATCCCTCTGCCGGACCCTGATGGCGCGCCCGCCAACGCGAACTGCAGGCAGCTTGCCGGACTGCACCCACCTCCAGACGGTTGGCTTGCTCACATGGAGTATCCTGGCCGCCTCCGAAAGCGTGCAGAATTCGGTATCATTGATGATCATCTGTTTCATTCATCTTACACGCTTCCGCTGCTCCCGCCACCAACACTCTGCACCGCCATTCCCGCCCCGCGCGCCACGCGCTAACCTCACAGTCCACATGACTCCTGTTCGAATCGCCGTCCTCGGCAGTTGCATGCTCGATATCGTCGCCCGCATCGAACGCCTTCCTGCGCGGGGCGAAACTCTCTTCGCCCGCTCCCTGGAGATGTTCGTGGGAGGCAAGGGCGCCAACCAGGCCATCGCCGCCAAACGGCTCGGCGCGGAGCAGGTGGCGCTCATCGGACGTGTAGGGGCCGACGCCTTCGGCGAGCGCGTGCTCGCCACCCTCGCTGCCGATGGCGTCGACACCCGCTACGTCACGATCGACCCCGCCGAAGGCACCGGACTGGCCCTCCCCATGGTCTTCGACGACGGCGGCAACAGCATCATCTCCGCCCCGCACGCCAACATGCGCATGACCGTCGACGATGTCGCCGCGGCCCACCCGGCGATAGCGGCCGCGGAGGCTCTCCTGCTTCAGTTTGAAGTGCCAATGGAGTGCAACCTGGCCGCGGCGCGGGCAGCCCGGGCGGCTGGCGCCACCGTGATCCTCAACACCGCGCCCGTCAGCGAATGCCCGTCTGAGCTGCTCGCCCTGGCCAGCATCATCGTCGCGAACGAAGTCGAGGCCGCCGCCCTCGCGCCCGGCAGCCCGGCAACCCCAGAGGAGCAAGCGCGAGCCTTCCTGGTAGCGGGCCCCCGCATCGCCATCGTGACGCTCGGCGCCGACGGGGCGGTCTTCGCGTCCGCTGCCGGCGCGGGCCACGTGCCGGCCTTCCCGGTCGAATCCGTCGACAGTGTCGGCGCAGGCGACGCTTTCTCCGGCGCTCTTGCCGTGGCGCTCAGCGAGGGGCGCGAACTCCTCGATGCCGTGCGGTTCGCCTGCGCGGCCGGAGCGGTGGCTGTCACCCGGCCCGGCGCAGCCGCCTCGCTCCCCGCCCGCGCCGAGGCCCATGACATCCTCGCCCGCACCGGCGCAGAAAGCTGACGGTCGCCACGTGTTGCGCTCCCTTCCCGGCAGGCCGGCCTACCCTTTCACCGAAAGCGAGCATGAACTCCAGTTGGAGATGGTCCGTCTGGTGGTCTCGACTGTACTGGCCCCGCCCCTGCCTCCCGGCTACGCGTTGCGCCAGTTTGGCCCCGGCGACGAAGCGGCCTACGAAGACCTCTTCCACCTCGCCTTCGCCGATGAGGGTCGCCTGCCGGAAACGCTTGCCCGCGTTCTCCACGGGAGTTTCTTCGTGATCGAGCACCTCGCTTCCGGCCACCTGGTGGCGTCGTGCGTGGCGCTTGGCGTAGGCAATTCGCCGCGCCACCCGGGCGCAGGCCAGCTCGGTTGGCTGGTGACTGACCCTTCGCACGCGGGAAAGGGGCTGGGTACGATTGTGTCAGCGCTGGCTACCAACCGCCTCCTCGCAGAACGCTTCACACGGCCCTTCCTCGGAACCGAGGACTTCCGCCCCGCCGCCATCTCCATCTACCTTCGCATCGGCTGGGAGCCGTTCATCTATGCTCCAGGTATGGCAGAGCGCTGGCAGGCCATCCTTGCCCGGCGGGGCCGCGCTTGACACTTCATTAGCCCTCAGCTAAGGATAAAGCAGATGTTCTCGGGGCGAGGTGCAACTCCTCACCGGCGGTAATAGCCCGCGACTCCGCTTCGGCGGACTGACCCGGTGAAATTCCGGGGCCGACGGTTACAGTCCGGATGGGAGAGGACACAGCGAAACCGCCTGCCCGCCAGGCGGGGCAGCCGCGCATTCGTGCGCCCTCCTTCCGCTCCCGGCTCGTCGGAAAACACGAGTTAAGGAAGCGAACATGACACGAACGGGACGAACCACCGTCCAGCCTGCCGGGCAACCACCCCGCCGGGCGCCAGCCGCTTTCCGGGACCGCACTGCCGCTCCCCCGTCCGTCAAGGGGGAGGTGCGCTAGCGTGTTCACCGGCATCATCGAAGAGGTCGGCGAAGTCGTCGAAGCAGGCGAAGGCACCCTCCGCATCCGCGCCCCGCTCATCCTCGCTGACTCGAAACTTGGCGATTCCATCGCCATCAACGGCGTGGACCTCACCGTTGCCTCCATCGACGGCGACACGTTCTTCGCCAACCTCATGCCCGAAACCTACCGCCGCTCGAACCTCGGCGACCTCCGCCCCGGTGACGTGGTCAACCTCGAACGTAGCGTGCGCCCCACCGACCGCCTCAGCGGCCACATCGTCCGCGGCGTGGTCGAAGGCGTGGGCGCGCTCCATTCGCTCACGCCCGAAGGCGATGCCATCATTGCCCGGCTCACCACTCCACCCGAGCTCCTTCGCTACATGGTGGTGAAGGGCCCGGTCTGCATCGACGGCATAAGCCTCACTATCATCGCGAAGGACGAGCAGAGTTTCTCTGTCTCGCTCGTCCAGTACACCCAGGAGCACACCAACCTCGTGAACCGCCAGCCCGGCGACCGCATCAACCTGGAGACCGACATCATTGCGCGTTACGTCGAGCAGTTTGTCTCTGGTGGAGACCGCCTGGAGGTGGCCCGGTGACCGCCCGCGATGCTGTTATGGCCGCCGTCCCGGAGGCGATGGAGGAGTTCCGCCGCGGCCACTTCGTCATCATCACCGACGATGAGGGGCGCGAGAACGAAGGCGACCTCTGCATCCCCGCCCAGTTCGTGACACCCGAAGCCATCAACTTCATGGCCAAGTACGGCCGCGGCCTCGTCTGCATCTCCCTCACCGAAGAGCGCGTCGAGCAACTTCGCCTCCCCATGATGGTGAAAGAGAACGACTCCCACTTCGGCACCCCCTTCACTGTCTCCGTTGAGGCTCGCGTTGGCGTCTCTACCGGAATCAGCGCCCCCGACCGCGCCCGCACCGTACAGGTCCTCATCGACCCCGAAACCGCGCCCGATGACCTGGTCCGCCCGGGGCACATGTTCCCCCTGCGCGCCCGCGCCGGCGGAGTGCTGGTCCGCGCCGGCCAGACCGAGGCCAGCGTCGACCTCTGCAGGCTCGCCGGGCTATACCCGGCCGCCGTCATCTGCGAAATCATGAAAGCCGACGGCGAAATGGCGCGCATGCCCGACCTGAAGCGCTTCGCCCGCCGCCACGGCCTGCGCATCCTCACCACCAACGACCTGATCAAACACCGGCTGCGCACCGAGCGGCTCGTCCACCGCGTGGCCGAAACCCGGCTGCCCACGCCCATGGGCGAAATGACCATCATCGCCTACCGCGCCGACCACGACCCCGACGAGCACGTTGCCGTGGTCAAGGGACCCATCGACCCGGAACAGCCGGTTCTCGTGCGCGTTCACGACCAGTGCGTTACCGGCGATGTCTTCGATTCGCTCCGTTGCGACTGCGGCGAGCAGAAGGACCGCGCCCTGCGCATGATCGCGGAAGAGGGCGGCGTCTTCCTCTACATGCGCCAGGAGGGCCGGGGTATTGGCCTCCACAACAAGCTCCGCGCCTACGAGCTCCAGGACCAGGGCATGGATACGGTCGAGGCCAACATCGCTCTCGGCTTCCCGGCCGATCGCCGCGACTACGGAATCGGCATGCAAATCCTGGTCGACCTCGGCGTTCGCAAGATGCGGCTTCTCACCAACAACCCCGCCAAGAGAGCTGGCCTTGAAGGCTATGGCCTCGAGGTGGTTGAGCGCGTCCCCATCGAGACCGAGCCCAATCCCTTCAACATCCGCTACCTCGAAACCAAGCGCCGCCGTATGGGTCACCTCCTCGATGGCCTCGAATCACTCGGCGCCGGGGGACAGTAGACCGTGCCTGAGTTGTGCGGCTCGCTCGATGGCCCGGGACTCCGCGTCTGCGTGGTGGTCGCACGCTGGAACTCCTTCGTCACGGAGAAGCTGCTTTCCGGCGCACTTGCGGCTCTCGGCGAACACGGGCTTGCGGACGACGACGTGACCGTCGTTCGCGTTCCGGGGGCGTTCGAAGTTCCGACGGCAGCTCGCTGGGCGGCCGAAAGTGGCGCCTTCGACGCGGTGGTTTGCCTGGGGGCGGTGATTCGCGGCGAAACGGCGCACTTTGAGTACGTGGCGGGTGGCGCGGCCGAAGGCATCGCCCGCGTCGCCCAGGATACCGGCATCCCCGTCATCTTCGGCGTCCTCACCGTGGACAACGTGGAGCAGGCGCTCTCCCGCGCAGGCGGCAAGGACGGCCACAAGGGCGAAGAAGCCGCCCTCACGGCGATAGAGATGGCAAATCTGCGCCGCCTCCTCGCAGCCCGGGGGGCCGCGGCTCGCTGAGGCCCGGCGGCTCCCGGGTGGGAGCTATAATGTAGCCATGCGCGAACCCCGGGTGACCCACGACCGTGCCGCCGAAACGCCCGAGGCCAAGGCCCGCTGGTTCCAATCGCTCACGGTCGAAGAGCGCATGGAGATCTTCTGCGAGCTGACCGCGCTCATCCTGGAAAACAATCCCCGAATTGCGGACGTGAACCGTGCTCGACCAGTACCAGGACGTATTCGCGTCCTTACGCTCCCGGGGCGTTGAGTACGTGGTGATCGGCGGCATTCGTCCCGCGTGCTGATGTAAGCTAGGGTCATGACGAACGCGCTGCAGCAAGCATTCGATGAGGCGAGTAAGTTGTCCCCCTCCGAACAGGATGCACTGGGTGAGTGGATCATGGAGGAGCTGGCATCGGAACGGCGCTGGGATGAACTCTTCGCCCGTTCCCAGGACCTGCTCGCGAAGCTCGCGGCTGAGGCCGCTGCCGAGCACGCGGCGGGTAAGACGATCGAACTCGACCCCGACCGCATGTGAGGTCCACGACCACCGCGGCCTTCAGGAAGCGACTGCGTGCTCTCCCCGCGCCGGTTCAGAGGAGAGCGCTCGATGCGTTTCACGTCTTCCGGGAAGACCCTGCTCATCCGAGTCTGCGCTTCAGGCGAGTGCACCCGAAGATGCCGATTCATTCGGCACGGATTGGCCGCGACTGGCGGGCGCTCGGGCTCCGCACCGGGGACGAGGTCGTCTGGTTCTGGATTGGCTCCCACGACGAGTACGAGCGCATGCTGCGCCGCGCGTAGGTCCCCCTACCGCGTGTGCCAGGCGAACTCCTGTGGCTTCCGCTGGCTGCGCGGGTTGATCATGATGTTCACGATCGTCGGTACCGGTGAGCCCAGCGCCTCCGAGAGCGCCGGGCCCAACTGCTCCGGCGTCTCCACGAAGTACCCCTTCCCTCCAAAGGCTTCGATGATGCGCTCGTAGCGCGCGTTCGGCGTGTAGGCCGAAGGCGGTATGCGCGTGGGGTCGAGCTTGCTCGGCCCGCCACCGATGCCGTTGTTGTTGATGATGATGAACGTGATCGGGAGCCCGTAGCGGCAGGCCACCTCTACTTCCATCCCGCTGAAACCGAAGGCCGAATCACCCTCCACCGCCACCACCTTCTTCTCCGGGTGAACAGCCGCCGCGGCAATGGCGAATCCGAGCCCCACGCCCATGGTCCCGAACGTGCCCGCGTCCAGCCGGTGGCGCGGCAGGAAGTTCGGCAGCACCGTCCGCCCGATATCCATCGTGCTGGCGCCTTCGCTACAGATGATGGCGTCGCGCGGCAGCAGGTCGCGAATTTCTCGCAGAACGCGGTAGTAGCCCATCGGCACCGAGTCGTCGTTGAGCATTGCCTCCGTCGTCTCGCGGTTCGCCTCCATCCGGCTGGCGATGCCCGTCCGCCAGGTCGTCTCCGCCGGGTACTGCCACGGCGTTTCTTGTAGCGCCCCGTTGAGTTGGGAAGCGATCGCCCTAAGGTCGCCCACAAGCGCGACCTCCGCGGGGATGTTCGTGCCAATCTCCTCCGCAGAGATGTCCGCCTGGATGACCCGCACCCCTTCCGCCCAGCGCGGCGGCAGCCCGAAGTGCATGATCCAGTTCAGCCGCGCCCCCAGCAGCAACACCAGGTCTGCGTTCTGGAGCACGTATGACCGCGCCGGCGCCACTGAGAGCGGGTGGTCGTCGGGCAGCACGCCCTTCCCCATCGGCGAGGCCAGGTAAGGCAGTTGCGTCGCTTCAATGAACGCCCGCACCTCTTCTTCCGCGCGCGCGTAGGCCGCCCCTTTCCCCACCACCACGATCGGCCGCTCCGCCGTCCGCAGCGCCGCCAGGGTCTGCTGCACCGCCTCCGGGTCCGCGAAGGAGCGAGGAGGTTCAGGGCATCGTGGCGGGAACTGCACAGCCTCTTCCTCGACCTGCGCGCTGATGATGTCGCCCGCCAGGTCGAGGTAGGCCGCTCCCGGCCTCCCGTAGATCGACTGCCGCACCGCCTGTTCGATGTAGAATGGGAGCCGCTCCGCGTTCTCCGGCCGCGCCACGTATTTCGAAAACGGCCGTGCCGACTCGACTTGGGGCGCCTCCTGGAACGCCCCACGCCCGTTCTGGTACGAATCGTTCGCGCCGCCGATCAGGATCATCGGCCAGCAGTTCGACCACGCGTTCGCCAGCCCCGCGATGCCGTGCACCATCCCCGGCCCCGAAACGGCCAGGCATACCCCCGGTCGTCCCGTCAGGTACCCGACGGCGCCTGCAGCGTAGCTTGCCGCCTGCTCGTTCCGGAATCCGTAGTACTTGATGCCCTCCCGCTGCGCCGCGAACGCAATCGGGATCACCGGTACCCCTACCACCCCGAACATATACTCCACGCCCTGCTGCTTCAGGCTGCGTGCGACAATCGTCGCGCCATCGATGGTAGCCATGGGCTCGCCCCCGGTTCAGATGGGGCCGATCATACAGGCCCCCGTGAGGTCAGGCGTCGCGCCACTCCGGGTGGCGCTTTTCGAACCACGCCCGCCGCTCCCACGCCCGTCGCCAGGATGAACACCGGCCATGCGTGGCGGACATCCCCCGCGGAGAGGAAGACGTGAAGACGTAAAGGAGCGACATTGTCACCGCAACGGCGAACGTACGCACCGGGATTCGCCGCCGCGCGACCCTGTTCGCTATGACGCCCCCGAAGGACACGAGCACCGTGGCGGACAGCGTCTGCCCGGTAGTCGCCGTGGCCCCGCCAGCTGTCATGGGGGGCGATTCTACCGGAGCGGCCCGATGTGCGTTTTGTCACACTACTCATTGCCTTCCCGCCCCTCCCGCGCCAAGATGGCGGAGCCACCAACCGGGAGGATCCAGCAATGACCGACGTGCTATTCGAAAAGAGAGCGGACGGCGTGGGCCTGATCACCCTCAACCGGCCCGAAAGCCTCAACGCCATGGGCGGCCGCCTCATCCCCATGCTCGGCGAATACCTCGCCGCATGCGACAACGACCGCGAGGTGCGGTGCGTCGCCATCACCGGCGCGGGCCGCGCCTTCTGCGCCGGCGGCGACGTCAAAGGCATGCAGGTCCGCAACGAAGGCGGGTCCGCGTCCGGGGAGCGCCCGCGCGACAACTTCGCCTCCGCCTTCGAAGGCCAAATCCATGAATTGCGCGCCGCCCAGGACGCCGTGAGCCTGAGGCTGCATACCATCGGCAAGCCCACCGTCGCGCTTGTCAACGGCCACGCCGTCGGCGCCGGGATGAGCGTTGCCCTGGCTTGCGACCTGCGCATCTGCTCCGACCGCGCGAAGTTCGGGACGGCGTTCCGCAACGTCGGGCTCAGCGGCGACTTCGGCGGCAGCTACTTCCTGCAGCGGCTCGTCGGCGCCGGCGTCGCGCGCGAGCTCTACTTCACGGGCGAGATCATCGGCGCCACGCGCGCGCTCGAACTCGGTATCGCCAATCGCGTCATCCCAGAAGAGCAGTTCATGGAGGAGGGCCTCGCCTTCAAGGGCAAGAGCGCACGCATCAGCCCGAAGGTGGTGATCCAGACCTGGGGCGAGATCATCCAGTACTGGAAGGTGTTCCTGCGCTCCACCGCCATTGGCTGCTGGATGGGCATCACGCCGGGCGGCGCTACGCCGGCCTCGTTCATGGGCTACGGTGTAGCGCAGCGCTTCTCGAAGAACCCGCAGCAGTTCGGCAAGGGCGCGATCGAGGGCGTGGTGGCGCCCGAGACCGCGGCGCACGCTGCCGGCACCTCGGCGCTGCTGCCGATGCTGACGCTGGGCATCCCCGGCTCGCCGACGGCGGCAGTGCTGCTCGGCGGCCTGCTGA
>CAYYYI010000066.1:0-2861 GCA_964475735.1 uncultured Anaerolineaceae bacterium
TTGCGGCGTCGTATCGTTCATCGGCCGCGGCCTGGGCGAACCGTACCAGTTCTCCTCCGGTTGGTTCGTGCCAACGCTGGGCGCCCTCCGGGAATATGAGCCAGCGCTGGCGACCGTGGTCATAGCGCAGCCCTTCGCCGAACAGGTGGGCGATTAGCTCGGCGTTGCCGGAGTCGGTCCGTTCGAATCGCCGCGGGAGTGTCACCGGCGACCCCCTGCAGCAAGCTGGCGCGGTGGAAGCGCACGGCGCGAAGGCTCCCCGGTTGGAGCGCACTCGTGGAGGGACATTCCCGGCCAGTCCAACTTGCTGCCGTCGACGAATGTCAGTACCGGCCCGCCCAGGCAACGGGCGCACGGTCCCCAGCGGGCCGTTGATGCGTAGCGCTCGGCGTAGCGCCTCTCCTCTTCGAGCGCCTCTTCGTCCACGCCTTCGATGCCTGCGTAGGTGGCGCCCCGTCGCGGCCGTTCGGCGTTCACCAAGGCCAAGAGTGCCGATCGGTAATACGGTTCACCGCGAAGCCACGCGACGATAGCGATGTCTTCGAGCAGCGCCTCGCGGTCCCGGTCAACCGCGGCGTTTATGGCGCCACCGCCACACAGGACGGGCACCGCCTCTCCAGGCGCTCGCGGAGAGCGACAAGCCGCGCACCGCACTGGCACGCCCCCGGCGCGGCGATCTCGGGATAAAGGGCAAAGGTGAGTTGTCCACCAAGGCCCCGCGCTCGTTGCGGGGGTCTTGGGAAGTGAAGGGGTCGAGCGTTATGATTGCTGTGCATGGTGTTCCCGCCACCGTGCCGCCGCCAAGACGCCCGCCTGCGAGCGGGCGTTGGCATTTGCGGCAGCTACGCGGATGCCCCCGCCTGCTCTTCGACCCACTTGCGCAGTCCCTCGATGGGCACAAGTCGCCTGGCCCCAAGCTTGAAGCTGGGAACAATTCCCGCCATCACCAACGGATAGAGGTGTGCGCGGTTGATTCCGATGAGTCGCGCCGCTTCATCGACGCTTACGGCGAGCCGCTCCACCTCAACGATAGTTGTCGTCACGAACCACCTCCACACGGCCATAGACAGCGGCCGTATGGACACGGTAACATGGCGACATGGTATTGCAGATGCACCAAACAGACACAGACCGGCCAGATCGTGGACACAGCGGACAGATAGGCAGCCGTACCCCACGCGGTGTGGTTGATGCCATGCGAGCGGCATTCGATGCCGGGCATCGCACTCGGGATGAGTTGTGGGCCGAGGTTCGCAACTCTCGCATAACCGTGGACGGCCAGACCAGGACGGTATCGGAGTGGGTCAGCCGCAAGACAGCCAACCGCCTTGTCGACAAATGGAACGCGACGTTCGAATCGGCGCCGGTCTCACTCGCCGACTTGTCGCCCGCAATGGCCCGGTTGCTTCTGGACGTCCTGGCAGACGTCACGGTGGTCACCAAGGGGCTCGTCACGACGCTCACCCGCGCGGAAGCCGAGTGGATCGGACGGGTCCTTATCGCCGCCCCGTCGTTGATGGAGCGCCCCGACCAGCCGCGCGACCCGTGGGAAGAGGACTGGCGCCGGTACTTCAATGTTGCCCGAGGCCTCGGATGGGGCGTCTACGCCATCGCCCGGGAGTACCTTCTGCGCACCAATGATGGCCGGTCCACCGCAGACCTCGATCTGTATCTAGCCTTCGAGCCGTGGCGATCGCCACTTCACCGCCTGGCCTACGACTCCGTCGCTCCTGCCGGAACGCAGCCGTTCGGTCTCCGGCGCGGCGGCCCTGTGGTGACGCTGACCGGGGACAAGGACCGGGATTTGGCAGCAATGAAGCAGCAGCGCGCCGAAGGCGAACGGCTGCTGCGAGAGGAGGGTCCCGATGCCAACACACAGCCTGGCCACTGAGAGGCCAAACCGCGCACGTAGGACCATCGGCGACGGCGGGCTATATCAGATCGCCGATGGCCGTTGGCGCGCGTCGCTCGACCTCGGCTACCAGAACGGAAAGCGCGTGCGTAAGGCGTGGACGTGCGACACGCGCGCCGAGGCCGCGGCCAAGTTGAAGGCGGCGGTTCGCCTTCGCGACGAAGGGGTAGCCCAACCCGACGATCGGCTCACGGTCGGGGCCTTCCTCGCGCGCTGGCTTCGCGACGCGGCCGAACCGACGCTCAAGCCGTCTGCCTTCCTCCAGTATGAGAGAGTCGTCAGGGTCCACCTCGTGCCGGCGTTCGGCTCGAAGCCGCTGGCGAAGCTGAGCCCGCTGGACCTCCAGCGTCTCTACCGGGAGAAGCTCGCCGTTGGGATGGCACCCGCCAGCGTGCTCTACATCCACCGCATTGTTCACCGCGCCCTTGGGCAAGCCGAACGCTGGCGCCTCGTGCCGCGCAGTGTCGCCGACATGGTCGATCCACCGCGGGTTGCCCGGAGCCAGGTCGGCGCCTTCACCGTCGAGCAGGCCCGGGCGTTCATCGACGCCGTAGCAGGTGATCGCCTCGAAGCCCTCTATCTCGTTGCGCTGGCGGCCGGGTTGCGGCGCGGGGAGGTGCTCGCGCTCCGGTGGGAGGACATCAACCTCGATGCGGGCTCCCTCGCCGTGCGCCGGTCGCTATCGAAGATCAAGGGCGGATGGACTGTCGCCGAACCGAAGACCGCGAGCTCGCGGCGCGTCGTCAAGCTGCCTGCTTTCGCCGTGGAAGCGCTCCGGGTCCACCGGACGCGACAGCGCGAAGAGAGGGTCGGGGCGATGATATGGGCCGACCCCGGCCTCGTGTTCACGACCGAGGTAGGCACCACGCTCGACGGCCGCAACGTCCTGCGCACCTTCAAGACCCATGTCGCCCGGGCGGGCATGGACCCCGGGTCGTTCACCTTCCAC
>CAYYYI010000066.1:2961-13819 GCA_964475735.1 uncultured Anaerolineaceae bacterium
TAAGCGCGAAGGCCCCGGTCAGGGGCCTTCTTATTGTCGCGTCCAGATTCGAGTTTGTTGGTGGAGCTGAGGGGATTCGAACCCCTTACCTCAACACTGCCAGTGTTGCGCTCTCCCGATTGAGCTACAGCCCCCCGAGGAACACCCTGATCGTAACAGCGGTCAGGGCCAGCTTCAAACCTACTTCCGCGTCCGCGGGTCCAGCGCGTCCCGAAGCCCGTCTCCGAGGAACGTGAAGCAGAGCATGAGCGTGGCAACCATGATCGCGGGCCAGATAACAAGCAGGTTGTTCGCCTGGAGATTGTCGTAGCCATAGGTGATAAGCGTGCCGAGGCTGGCGGCTGGTGACGGAACGCCAAGCCCGATAAAGGCCAACGACGCTTCGGCGAAGATGCGCGTGGGGATGCCGAAGGTGACGGCAACGATGACCGTGCTCAATGTGTTGGGGAGCATGTGCACCCGCACGATGCGCCAGCGGCTGGCGCCGATTGCCGTCGCGGCGGTCACGTAGTCGAGTTGCTTGATCGACAGCATCTGGCCGCGGACGAGCCGGGCGATTGTCACCCAGCCTACGAACGAGATGGCGAGGATCGTAACCAGAAGGTAGCCCGGCAACCCCGGGATTTGCGGGTTGCCGCTGCCGATGATGGGCCAATCGCGCCCGATCAGTACCTGCCTGAAGAGGATGATGGCCAGGAGGTCAGGGAAGGCGTACGCAAGGTCGGTGATCCTCATCAGGATGCCGTCGGACCAGCGTGTGCCCAAGGCCGCGAGGAGGCCGACGGTGATGCCAATGAGGAGGATGATCGCCTCGGCGCCAAGCCCGATCTTGAGAGAGAAAAGCGTACCGTCGAGAACGCGGGACCACATGTCGCGGCCGAGAGTATCCGTCCCCAGCCAGTACTCGCCGCTGGGCGAGGCGTTGGTATTTTGATACTGCTGCTCGGCCGGAGAGTGCCTCTGGACGACATCCGACAGTTCAGCGGCGATGGCTACAAGAGTGATGACGAGGAGAATGATGGCGGAAACAAGGGCAAGACGATTCCGGACCAGGCGCTGGAAGGCCTGGCCCCACAGCCCGCGCTGCTTCGTGTGAAGCCCCCACTTGGCGAGCTCGAACGGCTGGGCGATGGTTTCCTCTGAAGCCATGCTGCCCCCCTAGTACCGGATCCGGGGGTCGACAACGCCGTAGAGCAGGTCGACCACCAGGTTCATGACGGCGATCACAAGGGCGTAGAAAAGCGTCGTCCCCATGATCACACCGTAGTCTCGAATGAGGACCGCGTTGACAAACGAGTACCCCAGGCCCGGGATCGCGAATGCGCGCTCGATGATGAAAGAGCCCGTCACCAGCCCGGCCAGGATGGGCCCAAGGACGGTGAGAACGGGGATGAGGGCGTTCTTGAGGGCGTGGCCCATGACTACCCGGTATTCCTTCACGCCCTTGGCCCGGGCTGTCCGGATATAGTCCTGGCGGAGCACATCGAGCATGGATGCCCGCGTGATCCGCGCCACGTAGGCGGTGGACAACGTCCCCAAAGCGACCGTAGGCAGGACCATCTTCTTGTAGTTGAACAGCTCCCACCCCAACACATCGAACCAGTGCAGATTCACCGAGAACACGATCACCAGGATCGGAGCGAGGACAAAGCTGGGCAGCGCGGCGCCAACCGTGGCGAAGAACACTCCGATGTAGTCGAGCATTCCGTTCTGGTAGAGAGCGGAAACGATCCCGAGTGACAACCCGAGCACCACGGCCATGGTGAAAGCGGTAAGGCCGAGCTGGAGCGATATCTTGAAGCGCTCGCCGATGATGTCGCGGACTGGCCGGTCATTGGAGAAAGAAATGCCGAGATCGAACGTGGCCAGGTTCCCCAGGTATCGGATGTACTGTTCGGGTAGTGACTTGTCGAGGCCATAGCGCTCGTTCAACCGCGCCCGGGTTGATTCGCTGATCGGCCGGTCGTTGTCAAAAGGCCCGCCTTCTACACCGTGCATCAAGAAGAACGTCACGGTCGCGACCGCCAGGAGGAGCGGGATCATCAGGAAGACGCGGCGGACGGTGTAGGCGAGCATTCAGAGACGAATCCGAATTTTGAATCTGTTGGGGCCCCATTTCGGGGCCCCAACAGTTGAAGGTGTTGATGGAGCGGCCTCGAAGGTTACTTCTTGGTCGTGCTCCAGTACTCGACGTTGGTGTCGCCCGGGACCTGCTTATCGTCGGGCTTCTTCCAGTCGAGCATGCCCTTGATGTGGGGCTTGACGACGGCGTGCATAGCGGAGTGGTAGATGGGCCCATAGCCGCAGATGTTCTCGACCACGAGCTTCTCCACGTCGCGGTACAGCTGGCGCCGCTCCTCGTCGTTCTTGTTGAACTTGGCCTTGGCGATGAGGTCGTCGATCTCCTTCATGCTGCAGCTCTGCTTGTTGATCGAGCCGCCGGTTTCCATGAGGCCGAGGATCCAGTTCTCGGGATCGGGGTAGTCTTCGCCCCAGCCGCCGATGACAAGCTGGAATTCGCCCTTGTTGAACCGCGAGGAGCGGCCCTTCGAGTCGGTGAACTCAAGCTCGATGTTGATTCCCAGGTGCTTCTTCCACTCGGCCTGCAGGAACTCTCCAAGAGCCTTGTTGGTTGGGTTGTCGACCAGGAGTAGGACGAGCTTGGGGAAGCCCTGGCCGTTCGCATAGCCGGCCTTGGAGAGGTTCTCTTTGGCCTTGGCCACGTCGAAGCCAATGGCCGAATCATAGATGCCGGCCTTGGCGCCCGAGCGCGCCGGCGCCATCCAGCTGGTGGTGGGGAGGAAGGCGTCCTTGAATACCACCTGGTTGAGGGTCTTGCGGTCGGTGGCCTGGGAGAGCGCGAGGCGGACTTCCTTCTTCGCCATGAGCGGGTCCTTGAGGTTCGGCTCAAGGCCCGTCGTCCGCGTGGCCGGGTAGGTGACGTACTCCTTGCTCAGGACCGGGTCCTTCTTGACAACATCAAGCTGGATCGTAGGAACAATCGTGGCATCGATCTCGTTGTTCCGGTAGGCATTGAGGGCGACGGTTGCGTCATCGATGTAGCGGAGGACGAGCTTCTCGACCTGGGCCTTCTGCTTGCCCGCGTAGTTGTCGTTGGGGACAAGGGTCATCTTGTCCTTCTCGGTGTACTGCGAAGGCTTGAAGGGTCCGTTATAAACGTTCTCGAGCGGCCCCGGCCACTTGGCATCAGGTGTCTTCACCAGGTGCTTGGGCACCGGGAAGGTGGGCCAGAGGGCGAGCTTGATCGCGAACGTCGGGACCGGGTCGGTGAGCTTGTACTCGATGGTGTTGGCATCGACAGCGCGGACGCCGAGTGCCTTCAGGAGTTCGGCCTTCTTCTCGGCTGTTTCCTTGCCGGCGTTGTAGTAGGCGTCGCAGCCGACGATCTCCGTCAGGATGTACTGGTAGTGCCCGGCGTTGTCCGGGTTGCAGGTGCGCTGGATACCAAGCACGAAGTCGTTGGCGTCGAGCGGCTGGCCGTCGGACCACTTGAGGTCTTTCCTCACCTTGACCGTGTACGTCTTGCCGTCGGCAGAGACCGTGGGGGCGCCATCGGCCATGGCCGGCTGGGGCAGGTCTTTCAGGTCCATGTGGTAAAGACCACGCCAGACCATGAAGAAGTGCTCAATGTCCTGGTTGAAGTCCGAGAAGTGGGGGTCCCACGTTTCGAACTGGATGGTCCGGATGGTGATGGTGCCGGAAGGCTTGGCCGCTGTCGGCGACGCCGCAGTGGTCGGGCTGCCGGCAGCCGGCGTATCGCCGCCGCCGGTGTCGTCGTCATCGTCATCGTCGTCGCCACAGGCGATCGCGACCGAAAGGACGGCGAAAATTGTGAAGATGCTGAGCAGCAGCTTCCACTTGGATTTGGTCATCGGGTCGGTTCCCTCCTCTAACGATTAACCGCACGGTAAGGTGCGCGCCGAAGCGCTTAATGTCAACAATCCATTACCAAATCGGCCAAACGGCCAGCCCGGCTTAACGGTCGTTGCACCTCCTGCCTGGGACGTACCGGCCCAGAACCCGGGTTGTGTGTGGACGTGCCAGGAGGCGCGCTCCGCTCGGGGCAGATGCAGTCGCCGAACCGGCACGCTCTGGTTGCGCGCGAAGGCGACAAATGCGGCCGGGCGGATTCGCCATAGGCCCCCTGCCATGTCTTCCTGCCAACAGTTACGCCCCGCCTGGACCAGTTAGATCTCTTTTCTGTGTGGCCTGGTCCTCGATGCCGGGGCGGTCTGCTAGTGGCGGCCGGAATATACACATAGACCGCGCCTATGCCAACAGTCGACCCCCGGCAAACCGCGGAATATTCTTCCTTAAGGCGCCTCCATGGTGACCTCACTTACACAGAGGCTCGGATGGCAAGGGTTCTCGCGATTGTCGGCGTCCAGGGCCGCGACCAAAAAGGCGTCGTCGCCCGCATCAGCACGTACATCGCCGAACGCGACATAAACATCGAGGACATCGAGCAGCGCGTCGTCCGCGGCCACTTCCTCATGGACATGCTCATCGACATCACCGAGGCCGCGGTCTCCCTCGATGAGCTCATCACCGGCCTGCTCGCCATCGGCGAAGAGATCGGCATGGAGATCCGCGTCAACCTGCGCAGCGAACGCGGCCGCAGGAAGGTGGCCGTGCTCGTCAGCAAGGAGGCCCACTGCCTCGAGCGGCTAATCGCCGATGCGAAGGCGGGCGAACTCAATGGCGACCTGGCGCTCGTCCTCGGCAACCATGAAACTCTCCGGCCCGTGGCGGAAGCGGTTGGCCTCCCCTTCAAGTGGTTCCCCAGCGACGACAAGGCCGCCCACGAAGCCTTCCTTGTTCGTGAGATGGACGCCGCGGATATCGATGTCGTCGTCCTCGCTCGTTACATGCAGATACTTACGCCCGCCGTGGTCGGCCCTTACGCGGGGCGCATCATCAACATCCACCCATCGCTGTTGCCCTACTTTCCCGGCGCGAACCCCTACCGCCGCGCGTGGGAGGATGGCGTCCGCGTCTCCGGCTGCACCGCCCACTTCGTCACCGAAGAGCTCGACGCTGGCCCGATCATCCTGCAGGACGTGTTCCAAATCGACGTTGGTGTCGACACCGTCGAAGACGTGCGCACAAGGGGCCGGGCGCTGGAGGGGCAGGTCTTGAGCCGCGCGCTGCAGCTCTACCTGAACCACGAAATCGTGGTTATCAACGGAAAAGTCGTGTTCAAGCCCGGCATGCGCACTCTGCTGCGCGACCTTGCGCCGTAGCGCCCTGCCCCTTCACGCGGAGCAGGCCGCGCACCGTCCATATAGTTCGAGGCTGTGGCTGGCAAGCGTGAACCCCTTGCGCCGCGCGTTGCGCAGGATGAGGTTGTCCAGGTCCGGGTCGTCGAACTCGCCCACGGCCCCACACTGGCTGCAAACGAGGTGGTGGTGGTGGTCACCGCGTGACACCTGGTAGCGGATGGAGCCATCCTCAAGGGGCACCCGGCAGAGAAAGTCCAGGTCTTGCAGGAGCCGGATGGTGCGAAAGACAGTTGCCCGGCCAACGCCCGGCAGGGATTGGGCCAATTCCTCGGCTGTGAA
Organism: uncultured Anaerolineaceae bacterium; assembly: GCA_964475735.1. GTDB lineage: Bacteria > Chloroflexota > Dehalococcoidia > Tepidiformales > Tepidiformaceae > UCB2. Next base: position 8,544 of record CAYYYI010000066.1, read on the forward strand.
TGGTGCGGGCGCCGCCGCGATTACCTCCAACACGGCCCGCCTCGGAGCGGTCAGCCGCAGGCCCAATCGCCCGATGAGCCTGGCCACGTCGTCGCCTTGAGGCACGCCGGGATCGTAGGAACCACCGTTGGAGCGTGTCAACGAACGAGGGTGCGGCAAGTCCCTCAGGCCGGAGTGGCTACTCTCCAGGCCATGGCCACGCCCGGCACTCGCCCCCGGTAGATCTCGACCACGTGCTGCGAACAGACGTGGGCCATCACGTGCGCCGCGCCGTGCCGCTCCGAGTCTATCCGGCGGCTGCTGCCGGCGATAATGCCTTCGACGCTCGTCGCAAGCCCGATCAGGTTGATAGCTCCTCCGCCGTCGGGGCTGAAGTGGTGGCAGATTACACAGTCCAGGCTCAATTCGCTCTCCTCGCTTCTAGGGCGCGCCCAAGAGTAGCAGCCAGCCGCTTGATAACGATCGTGCACGCGTGAATATCTTTCATCGCGCCTGCCTGCTCCTGCATGGAAATGGGCCGGCGCCCCAAGAGGGTGACGGGCTGCGCCGAATCTGTCTCCCGCAGCCCTTGCGGTGTGGACGGAGATTTGCTGAGGTTTGCCCCGTCTATAGCTCCGATAGAAGGCAGTTGCGCATAGTCGAACGGATCGGCGTAGAATTCGCGCTTGCCGGGGGGAAGCGGCCCGGTCAATGACGTTTCTCTTTGGAGTGGTGACCGTGCGCGCTGACACGACCGACGTTGCGTTCCGACTGCTCATCTCCCTGGGCGAACTTTGGGAGGGCCTTTGCCGGGCCGGGATAGACCCAACCGAACACGGCCTGCACGTCTGCATGGAGTACCTGGGGGGCTACACGCGCTACTCCGCCGGTCCCGGCTCGCACGCCCGCCTGATCGTGGAGTGGAATGAGTCGTCGAGGCATCTTCGCGTTCTGCGCTGCGAAGATTGGCCGGGCTTCGAAGCCACCGTTTCCGCAACCGTCGCGGCCGTGCGGAAAGCCGCCCGCGTCAAGGGCCTGCTCGAAGTCGTGGATGCCGCCTTCGTCCAGGCCTGCGCAGAACCCTGCCCACCGGCCCGCCGCACCGTCGTGCCGATGCCGGTAATGATGGGCTCGCCGCTCGTCGCGCGAAGGCAATAGGCGGCCTGCCTCCGGGTTCGCTACCATCGCAGCATGACCTCCCCCGTTCCAAAGCGGAGCGAACTACTCCCGGCTCTCCGCGCCGCGCACAAAGAGCACACGTCTCTCGCGGTCGCCACCGGCCAGGCCGCAGCCGGACTGGGGATTCCTGCGGCCAGCGCCTGGGCGGCTGCCACATCCTACCCGGACTTCACTCGCGACCTCCCGCCCGGCGTGGAACGAGTGTGCATGGGCGCGGCCTGTCTCGCGGCCGGGGCAAGTGTGGGCGCCGGGCAGGCGCCTGCCGGCTGCCAGTTCCGCTGCTTCGACGCTCCGGCCCCGGGACACGACGCCCCCTTCCCTGAAAGCGCCATCCGGCTCGCGGGGCCGCTATTCGCGCCGGAAGACCATGACTGGCGCGCGGTCGAAGCTGCGCGCGCTCTTGGGCGTGACGAGGTCATAGCCGAAATCGAGCGCGCCGGGCTGCGTGGCCGGGGTGGCGCCTACTTCCCGGTTGCCCGCAAGTGGGCTGCGGCGCTTGCTCAGGGGCGCCCCGTTGCGCTCGTTGTCAACGCTGAAGAAGGCGAGCCCGGGGTGTTCAAGGACCGCGCCATCCTCGGCCGGCGGCCCCGGCGCTTCATTGAAGGGCTGGCAATTGCGATGGAGGCGCTTTCGCCCGCAGTCACCATCGTTTTTGTCAACGGCGAAGCCCAGGCCGCGCGGGCAAGCCTCGAAAACGCGATCGGTGAGCACGGACGCTCTCTCCCTTCCGCGCCCCGGGTCATGCTCGGCGGCGGCGGTTACGTGCTCGGAGAGGAAACGGCCCTGCTCAACGCCATCGAAGGCCGCAAGCCGGTTCCGCGCATCCGGCCTCCTTTTCCCGTCGAGGCCGGTCTCTGGGGCATGCCCACGGTGGTCAACAACGTCGAGACGATCGCCAATCTTCCCCTCATCTTCCGTGAGGGCGCCGCCGCGTTTCGCGCTCGGGGCGCGCCGGAAGCCCCGGGGACGCGGCTCCTCAGCGTGAGCGGCGCGATCGCGCGCCCCGGCGTCTACGAAGTTGAGATGGGCGTCACCGTTGCCCGGGTGCTCGAACTTGCAGGCGGGCCCGCGTCGCGGCCTACCGTTGCCGTTCTTGGCGGCGGTCCTTCCGGTGGGTTCCTGCCCGCCTCGGAGTTCGGCGCGCGGCTCCTGCCGGGCCAGCTGCACCCTGCGGGCGCCACGCTCGGGGCGGGTGGGCTGCTCTTCCTTGATTCGGCCGAGGCCGTTCGCGAAGTCGCGCTCCACCTCTCCGCCTTCAACGCCGCCGAGTCGTGCGGGAAGTGCACCCCCTGCCGTGAGGGCATTCCGCGCGCCTACAAGATGTTTGCTGCCGGGACCCTCGATGGGCTCGATGAACTTCTTGAGGTGGTCGCCGTTGCGTCGCTCTGCGGCCTCGGACAAATGGCCCCGGGGCCTATTCGTTCGGCGATTGAGTTCTGGCCGGAGCTGTTCCGGTGAGCCTCATCGTGGACGGGATCGAGGTCGCGGCCAGCGGCACTCTGCTCGATGCGGTCCTTGGCGCCGGGGTCAACCTGCCCCACCTCTGCAAGGACGACAACCTCCCGGCAATTGGGGCCTGCCGCACCTGCCTGGTGGAAGCCGATGGCCGCATCGTGGCCGCCTGTTCTGTTCCGGCTTCGTCGGTTAGCCGCGTGGAGACGGCGTCGGAAACCGTTGCGCGCATCCGGCGCGGCGTACTCGAACTGACCGTGGCGATGGTGGAGCATTCGAGCCTCCTCATGCCGGGTGGGCCCCACGCCGGCGACGTCGCTACTGCTGTCGAAAGTCATTCCGCTCGCATCGATCGCTATCCGACGCGTCATCGCCGCGCGGAGGACGCAACCAACACGTTCTTCACCTTCCATGAGGAGTCCTGCATCCTCTGCGGCCGCTGTGTGACCGCCTGCGAGGAGTTGCAGCACATCGGCGCCATCGGCATGGCCGGGCGAGGCGCGGACACCCGCGTGACCCCGGGTGTTGCGGCTACTTTTCGCGAGTCGATCTGCACCTCCTGCGGTTCATGTGTCGCGGCCTGTCCGGCCACCGCGTTCCGCCTGAAGGACCCGGGTCCGCCATGACACGCCGCGTCAGCACAACATGCCCCTACTGCGGCGTGGGCTGCGGCATCGTTCTCAACGTCGACGATGGCGGCCGCATCGCCTGGGTCGATGATGAGCCATCGAACCACTCCAGCGTGGGGATGCTCTGCGTGAAGGGGAGGTTCGGCGTCTCCTTCGCCAACCACCCCGACCGGCTCACCGCGCCCCTCATCCGGCGCGACGGCGTCCTTTCGCCCGCCACATGGGACGAGGCTCTCGACCTTGTCGCCCGGGAGTTGCCGCGCTACAGGGGCAGGTTCGGGAGCTTCGCCAGCGCCAAGGCCACCAACGAAGACGCATTTGTTCTGCAGAAGTTCGTGCGGCTGGTGATGGGGACGAACAACATCGACCACTGCACGCGCCTCTGCCACTCGCCAAGCGTCGAGGCGATGCTCGAACAGCTTGGCAGCGGCGCCACCAGCAACTCCTACGCGGACTTCGAGGCGGCCGGGTGCGTTGTTGTGGTTGGCTGCGACCCCAGTTCAAACCACCCGGTGATCGCGTCGCGCATCCGCCGGGCGATCGATACCAGCGGCACGCGTCTCGTCGTGGTGAACCCGAAGCGCATCGACCTCTGCGACCGCGCCGACGTCTTCTTGCAGCCGCAGCCGGGGACCGATGTCGCGCTCTTCAACGGGATAGCGCGCGCCATCCTTGATGTAGGGCTGGAAGATGCAGATTTCATCTCGGCGCGCACAGAGGGCTTCGCGGAGTGGCGCGAGGCTGTGCTGGGGGCCACGGTCGAACAATACGCGGCCGCCGCTGGCGTGGACCCCGCCGCCCTTCGGGAGGCGGCGCTCCTCATCGCCCGGCCACCGGCGCCGTCCGGCCTTCCTGCCAATCAGCGGCCCGGGACCTGCCTCCTCTGGGGGATGGGTATCACGCAGCACACGCAGGGCACGGCCAACGCGCACGCCCTCATCAACCTGGCGCTCCTCACCGGCCAGCTTGGCCGTCCCGGGACGGGCCTGTCGCCGCTGCGGGGACAGAACAACGTGCAGGGGTGCGGCGACGCCGGCTGCATCCCCGACTTTCTGCCCGGCTACCAGCGCTTCGAAGAGAGCCTGCTCGCGCCCTTCGAGGACGCTTGGGCTGCCCGTATCCCGCGAAAGCCCGGCCTCAAGGCCACCGACATGATCGAGAACATCCTCACGGGAGGCGTACGCTCCATGTACATCGTGGGCGAGAATCCCCTCCTTAGTGAGCCAAACCTGAACCACGCTACCGAGGCGATCCGCGCGCTCGAATTCCTCGTCGTCCAGGACATCTTTCTCCACGAAACCGCCGCGCTGGCAGATGTTGTGCTTCCGGCCTGCTCCTTCGCCGAAAAGGAAGGAACGTTTACGAACTCCGAGCGGCGCGTCCAGCGGGTGCGGCCGGCCATCCTCCCGGTGGGCGAATCGCGGCCTGACTGGGAAATCATTTGTGACCTCGCCCGGCGAATGGCGCCGGCGGCCGGCGTCGATGCCCGGCAGTTCGCGTACAGCTCGGCAGCCGAAATCTTCGACGAGATGGCCAGCCTCACCCCGTTCCTGCGGGGCCTGAGCCACGAGCGCCTCGACCGCGAAGGTGGCATTCAGTGGCCGTGCCCGTCCCCGGACCACCCCGGCAGCCCGGTTCTCTACGCCGACGCCTTCCCGCGCGGACGTGGCCTCTTCGTGCCGGTGCGGCAGGGCGGGTCTGCAGACGAGCTCCCGGATGGCGACTACCCGCTCGTTCTCAACACCGGGAGAATCCTCTACCACTGGCACGGGGGAACGCTCACGCGGCGCGTCCGCGGCCTGCTCGAACGGGTCGATTCGGTTCCCGTCGTCATCCACCCCGCGGACGCCGGCCCTCGCGGCATTGCGGGCGGCGACGAAGTCACGCTCCTCTCGCGCCGCGGCCGCCTGCACGGGACAGCGGTTGTGACCGGTGCAGTCCGGCCGGGGAGCGTGTTCGTTCCCTTTGTGAAGCTGAACGAGAGCGCCGCCAACTTCCTCACCAACAACGCCTACGACCCACAGTCGCGCATTCCCG
>CAYYYI010000067.1:0-1169 GCA_964475735.1 uncultured Anaerolineaceae bacterium
TTCAACGTGAAATGACACGCTGGAGCCCGGCATGAGCAACGCAGCCGCCCCCTCCCTGCCGCTGACCGTGCAGATCGATTCCCGGGAAGTGACGCTTCGCTACATGAGCGCGGCCGACCGCGAGGCCGTGCTCGCGTTTGCCCGTTCGCTCCCCGAACACGACCTCCTTTTCCTGCGGCGAGACATCACACGGGACGAGGTGGTGAGCGAGTGGCTCCGGGAGATTGAGGCGGGGGAGGCGACGACCATCCTCGCCGAATCCGGGGGCGCCATCGCCGGCTACGCGACCGTCTACCGGAGCCCGCTGCGCTGGTCGGCCCACGTCGGCGAGTTGCGCGTTCTCACGGCCCCGTCGATGCGCGGCAAGGGGCTGGGGCGAATCCTCACCGGGCACGCATTCGACCTGGCGCTTGCGCAGGGCATCGAGAAGATGGTGGCCCAGATGACGCTCGACCAGGAGGCGGCGATCGCCACCTTCCAGGCGCTCGGCTTTCGTCCCGAGGCCGTGCTGCGAGACTACGTACAGGACGGAGCCGGCCGCAAGCACGACCTGATCGTGCTCACGCACGACGTGGCGCGGTTCGAGAAGGAACAGCAGACGTACGGGGTGCTGGAATCGTTCGGCCGCCCGTAGCTCAGGGCGAAACCCGTTCGGCGAGCACCACCGTGCGGAAGGCGTATTCACCTTCGTTCGCGGGCCCGCTGCAGGTCATGAGCACGAGGCTTTCGAGCCCCTCGCGGCCCTGCAGGAGCGCGCCCATGTCAATGACTCCCAGGGCGTAGTCGACGGTCGAAGTGACGCGGTAGAGGTGGCGGGAACCGTCGGAGAGCACGATCGTGACTTCGTCTCCCGGCTGCATGGTGGAAAGGCGGAAGAATACGCCGGGGATGCCGCGATACTCGAAGTGGGCAGCCATGAACGTGCTGCCGCCTTCGCCGGGGAGCGAGGTGTAGGCCGGGTGCCAGCCCACCGTGCTCGTGTCGGCGGGAACATCGAGCCGCCCGAACCGGTCGAGGCCGAGGCGCGCGGCCGGCGCGGCCGCCCCCAGGCGGGGAATGACCACGGTGCTGATATCGAGCCCCTGCGACGGGGGCGGCGGCTCCGGCTCCTGTTCGTCCTTGCCGTAACGCTCGACAGCCGCTTCGTGGGCGGCGATGAAACGGTCGTC
>CAYYYI010000067.1:1269-13704 GCA_964475735.1 uncultured Anaerolineaceae bacterium
AGCGGCACGAAACCGGAGGTGCATCATGCAGAAGAATTCCGCCCTCGCCGCGTCCCCACGGGCGCGCACAATCCAGTAGGCACACCACCCGGCAAGAGGCGTTTCACGCCGTACCGCTGAGTGGTACGGCGTTTTTCTTTGCTCAAAACGCCGACGCCTGGCGAACACACCGGGACCAGTTTCAAGACAGGGTTTCGCATGCAAAGGCGAACCAACGGCTGATCGTTGCCAATTTCCAGGCACACAAATCGTTCGGCATTCACCCACGCGAGCGGCATTCAGTGTGGTAGCCATGCCACGCACAATCAATGGAGACAAATGGACATGCTGTACTTAATTCACCAAACCCGGCTGAGGGACCTGGCCGCAATTCACGGGCGGAAGATGGTTCTTCCCGAAGACCCGAACCCGGAGTGGCTGCTCCGGCAGTCGGAGATCGCGCGCGGGCTGGCCGAAATCAGGGAGGAGGCACGGCAGGCGCGAGCGTCCCGCCCCGGCGGATTCCTTCGCACATTCCTGCGGCTGGGGTTCGGCCGTGAGTGAGAGGGGCGCTGCCCCACGACACGCAAGAACGCCGCCGGTGGTTATCCCGGCGGCGTTCTTGTCTGCGCTGCCTGCGTCAGGAGTTGAGCAGATCCTGGAAGCGGCCGTTGAGCGTCTTGCGAGCGAGGGTTGTCTTCTGCAGGTTGGCCAGGTAGTCGCTCACCTGACGCCTCCGCAGTTCTCTCAGCCGTCGCTGGCCTTCCTCGATATTATCCGAGCCGCCATTATCCGAGCCGCCGCCCAGCAGGATGACAAGCGGTTCGGACACGGCGGGGTCGCTCCAGTCGCGGTTCATCTTGGCTTCGGCGCGGTTCAGGTAGAGCTGCTGCTCCTCGCGCCGCTCCGGCATCTTGAAGAGGAAGTGCTTCATCCTCTCGATGTGATAGTCCATGTACCTCTGGCGGTCACGGGCGCAGAGCCGGTACATTTCGCGTTCAAGCGCATTTTGGGCAATCAGATCGCCGTTCTGGTAGAGCGTGAGCAGCATGCTGTCCTGGACGAACAGCGTGGCCATCAGCTCGACGTACGACCTGGCTTCGCTTGCCGTCCGCGAGTAGTCCGTCGGCGCCTGCAGGCCAAGGCCGCCGCCGTTGGCCAGCGCGCGCTTGCGGAACGTCTCGGCGTGGCGGGCCAGGTCGTAGATGACGGTGGAGAGGAAGAGCTTGAGCTCCAGGTAGCCGTAGCTGATGGCGGGCAGCCAGCCGCTCAGCAGGGCGCCTTCGAGGTAGGCGCGCTCGCTCAACTCAGTCATTAGCTGGCAGACGGCCTTCTCCCGGTCTTCGGGCAGAGGTTCGAGGCTCGCCCAATCGAGGTCGGTCGCCGAGATCCACCGGTCGCGGATGGCAATCTCGTATAGCGGGACGCAGTTATCCGCCCACACGATCGCCTTGTCGAAGATCGTGTAGCCCATGTCCTCGCCCGTTGGGGCGGGGAAGGAACCCCGCGCTATCTCCGTGCGGTTGGTCCACACGTCGGGGACGTCGCCATAGGTGCCCACCATGAGGTCCTGGATGGAAAGGCCAAGCTCGGGGTCGGCCGGGCGCGCGCGGACCCCCCACTCGGTAGGGACCTTCATCCACCACGGGTCGGGGCGGACGAAGCCGCCGCCGGTGAGGAACTGCCTGGCGCGGGCGCCATCGACGCCGCCGCGGAGAGCCTGCCAGATCTCCTGCAGGGAGTGCCCGTGCTCGATCGCTAGCTCGATGAGGCCTTCCTCCCAGCCCAGCGCGCGGGCGCGATCGCGGGCCTCAGGGGGGACTTCGACGGTCGTGGTTGGGTGGGACATCGGCTGCTAACTCCTGGGAAGCGTTGTGAGAAGAGCGCCCCGGTGTTTGCCCGGGGCGCCATCGGAAGGCGGTTGGCCGCTAGGACGCAGGTTCGAGGAACTGCGCCATCAACGGCCCGAGCCGCTGGCGGCGATCGCCGAGCCCGGCGACCTCCAGTCGATGGACGTATTCGTTGATCTGGCGCTTGCGAAGCAGGAGGAACTTCTGGACGCCCTCGTCGAACTTGTCCACGCCGCCGCCGAGGAGGATGCAGAGCGATTCGAACACCGGCGGGAAAGTGACGTCGCCCGAGCCGCCGCCTGAGGCGTCGCCTTCGGCCTTGTCGAGGTAGTGGTGAATCTCTTCGCGGCGCTCAGGCTCCGTGTCGAGCACGTACTTGAGGTGCATCACCCCAAAGGCAAGGTGCCGCGACTCGTCCTGGGCGCTCATTCGGAAGATGCGCTTGTCGGCCTCGGTCTGGCCGATGAGCTCGCCCATGCGGAACATCGATTGCACAAAGCCCTCCGCCTGGACGTGCATGAGCACCGACATCTCGGTGAAGTCGCGAGCCTCAATCAGCGTCCGCAGGCCCAGCCCTGAGCCCTGCGCCAGCAGGCCGCCGCCGTTCGCCAGCGCGCGCGTGCGGAAGACGTCGGTGTGGCGCGCCTCATCCATGATCTGGCTCATCAGGAAGAGCCCCGCTTCGAAGTCCTGGGCGCTTACGAAGGGCAGCCACTGCCCGGGGACGTCGCCGGCGATGAACTCGACTTCGGTGAGCATGGTGCAGAGCTGGCACATGGCCCGTTCGAGCTCGTCGGAGAGGGGCTCCAGAGTGTCCCAGGGGATGTCCCGAGCGGACGACCACTGGCGCTGGGTGGCTTCGTCGTAGAGCATCAGGCAGTTTTCAGACCAAACGTCGGACTTGGACTGGTAGTTGGGGCCGAAGCGCTGGGCGTTGGGGCGAGCGATGGCGCCGCGCATGCGGTAAGTCATGTCGCCCCCGCCGCGGGCGGAGCCGGCGTAGCGGCCGAGGTTGATCTCCTTCAGAGTCATTCCCTTCTTGCCGGGCGTCGCCGTGGTGGCGTCGTCGTACAGGTTGAGCCAGGACAGGTCGAGGGCGGGAGCAGCGGGAGCAGCGGTAGGGATGGCGGCCATGGGCGGGTCCTCCTGCGGGTTCGGTGGCCCGCTTAGTCTACTTTGTCAGTTTAGATGTTGTGAAGTATGCATTTCTCAAAGAGGACCCGCCCGAGCCCGCATCCGTCACGCCGAAGCCGTAACAGGAAACTCTATCGTCACCCCTCATCCACCACGCCCGGCAGCCGAATATCCATCTAGTGGGAGAAGGAGTACCCGAGAAATGGAACGACCAAACGCAACTTGCCCCCTCGACGCCGCTGTGCGCGCTTCGCGCTGCGGCGCCTGCTGCGAAGCCAATGCGCTGCCACCCTGCGTGACGAGCTGGCTGCGCGAACGGACGAGCCGGGCGCCGGTGATCCTGTTACGGACTGAGATGACGGAGCGCCGCGCGGCCTGAGCGCTGGCAGAGCCGGCTGCCCCGGCCCATAGCCCCACCCGCCGCGGCATGGCACGATTGTGCCGCCATGCCGAAACAGGTCTCCAACGTCGCGAGCGACGACTACCTGACCGCGATCTACCGCATCCACAACGATGAAGGCCAGGATGTCATCGCCGTGCGCCTCGCCGACCGGCTTGGCATCACGCCTCCGTCCGTGGCGGGCATGCTCAAGCGCCTCCAACGCGATCGGCTTGTGCAGGTTGATGCGAGGAAGGTCATCCACCTCACCCCGGCTGGCCTGCAGCGGGCCGAGCGCATGGTGCGCAGGCATCGCCTGGCGGAGTGCCTCATCACGCAGGTGCTCGGGGTGCCATGGTGGCGCGCCTTTGAAGAGGCGCACCTGCTCGAGCACGGCATCTCCGATGTGACGGAGCCGCACCTCTACGAGACCCTGGGCCGGCCCACGCGCAGCCCCTTCGGCCACCCCATCCCCGGCCCCGAAGGGCCCGCCCGGTTGAGCCGGACCACTCTCGCCGACGTCCCGGAATCGAGCACCGTGGAGATCGAACGCGTGTTTGAAGAAGACGAGGAGCTCCTCCGTTTCTTCGACGCCGAAGGCATCCGGCCGGGCGAGACCGTGACCGTCGAGTCGGTGGCGCCTTACCGGGGCACAGTCACGGTGAGCGTCGACGGCCGCTCGGTGGTCATGGGCACGCAGGTAGCGCGGCGGATCTGGGTGGTTGAGCCCGGAAGTACGAAGGACGCTCGCCAGCGCGGGACCCGCAACGCGGCCCCGGTGTCCAGCGATTGACCCCTCAGTAACGCGCTCACCCTACCGACAATCAAACCGTGGAAGGTCCGATTCCCCTGCCGCGTCGCCGGGGCCCTGCCGTTCTGGTCGTTGAAGACGACCCGAACCTCGGTCGCCTGGTGGAACGCATGCTCGGCCAGTTCACGGAGCACGTGACGCTGGCACACACCGGCAGAGCCGCCCTGGAAGCGCTGAGCAAGGGTCATCATGGCGCCATCGCTGCGGACATCAGCCTGCCCGACATGTCGGGGCTCGATGTAATCGCCGAAGCGCGCCTGCTGGCGCCTGCCGCCGGGATTGTCGCAATCACGGGGTTCGTTGATGTGGACGTCGCCGTGCAGGCCATGAAGGCGGGCGCGGACGACTTCCTGGGCAAGCCATTTGATCCTGAGATGCTGTGGCACGTTCTGAACAAGGCGGCCGGCCACCGTGCGCGGATGATCGAGGCCGAGCAGGCGGCCGTGTACCGGAAGCTCGCCTATACCGACGCCCTCACGGGCGCGCCCAACCGCAGGTTCCTTGATGAGCACCTTGGCCTGGCTGTGAGCACGGCGCGGCTGAACGGCGACCCTTTGACCATCGCCTACATGGATATTGACAACTTCAAGCTGCTGAACGACTTCGTGGGCCACATACAGGGCGACGAAGTGCTGATTCGCGTCGCCGACGCGCTACGGGCGGAGATTGCGGAGCCCGCAGTGTTCGCCCGGTTCGGGGGCGACGAGTTCGTGATCGTCTTCCCGGGAGAAGCCGTGGCGCAGGCGCGGCGGGCTCTCGAAGCGGTGCGTCGAACCATCTCCGGCCTGGGCGTTGTGAACGGCTCGCAGATAACGCTCCCCATCCGCGTCAGTTGCGGCTTTGCGGCGCTGCGTGGTGATGAATCGCCCCGGGACCTCATCGCCGAGGCCGAGGAGCAGATGTACCTGGACAAGGCAGCGACGCCCGCGATCGTCACCGGGGCAACGAACGGCAGTCTGCACCCGGCCGTCAACGTGAAGGTCGCGAACCTGAAGGCGCTGCGAAGCCTGGTAAAGGCCATCGACAGGCGCGACAGCTACACACGCTTCCACAGCGATCACGCCACCCACCTCGCCCTCCAGATGGCGCGCCGCCTCGGGCTGCCCGAAGAGCACGTGAACGCCCTCACCATCGGGGGGCCAATCCACGACCTGGGGAAGATCGTGGTCCCCGACGAAATCCTGCGGAAGCCGGGACCGCTGACCTCACACGAGCGCCGGAACATGGAAGAACACCCGGTCATGGGGGCTGCCATCACCGCTGCCGTGATGGACTACGACACAGTGGTTGAGCTGGTGCGCCACCATCACGAGCGGTTCGACGGGGAGGGCTATCCCGCCCGGCTTCGGGCGGAAGAAATCTCGCTGCCGACGCGCATCTTCACCCTGGCCGATGCCTACAGCGCCATGACAACCGACCGGCCTTACCGGAAGGGCCTGACGATCGAGCAGGCCGTCGACCAGATAGAGCGCGGCGCCGGCACGCAATTCGACCCCGACCTCGCCCGCGAGTTCGTGACGATGCTCACCGGCGAGGACCTCGCCCGAAAGTCGGCGGCATGAGAGCCGGCGCCTACCGCCTCTTCGAAATCGTCGCGTGGCCGGCACTTGCCTGGTGTGCGCTGGAGCTGCCTCTGCGCGCCGCTGCCGGGGCTGTGCCGGGCATGACAATGGCCGCCGTCACCGGCGCCTGCGCCGCGGCCACCATTGTTGCCTGCCGCTGGCGAAGCCGGGCGCTGGCTCCACACGCCATCCCCGTTTCGCGTGACTGAGCGAAGCGCCCGCTACGCGTAGAAGAGCTGGGCTATCGACATCCCGTAGCTCATCACCTGCTCGGGCGAAAGCGCGTATATCGGGGGATTGAGCGACGCCGAGTCGGCGACGTCCCAGATCTTGTCCACGCGCTTCTTCACCTCGTCGGGCGTTCCGCAGACCACGAACGTCTGCGCCATCTCGTCGGGCACCAGGTGCGTCACGGTGGTGTAGTCGCCGTGCTTCACCCCCTCCTGGAGCAGCTTCGCTTCCTTCCCGAAGCCATGCGCGGCGAAGAAGGGCTCGTACTGCTCGATTCCGCCGTAGAAGGCGACGGTCGCCTTCGCGTCCTGGATTGCCTGCTTCCGGTCGTTGTTCGGTGCGACGAAGAGCCAGACGTTGAACTCGATGTCCGAGCGCTTGCGTCCCGCCTTGTCCAGCCCGGCCTTGATGTCGTCCATCACCTTCGTTGTGGCCCATTCGATGGACCAGATGGGATGCCCAATGATGCCGTCGGCAACTTCCGCGCCGAGCTTCAGGAGCGGTTGGCGCAGGCCGGCAATCCAGATGGGCAGGTCAGTACGGATGGGCTCACGGAGCGACTGGTATTCGCTGAAGTCGTGGTGGTGGTACTTGCCGTCATAGCGCTTCAGCTCGCCGGTATGGCCCTTCTCAATCACGAGGCGGATGATTTCGATGACTTCGCGCAGGTGCTCGACGGGCTTGCCGTAAGGCATTCCGAAGAAACCTTCGCTCCACGAGCGCACGCTCGACCCCAGCCCGAGGACAAAGCGGCCGCCGCTGATCATGTCCATGTCCATGGCCGCGACCGCTGTTTCGAAGGGGCTGCGCGCAAAGGCGAGGGCGATCCCCGATGCCAGCTTCATCCGCTGCGTGGCGCTCGCGGCCACCGCCAGCGGTATCCAGGGCGGGCCGTAGACCTGGGGCGCGAACACGCCTTCGAGGCCCATCGCCTCCATCTGCTGAGCCTGACCGGCGATCATCGGCGCCGGCATTGGACTTACGGTTCCCCAGAACTTGTGTTTGTTCGCCATCGTTGCGGTTCTCCTTGGTGGCGCCTTCGCGGCGCTCTACCTGGCGCGGCGTGCCGCGCGTACTTTACCGGCCACGATGAGGAAATGACAGCCACCGGCGGGGCGCGTGAGGCCCGGGGCAGGTATGCTTCGCCCACTCAACTTCACTCAAGGACCCGCGATCCATGGCCCGTCTTCCCTTCGCCACCCGCGACCAGTTCCCCGAACAGCTCTGGTACGTCTGGGACAAGCTCGCCGGCGATGGCGAAATGCCCAACATCTTCCGCACCATGGGCAACAACCCCCACCTGGTGCGTGGCTACGTGCGCATGGGGAACGCCCTCTGGGCGGCCTGCGGCCTCGATGTGGCCACCCGTGAGCTGGCCATCCTCCGGGTCGCCATCCTGGTGCACAGCCAATACGAATGGCACCAGCACGTGCGCATCGGCCGGGCGGCGGGCCTGGCCGACGAACGGATCCTTGCGCTCCACAACTGGCGCCAGGGCGGCGTCTTCTCGCCCGCCGAGGCGGCGATGCTCGCCTATGTCGACGCCATCGTGGCGAGCGACCACCCGCCGCAGGAAGTGCATGACGCGGTTGCCGCCCACTTCCCGGCAAGCACCGTGGTGGGCATCAACCTCCTTGCCGCGTACTACGTCATGACCGCCAAGTTCCTCACCGGCATGGAGGTCGAGACGGAGGGGCCGTTCGTGGGCTGGCACCTGCAGGGGTAGCCGGGCCCAGACCCGGTACCATTGCTCGAATTTCGAAACGAGGCGAAGGATGAGCCAGTCCAGCGAGACCATGAGCACCGCCAACATTGGCCCCGAGCGCCCCGGCGGACAGGGGCTCGACCCCAACCAGGAGGAATCGGGAAACCTGGCCATCCACCGCCTGCTGACCACCGACGACGGCCGCGCCTGGACCGACTTCGTCGCCACCTGCCGCCAGCAGCCCGACGGGTCGTTCGCCTACGAGGCGTGGGCGGCGCGGGGCATGGTCCGCTGGGTCCGCCGGATCGCTCCCGGAGGCGGGTACGAGTACGAGGTGGGCGAGGAGATTGGCGACAACCCCCTCGCCCGCCAGGATCCGCGCGCGCTTTCGACACTCGCGGAGGAGTTGGCCGCCGGCCGCGGCTCGAACGATCCCGGGCGGGCCTTCATCGAACCGGCGAACCTCACCTACCCCTTCGCCTACGAGCGCCTCTCCCAGCTTTTCGACAGCCCGAACGCGCCCGACCTGGTGGTGAATCCGAAGAGCTACGCCTACGGCCGCCAGCCCGGCCAGCACGGGGCGCTCGACGTGGTGCAGTCCCGTTCGCCGCTCATCTTCAGCGGGCCGGGGGCGCGCCGCGCCTCGCTGATAGACGCCACGCCGCGGCAGATCGACATCGCCCCCACCATCGCGCGGCTCATGGGCTTCCCGCACATCGATGGAAGGGACATCACCGGGCGCACAAGCAGCGAACGCGGCGTGGCCCCTGATGTCTACCTCCGCCGGCAGGACGGGCGCGTAATCGAAGAGGTCCTGGACCCGGCCGGTGGCCGGCCCGAGCGGGTCTACCTGGTGCTGCTCGATGGCCAGTCGCACACGGAGCTGGTGCACCGGCTGGAGACCGAGCCGGATTCGATTCCTAACCTGCGCCGTCTGATCGCCAACGGGGTAATGCTTCGCTGGGGCAGTATCACCAACTTCCCAAGCATCACCTGGCCCAGCCACAACGCCATCGGCACGGGCGCCTGGTGCGGCCACCACGACATCGTCAACCCCTCCTACTATCTCCGCGAAGATCGGACCACCGTCTCGCCCCAGGGCCAGCAGTTCGACACGGCGAAGTTCCTCGCCAGCGGCGTGGAGACGCTCTTCGAAGCCTTCCACCGCGTCTACGGCTCATGGAACGGCACGGAGGGTGCGTTCACTGCTTCGATCAACGAGCCCTGCACCCGGGGCGCGGACCACGCCACGCTCGAACACCGCATCGTCGGGGACCGCGAGCGGCTGAAGGAGCTGACGGAGGAGACGGACGCGGAGATAAGCCCCCGCTGGGCGGCGGAGCTCCAGGAGCACGGCCACCACCTCTCGGGCATCATCGACAACCGCGCCCTTGCGCAGGCGCGCCAGTTGCTGACTGACGACTCACACCCGTTCCCCATCTTCGTCTTCCACGAGTTCAGCCTGCCCGACGCGGCCGCGCACGACTACGGCCCCCACCACGAAGGCGCCCGCGAAGCGCTCGACGAATCGGACCGCGAACTCGGTCACATCCTGCGCATCTTCGATGCGAAGGGGCTGTTCGATTCGACGCTGTTCGTGGTGACCACCGACCACGGCATGGCGCTCCAGGATGTTTCGCTGCGCGCCAACCCGGCCCGCATCCCCGAGCGCGACGGCATGGCCGCCGTTTCCGCGGAGCCGCTCATCTACCTCCGCGACCTCGACATCGCCGTTGACGTGGCCCACGACGGCCGCACCGCGCGCGTGAGCGTGCTCGACAACGACGCCACCAGGGATGGCGAGAAGCCGCCCATCGCCGGGGCCGCGGTGCTCGTCACCGACCACCGCGACGGCGTGGTGGCCCGCACCCGCACCGGCGACGACGGCCTGGCAGGGTTCGCCATCCCCGCCGACATGTCGCCCGCGGACCTGCGCATGGCGGTGCACGCCCACGGCTTCAACGCCCGCCACCTCCTGCTCGACGGCACGAACCTGGCGCTGAACCTGCGGCGGGTGCTATACGGGGCGTGAGGGGGCAGTGGCCGCGCGGGCCGAGAGTGCGGCCGGCCCGGTGTACGATTACGTCTGTGAGCAGTCCGTCCACTCGTTTGGACGGCATGCCGCCATCGTTCCACAGCGATTCAAGTTCCGAGAGGCTGACCACTTCGATGTCTGCGCGGCTCATGGAGATTCAGACGGTGACGCCCGCCATGGTGCGGACGGCGGTGCGGCGCGCGCTGGAGGGCGGACTCGATCCCGAGGCAATCGCCGAGTTCCTCGCCTCGATTGACTGGGCCGGACTCGAGCGAGCGCGCCCACAGGTGCGCGAGACGCTCGGAGAGATGGAGGCGTGGGCCACGGCGTACACGGAGGGAGAGCTTACCCGGACGCAGTACGCCACGCGACTGCTCGGCCTCCTCCCACAGGCAGAAGGGCGCAAGCGGCGCCTCGCGCTCGGGATCAGCTAGCCACCCCGGCCACCTCCTGCTCGACGGCACGAACCTGGCCCTGGACCTGCGCAGCGCGCTCTACGGGGCGTGATGCCGGGTTCTTACACCTCGCGGAACTCGCCCTCGACCGTACCCTCTTCGGCCTCGCCGGCCTCGGCGCCCGGTTCGGTTCCGTCGCCCGCAGCCGCGCCCGCCTGGCCGTAGACCGCTTCGCCGATCTTCTGCATCGATTGGCTGAGCGTGTCCAGCGCCGTGCGGATACGGTCCGCGTCGTCGCTCTCGATGGCGGCGCGGACGTCCTTCACCTTCTCCTCAACCTCGGCCTTCAGCTCTTCGCCGATCTTGTCCGCGTTGTCGCGCAGGGTCTTTTCAGCCTGGTAGGCGGTGCTGTCGGCCGTGTTCTTCAGCTCGATGGTGTCGCGGCGCTTCCGGTCCTCTTCCGCGTGAAGCTCGGCGTCGCGCTGCATCTTCTCGATCTCTTCCTTCGAAAGCCCGCTCGAAGCCTGGATCATGATCTTCTGCTCGCGCCCCGTGCCCTTGTCCTTCGCCGACACGTTCACGATGCCGTTTGCGTCGATGTCGAACGTCACTTCGATCTGCGGCACGCCCCGCGGCGACGGCAGGATGCCATCGAGAATGAACCGCCCCAGCGACTTGTTGTCCGTCGCCATCGGCCGCTCGCCTTGCAGGACGTGGATCTCCACGCTCGGCTGATTATCGGCGGCGGTGCTGAAGACCTGGCTCTTCGCCGTCGGAATGGTCGTGTTGCGCGTGATGATGGGCGTCATCACCCCGCCCAGCGTCTCTATGCCGAGCGTCAGCGGTGTCACGTCCAGGAGGCGCACGTCCATCACTTCGCCCTTGAGGACGCCTGCCTGCACCGCCGCGCCGATGGCCACCACTTCGTCCGGGTTGACGCCCTTGTGCGGCTCCTTGCCGAAGAAGTCGCCCACGATCTTCTGCACCGAGGGCATGCGCGTCTGCCCGCCCACGAGCACGATCTCGTCGACGTCCGTGGGCTTCTTGCCGGCGTCTTCGAGCGCCTTCTTCACCGGTTCGAGCGTCCCGGTGAGGAGGTCGCCCACGAGCTGCTCCAGCTTCGCGCGCGTGAGCGTGACGTTCAGGTGCTTCGGGCCGGTCGCGTCGGCCGTGACGAACGGCAGGTTGATCTCCGTCTGCTGGGCGCTCGAAAGTTCGATCTTCGCCTTCTCGGCTTCGGCTTTCAGCCGCTGCAGCGCCTGCCGGTCCTGCCGCAGGTCAATCCCTTCCGCCTTCTTGAACTCGTCGATGAGCCAGTCGATGACCCGCTGGTCGAAGTCGTCGCCGCCGAGGTGGGTGTCGCCGTTGGTGCTCAGCACCTGGAAGGTCCCTTCGCCCAGCTCGAGGATCGAGATGTCGAAGGTCCCGCCGCCAAGGTCGTACACCGCGATGATCTCGTCGTGCTTCTTGTCGAGCCCGTACGCCAGCGAGGCCGCCGTCGGCTCGTTGATGATGCGCAGCACTTCGAGGCCCGCAATCTTGCCGGCGTCCTTGGTCGCCTGCCGCTGGGCGTCGTTGAAGTAGGCGGGGACGGTGATGACCGCTTCCGTGATCTTCTCGCCCAGGTAGGCTTCCGCATCGGCCTTCAGCTTCTGCAGGATCATGGCGCTGACTTCGGGCGGGCTGTGCTGCCGGTCGCCCATCTGCACCTGCGCGTCGCCGTTCGACGCCGCGGACACGCCGTAAGGCACCAGCTTCAGGTCCCGCTGCACCTCGGGGTCGCTCAGCTTGCGTCCCATGAAGCGCTTGATGCTGAAAATCGTGTTCTCCGGGTTGGTGACAGCCTGCCGCTTCGCCACCTGCCCCACGAGCCGTTCGCCCGTCTTCGTGATTGCCACAATCGACGGCGTGGTGCGCGCGCCCTCGGCGTTGGGGATGACAACGGGCTCGCCGCCTTCCATCACCGCCATGCAGCTGTTGGTCGTGCCAAGGTCGATCCCGAGTACCTTACCCATGCTTCATCACTCCTCTTCGTTAGCTGCCGCCGGCCTCGCCGACGATGACCATCGCCGGGCGGATGACCCGGTCGCCAATCTGGTAGCCCTTCTGCACAACGTGCAGCACTTTGCCGTCGTCGCCCGGCTGCTTGCCCACCGCTTCGTGGCGGTTGGGGTCGAAGGTTTCGCCCGCGGCGGCGATTTCGCTCACGCCCATCGCTTCCAGCAACTGCTGAAACTTCCGCTGGATCGCAACCACGCCCTGCACCCAGTTCAGACCCGCAAGGTGCGCATCCACGGTCGCGACCGCCCGCTCCAGGTCGTCATAGACCGGGAGCAGGTTGATCACCAGCGCCG
>CAYYYI010000068.1:0-5151 GCA_964475735.1 uncultured Anaerolineaceae bacterium
GCCCCGAAAGAGCCGAGGATCAGAGGAGCCAGCATGGCGTACGTCATCACGACCCCTTGCATCGATGTCCAGGACCAGGCCTGCGTAGAGGTCTGCCCTGTGGACTGCATCAATTTCGAAGAGGACGGGGACCGGATGCTCTACATCAGCCCTGATGAGTGCATCGACTGCGGCGCCTGCGAGCCTGCCTGCCCGGTGAACGCCATTTTCGCCGAAGACGACGTCCCGGCCGATCAGGAAGAGTTCAAGGCTCTGAACGCGAACTGGTACAGCGACAAGGCCGCTGTGCGGGCGCGCATCGCGGCGATCAAGCCCGCCTGAGGCGGTCCTTCCCCGTGCACCGATGAGCAGGGCCGGAAACGCTCTGGCCCTGCTCTTTTGTGTCCCGGCCCAGCGCCGTCTGCGGTTTGACCGGGAGACGGTTGGGGCTAGCATGGAACTGTTGCGCCACGTATTGAGCGTGGCGTGGAGGTTGATTTTCCAATGGCAGAACGCGCGACCATTGCGGCCGCCCCCCGTGAGATCACGGGCAAGAAGGTAAGCCAGCTCCGCCGCCAGGGTATCCTCCCGGCGAACGTCTTCGGGCGTGGGCTCGACTCCCGCGCGATCCAGGTCGATAGCCGCGAGTTTATGCGCACCGTGCGCAGCGCGGGCGTGCGCAGCATGTTCGAACTCCGCGTCGAAGGTGAGAAGGAGCCCCGCTACGTCATCCTTCGCGGTCTTAGCCGCGCGGGCGGCATGGGCGACCCCATCCACGCCGACTTCTACCAGGTGGACCTCAAGCGCCCCATCACAACGACTGTGAACCTGCGCGTTGTGGGCGAAGCGCCCGCCGTGCGCGACCTGGCAGGCACGCTTATTCAGAGTCTCGAAACAGTCGCCGTGCGCTGCCTGCCGCTCGACATCCCCGACCTTATCGAGGTGGACGTGACGGTGCTGAAGAGCTTCGACGTGACCGTCAGCGTCGGAGACCTGGTTGCCCCGGCGGGCGTGGAGATCCTGACCGACCCGTCGATCAACGTTGCCACTGTGAATCCGCCTCGCATTCGGCTCGACGCCGCTGAAGGAGCCTCAGACGAAGAGATGGCGGCCGCGGAGAGCGAAGCCGCGGGCGACGGCGAACAGGAAGCCTAGAGCCCGTAGTGGCACCTTCGGGAACGTATCCCGCCGATCCCGCCAACGCGGCCCTGCGGCTGTTTCTGCGCCGGTTGGGCGCGCGCTACGCGCGCAGCACGAGGGTCGAAAGCGCATCATCTTCCACCGAAGGGCTGACCACGGGCGTCATCACCGTCGGCCGGGAGTGGCCGCTGGCATTCGCCCTCGCGGACACGCTGGCCGCAGACGCGACGGTGGAATGGGAAGCCGCGCGGGCCGCGGTTGAGAGCCGGCTCGATGCCGAAGGGCGCTCGATCGCCCTGTGGGCGCCTCGCGGGGGCGCCATTCCCGCCGCCGAGCCGGGGCTGAGCGAAGTGGTCCTATCCGTTTCCGAGGCGAGGCCCATTGAGGATGGCCGCCTTGAAGTCCGCCGGGCGGTGAAGCTCTACCTGCGCCGCGTCGACACCGCGGGGTCGGTGGTAACGATCATGGGCGGCCTTGGCCCTCACTGGGCGCAGTTCACCAACCGGGTGCCTGGCACGTTCAGCCTCAATTCGGCCGAGATCCTGCGGCTCCCGGCGAGCCAGGAAGAGCGTGACGCGCTTGCCGAGCGCATCGTGGCGGCGGCGGGCGAGGCAGAGGGGGACCTGGTGCAGGTCATCCCCGCTGAGGACGTGTGGACGGCGAACGATCTTGGCGAAGGCGGCTCGTGCGTGCTCGGGTCGCCCCGGCCAGAGTCTGAGGAGTCAAGCGCGCTGCTGCGGCGCAACCTTCGGAGGTTGCTCAAAGAGGCCGAGCCGATCGCCGCTGCCGATGCGACGGCGCGGGCGCTCATCCTCCTGGGCGCCGCCACCTATGTGGGGGAAGAGAAGCTTTCGTGGGCCATCAGGGGAATGGACCCCACGCTCTACGCCGGGTTCGACATCATCGCCGTGGTTGCCGACGGGCAGGTGAAGGCCATCCTCGAACCGCCGCGCGGCATGCTTCCCTGGGATGCACCCTCGGGCTAGGAGCGGCCCTTCGCCAGCAGGTCCGCCATGCGCCGGACCTGCCAGAGATGCTCCAGATCGTGCTGGTACAGGCCGCGCGCCAGGTCGAGTACGGTGATGCGGCCGCGGTAGGGGTGGATTCCCCCGCGCTCCCATTCGTGGGGCGAGAGGTCCCAGAGAAGGTACGCAGTCTCGCGCCGGAGGTGGTGGAAATCGCCCAGGACGTCATCTTCGTCCTCCTCCGCGTAGCTTTCGAAGGGCGGTGGAGTGTCCATGTCCACATGCGGAATGGCAGGGTCACGGAACGCCAGCATGGCTTCGAACTGGCCGATCGTCTCCCGCTCGATGTCGCGCAGGTGGACGGCCACGGCGAGCAGGCACCAGCAATCATCGAACTCTTCCCCGGGCAGCAGCAGAGCGGCATGGTCGAGTGAGAAGAAGGCCCGGCGCACCTCCCCGGCCGCCTCGGAAAGGGCCTTCAGGAGGAACGAGGGGTCATTCCCGGCCTGGCGGAGTTCGCGCATGCCACGATTGTAGCCGTTCCTCGCGAACCCCCTACCCGCAGTTCGAACGACGCTCCCCGGGGGCTCTCAAGTGATGGTCAGGGGCACGCCCTCGCGGCAGAGGGAGCACTCCCCCGGCGCCCACGAAGCAACGTCAACTTCCATGCAGGCGAAGAAGGGAACGCCGAAGTCCGTGCGCCCCGCGCTGCGGTCAACCAGCACGCCCACACCCGCGACCTCGGCTCCGCGCGCCCGGACGGCGTCGAGCACGTCGCGGATGCTACCTCCCGTGGTGAGGACGTCGTCGACGATGAGCACGCGGTCGCCGGGGCCGATTTCGAACCCGCGCTTGAACTCGCGGCCTTCACCATCGTCCCTGCGTTCGGCGATGATGCTGCGCAGCCCGAGTTGCCGGGCTGTCTCAAAGCTGAGGATGACGCCGCCCGTTGTGGGCCCGGCCACAAGGTTGACGTCGCCGCGGAAGCGTTCGGCTACCAGGGCGCAAAACGTGGACGTCAGGTCCGGCCACTGCAGGATGCGGAACTTTTCAATGTAGACGCCGGCGTGGAGGCCGCTGGAAAGCTGGAAGTGCCCCCGCAGCAGGGCCCCGCGGGCGGCCAATTGCTCTTCAAGGTTCGCAGTCACGGTTGGGAGGGTAATCCCACCCTGCCGCAAGCGTCCATCGACGGCTACTCCTCGATGAGCCTGGCCGTTACCACCGGGCGGCCGTTGGCGGCCGAGACATCGCTCGCCAGCTTGCCCGCCTCGTTCGGCGCCAGGCCGAAGCTGCTGGTGGGCCAGTACGAGAGCATCGCCTTGCCGATGATCAGGTCCTTGTGCACGAGGCCGATTTGCGTGGAGCGGCTGTCCAGGCTGTTGCTGCGGTTGTCGCCCATCACAAAGTACTCGTCTTCGCCGATGACGATCTTCGACTTGTTGTCGTGCCAGGCGCTCTTGATGTAGGGCTCTTCGAGGTAATGATCGTTGATGTAGACCTTGCCGTCCCTGATCTCCACTGACTCGCCGGGAAGGGCAATGATGCGCTTGATCAGATCTTGCGACGGGTCGCGAGGGTCTTTGAGGACCACAATGTCTCCGCGCTCGGGGGCGTGGAACACGTTGCGCTTGGGATCGTTACCGGCGTCGATGAAGGGGATAAACTTGCCCAGCTTCTCCATGTCGACTTCGGCGTAGACGAGCTTGTTCACAATCAGGAACTGGCCATCGTCCAGCGTGGGGTACATCGATTGGCCGTCTACCTTGAAGTTCTGGAAGCTCGCGCGGACCGCGAGGAAGACAAGGATCGCCAGTAGCAGGGTTTCCACCGCCTCGCGGACAACCGTGCGGGCACGCGAATGGCCAGTCCGTCCAGCAGCCACCGGTTCGCGTGGAGTCTCCAGGGGGAGCGGTGTGAAGCCTGCATCGGCGGCATCAGCAGCGGCAGGATCGATATCCGGGATGCCGCCCGGGGTTGCCCCCGGCCAGGTGGTGGCATTGTCGCTGGCGATGGCGCGCTGGGGCGCCCACCCCTGC
Organism: uncultured Anaerolineaceae bacterium; assembly: GCA_964475735.1. Lineage (GTDB taxonomy): Bacteria > Chloroflexota > Dehalococcoidia > Tepidiformales > Tepidiformaceae > UCB2. The sequence continues at coordinate 4,121 of CAYYYI010000068.1, forward strand.
AGGCGTGCGAACGGCCGCACTTCAACCTCAGGCTCCGTGATCTCGGCGACAAGGTCGTCGCCCTCGCTTCCGAGGAGGTCAGTAAAGGTCGTGTTGCGCCCGGAGGGGAGATCGAAGGGGTCGAAGACATCGTCTTCGTCTATCTCGGTGCTCGCGTGGGCCTCGAAGGCTTTGAGCACCACGTCGTCCTCGTCGCCCACCTGCCAGTCACCCGCTGTGAATGCCGGTTGAGGCGCGAAAGCGGCTGGCGCGGCGGCATCTTGCGCTGGCGTGAAGGGCTTCCAGTCGTCAACAGGGTCAGGTTCGAGGGCTGTCCCGGAATCGAGCGCAGAATCCAGCCATCGCGCGACATCGCCCCGTTCTATCGGCGAAGCGGTTCCGGCCGCCCCGGTCGTCTCTTCGGGCTCGTCTGCTGGCTTCGTGCGTTCGAACTGGAACCCGCCGGAGCCTTGAGAAGCCGGCTGCGGCGCTTCGATCGGCGGGGCGATATCTCCCCATCCCCCATCTTCGTCGCCACTGTCCTCGCGTGCGCCTGTTGACCAGGACATACCTTCTTCATCCGGCTGCGAGACGGATGGTTCATGGGCGGACTCGTTGGCGACCGCTGGCGCGGGTTGCCAGCCCCATTCACTGTCGCCGGCCTCAATTTCCGGGGCCGTCACGGACATTTCGGGGTCCGGCTGCTGCCGGCTCGAGGAGAGGAAGCTGGCCCACGGATCGTCACCCTCACCGGTAGTGGCCGGGGGGGCAGGCTCTTCTGAGAGACTTTGCCAGGAGGCCAATGCCGGCTCCGCTTCGAATGGCTCCGGGCTCCACCCTTCGGTGTCCCCTGGGCTTTCCTCCGCCGCCGCGGCCGCTGATGGTGCGGCACCGTAGCCGCCCGGGGCCGGTTCCGAAGCGTCGAACGCTGAAAGCGCCTCATCCATTGTTGTCCCGGCGGTTTCGCCGGCTGGAGCAGTACCAAGGCTCAGCTGGCCAGGGACCTGGATTGGCGCAGGCGACAGATCTTCCTGAGCGAACGGTTCCGCTGG
>CAYYYI010000068.1:5251-13650 GCA_964475735.1 uncultured Anaerolineaceae bacterium
GCTCGGCCACGGCTTGCCCGGCTGGTTCATCAGGGGTGAACCAGGCTACGGCTGGCTCAGGTTCGCTTTCGGTCTCGACAAGAGCGGACCATTCGGCGATGGGCTCGGGCGCAGCTTCCTCGGGAGGGATCCAGTCCTGGCTCAGTTCCTCGGGCGCCAACCATGCGGATGCGGGCTGGTCTGCGATTTCACCCCGGACCTGGATGTCGCCGTCAGTGTCCTCTCCCGGAACGATCCATGCTCCCGCAGAGCCAGTCTCGAAGTCCGGCTGCTCGCGGTCCGATTCGCTTGCAGGCATCGCCTGCTTCCGTCCGAACAGGCGGCCGAGGAAGCCACGCTTCTTCGGGAGCTCGCTGGCGGCAATTCCCATTCCGGGTGGATCGAACTGGCTGCCGTTCGCTTCGGCAGTGAAACCTGCTGCGGGCGCCGCGTAGGCTTGCGGTGCTTCGTCTTCGACTTCCCACGGCAGAGGGCCGATGGGCGTGGGAGCGGCCGGAATATCGGCGGACCCGGACGGCTCGAACGCCTGCCACATGCCCTCGTTGCCGGTAGAATCGCCGGACGCGGCTTCGTGACCGATGTCGAACGATCGCTCCTCGATGGGCTGATTCTCTGGTGCTTGAGGCTCTCCGCTCGCCCAGCGGCGCATGCCTTCGAGCATGCTGCCCTCGCCGGCAGGTGTGGAGAACATGGCGTCCCAGCGGGATGTCCCGGGCGACTCGTCCTCCACCGGGACGGACGAGACGGTGCTTTCCCCGGACCTATCGGGCTGCTCGCCTGTGTCCGGCCCATCTTCGCTCGCGCTTGCGGCCTCCACCTGCTCGCTGCGTGCCCAACCTCTCATGCCTTCGAGCAGGCCGCCCTCCGCTGGTGCGCCAAACGCCTGATCCCACCGGGAAGCTGGTTCTTCGGGCAAGCGGCTCTCTTCCGGGGCGCCCGGTGAAAAGGCAGGAGCTGGCGGCTCCGCATCATCCTTCGTGTCGGTAGAGATGCCGAACATCTCCTCCCAGCGTGAGCGCGGCCTTTCGTCGCCTGCAGGTCTGAAGGCCGGCATCCCGGGCGGTTCGGTGCTCCATTCGTCTGGTTCCTGGCCCAGGGCGGAATCGTGGCGCCGCAGCCGCAGCGGTGGTGGCGCGCCCGGAACCAGCGGCGGCTCCTCCCCGGCGTCCTCGGCGGAATCCTCCTCGCCCTCGCCCCGGGCCAGGCGGTAGGTGCCGCCGCGGGTCTCGAGAGGCGGATCGCTGCTCTGCTGCTTCTTCCCGAGGCCGAAGAACCCTCGTTTCCGGGGTTCGGGGTCGATCGGAACGTCTCGATGATGACCCTCGACGTTCTCGATTATTCGGCGGCGAAGCTCGTTGTTCTTCTCCTGCTGGCGCTCCCATGCGCCGCCGGGAAGGTCGAAATACCAGCCGCCCTCCTCCTCGGATCGCTTGCTTTCGGGGGCCTGGTCTTCGGGCGCGTCTTCTTCGCGTTGCATTGCCATCAGGGTATCACAGCCTCCTCGGGGCTCCGTTCGCCGTGGTCTTATCGCCCTTTACAGGTGATTGACCTACGCTCGCGCCATATGAGCGCGGAGCCCGGGCTTACCGACGAGCGACTCGTCTCTCTATCAAGAGACGGAGACTTGAGCGCGTTCAACAGGCTTGTCGAACGCTATCAATCCCCCGTTTATTCACTCTGTCTCCGCCTGCTGGGCAACCGCGAAGCCGCCGAGGACGCGACTCAGGAAGCGTTTCTCTCGGCCTACCGCGCGATTGACCGCTTTGCCGGTCCGAGCTTCCGGCCATGGCTGCTGCGTATCGCCGCCAACCAGAGCAAGGACGAATGGCGCCGCCGAAGGCGCAAAGACACAGCGATGTCACTCGATGAGATATTCGGCTCATTTGAGACCCCAATTGAGGTCTCCGACGAGTCGCCGGGCGCGGAAACGGTGGCCGAAAACGTTGAGCTTGCGGAGATAGTGCAGCGCGCGATGCTGAGCCTGCCCATGGACCAGCGTGAAGCCGTGGCGCTCGTGGACCTGCAGGGATACCACTACGAAGAGGTCGCCGGGATCACCGGGGCTTCAGTTGGCACGGTGAAATCGCGCGTTCACCGCGGACGGGAAAGATTGCGTCAGGTTTTCATGGCGCGGCCGGAACTCCTTGCGGCTTACCGGCGTCTGGAAGGCGTAGAGGTTAGCGAATGAGGTGGTTTGGGAGGCCCGCGGGCCACAGGCGATGGAAGGTGAACGTCGCAGCCTTCGCCGACGGCGAGCTGCCGGAGGCTGAGGCAGCGCGTTTTGCCGCCCACCTGGAAACCTGCGAGCCGTGCCGTGAGGCATTGGCCGGGGAGCGCGCGCTCAAGCGCATGCTTCCATCAGCCCTGCCCGGGGCGCCGGCGCCGCGATCGTTCGCGATAACGCCCGCCATGCTGGCAGCGCCGCCAAAGGAGCCGGTGCGGGCGCGCACGCCCATGCTGGTGATGCGGTTCGCGCAGGTCGCGGCAGGGATCGCCGTCCTGGGCCTGGTGAGCCTGCTCGTGGTTGACATGAGCGGTTCTGGCCAGCAAGGCGACGGTGCCGCCGCCCCGATGGCGGCCCTGGACAGCGCGGCGGACGGCGCCGCGGAGGAATCCGTTGGGCTTACCGTCGCGCAGGGCACTGCGACCGCTGGTTCCGGCTCCCTTCCCCCCTATGACGGGGGCGGGGTCTCGGGCCAGGGCGCCGAATCGCCGGGGGCGGAGCCGACCCCGGAGCCGCCCGTGGCGAAGAGCGCCAACGATGGCGCTTCGCCACCTGGCGACGACGCCAGCGTCGCAGGCGGATCCGACCGCGACGGCGGCGTCTTGCCGGCGGAACAGGGCAAAGAGCGCGACTGGATGCTGGCCGCCCAAATCGCACTGGCGGTAACCGCCGCCGGGTCTCTCGCCGCTTACCTCGCGATACGCAGGACAGTAAGGAGAACAGGAAAGTGAAGAATCCGAAGCAGCTAGCGCTGGTGGCAGGAGCAGCCATAATGACGGCCGCCGCCGTCTTTGCCGCGGGGTGCGGCGGCGACACCACCACGGTGGTCCAGCCATCAGAGGAGGCGCCGGGGATCTCGGTGAGCGGCATGGGCGAGGTGATTGCGCCCCCCGACACCGGTTTCTTCAACGTTGGCGTGGAATCCCGCGCCGAGACCGTGGCAGAGGCCCGTGACCGGGCCGCAAAGGCGGCCGACGCCGTCATCGCCTCTCTGAAGAAGAATGGCGTCGACAGCAAGGACATCAAGACAACCGCTCTGAGCATCCAACCGGAGTACGACTACAGCAAGGACGGCGAGGCGCCGCGCATCATCGGCTACCGCGTGTACAACAGCGTCGAGGTGAAGGTCCGCAAGCTGGAATCGTTCAGCAAGATCCTCGACGACGCAGTGGAAGCCGGTGGTGACGATACCCGCATCCAGAACATCTGGTTCGACATCGAGGACACGACGAAGCTGCTCGAACAGGCCCGTGAGCTGGCCATGAAGGATGCGCAGGCGAAGGCAGAGCAGTTGGCCAAGCTTGGCGGCGTCAAGCTTGGCACGCCGTTGGCGATCTCCGAGGCGCAGGGCCCTGCCCCTACCCCTGAGTACCGGGTCGCCCCGGCGACCGGCAAATCCGATGCCGCCTTCGATACCCCAATCGAGCCCGGCACCGGGTCGCTGGTCGTCTACGTGACCGTGCGCTGGGGCATCGAGGAGTAGGCGCTTCCCGCAGAGAAACGAGCGGTTAAGGGCCGGGCTTTCTAGCCCGGCCTTCTTCGCCGATGCTAGGAGTGTGCCCGGCCGTCTCGCGTTGTTGATGCCCCTCGCTGCCCTCGTGATCGTGGCGGTCGCAGTCGCGGCAGTTCTCGTTGCGAAGAACAGCCCGGGTGGCGGCTCAATGCGCCCGCTGGCAGTTCCCGTGGAGACGCCGGCGGAGACGGCCGCCGATCCGGCTCTCAAGCCGTCCGGCTCTGTTTGCCAGGGGACCATCCGGCGACCCGACCCCGGCGAGCCCCGCACCTATCCCGCCCAATATACGCAGATGGCCGAAGTCCTCGGCATCGCCATTGTGGGCAGCGCCAGCGTCGATGAGCGCGCCTTTGAGGCGGCCATTGCGACCATCGAGCGCTTCTTTGCGGAGAATGACCTCGAAGAACGCCTAGCCGGGGAGGGCGCCTACATCGTCATCGCAGAGGAGGGTGTGGCACTCGATGAACTGCCGGAGTTCGCCTGCCTGGACCCGCTCACTCGCGACGACGTGCACTCGGCGTGCGGGATTGCCGACCGTGCCGACTACCCCGTGGTCGCAGTCAGCGAGCTCGATATGCTCGGAAACCGGGGTGGGCCGTGCCGCGGGCTGAACATCCTCTACCACGAGCTTGGCCACCTGGTGCAGGGTTGGGCGCTCCCGCCGGCCGACTACTTCGATGTGCGGATCTTCTACCAGGCGGCGCTCGACGCCGGGAAGTATCGCAATGCCTACGCCTCGCGCAACGTGAACGAGTACTTCGCCGAAGCCACGCAGGCGTACTTCCTTCACAGCGACACGGGCGGCGCGCGCGACCGGGAGTGGCTCCGGAAGTACGACCCCGACCTCCACGACCTGCTCGCGAGGGTCTACGGCGACTGATCGGGCCGAGGCCCGGGCTACTTCCGCGTCAAGGCGTAGAGGCCCGCGGCCTTCCCGAGGTAGGTCTCGAACTCCGGGTATCGCTGGCGCAGCGCCTTCATGTGCTCGTTGAGGGGCAGGCGGCGCCGTTCAAACGGCGATTCTCGCCCAAGGTCCTTCACCTGCTTCGCAACGATGAAGTAGAGCGGGCGCACGCGGACCGTCCCCGGCGGGAAGGCCGGGTTGTGGCTGGTCGCCTTGCACTCGAAGAAGCCCACCATCTCTACCTGCCCGGTAGCGCCGGCCTGCTCGCGGGCTGCCCGCCTGGCGTAGGCCAATGGCTTCTCACCCGGCTCGGGCGCACCTTCGACCGTCCGCCAGACCTGTTCGCCCACGGAACGGGTCACGTATCCGAAGTCGCCCATCCACACGATGACGTAGACGTAGTCGACGGGTGCGTCACGCGGCAGGAGCGGCTCATCGTTCCAGCGCGCGCGCCATTCGTCGCTCAGGTTGAGCTCGACAACGGCGGGCCAGCGCGGCTCGTAGTAGTGGACGGCAGATTCGGGGCCAGCAGGGAAGGTCATGATTCGCGTCTCCGGCGGTAGAAGGGTTTGGCAGTAACTGAGGCTGGATGACCGGCCACCGTCAGGGCGGCGCCAGGGAATGCGTAATGACTATCGATTACAGCGAGGCCGATGATTGCGTCAAGCGACAGGGAGCGGGCGCACGAACGGAGATCCCCCACTGCCTCGCGGCCGGCCATGACGGCCGTTCCGGCGGGCGCTTCATGTTCCATCACGAGCGCGCTAAGGATGCGCCCGGCACGGGCCCCGGCAATCCCCAGGAGGGCGTCGAGATCCGCCTCGGCAGGTGTGAGACCCCCATCCAGGTCGGGCGCAAAGGCGGGGATGCACGCTTCAATGCGCGCGATGTTGTGTGCGACGTCCCCCGCCAGCCGCGTGCCCACGTCGGAAAGCGTTTCCAGCAAGTGCAGGGCAGAGGCGGGCGCCAGCACGAACTCGAAGCCATCCTCGCCCGTATCGCTGGTCCGCACGGCCAGCGCGCGGAAGCCGTGGAACTCGAACGCCACTGCGTGGAGCGTCTCCAGCGCGGCCGGTAGCGCATCGGAGATGTGCTCCCGGATGGCGGCCCCGGCCGCGGGCCCGGCAACGGCCAGGCTGCAGGTCGTGAGGGTCCGGTCCTCAACGCGAGCGTCGAAATCTGCGGCAATGGCGCGCTGCAGCCGGGCGATGGTCTCGGCGCGCTGGCCCGGCTCGCCGCTCACCAGGAACGAAATGGCGCCCGTGCGCACGACGAGCGCCAGGTCCCGGACGTGCCCGGCATCGTTGAGCGCGACCGTGCGCACGGCGCGCCCTTCTTCGAGCGCGGCCATGTTGCCGGTGAATATGCGGCCGAGGACCATGGATGCGTCGGTGCCGCTGATCATGATGCGGCTGCGATGCGAGCGGTCGAACACAGCGGTGGCGGCCCGGAGGGCGGCGTGCTCTGCCTGGAAGCCGCCGTAGTCAGCGGGAAGCTCCCAGCCATCGCGAACGTGGAACTGCGCCCCCGCGGCGGTGTGGGCGTCGCGGAGCGCGAGTCGAAACAGGGGCGCCGCCGGCCGGCTCATTCGGGCACGAAGGTCCGCCGCCCGTCCTTCTCCACCAGGCGGCCCACGCCAGGGAAGGGGTTGTGGACGCAAACCAGCAGCGCGCGCTCGCGGATGGCGCGCTCGGCCAGGGCCTTCTTGGTCTCCAGGCTGACGAGGGGCAGGACATCGAAGGCGGCAATCCAGGCGGGGCGCTCCATCTGCGCCGCGTGGTGAACGAGGTCGCCCGTGAAGATGGCCGTCTCGCCGCCCGAGGAGAGGACCAGCGAAGCATGATCCTCCGTGTGTCCCGGCGTCGAGAGGAAGTGCACCCCGGGCACGACCTCGTGCTCCCCTTCGACGAGCGTTAGCCGTCCCGCCTTCACGAGGGGCTCGAAGTTCTCGGCGAAGTAGGTGCCCCGCGTCCGTTCGTTGGGGTGCATGGCCACCTCATACTCGCCCTTCTGGGCAAAGTAGCGCGCGTTGGGGAATGTTGGCACGACCTCGCCATCGGCGTTGTGGATGGTGTTCCAGCCGCAGTGGTCAGTGTGGAGGTGCGTGTTCGCCACCGCCGTGATGTCATTGGGCGCCAGGCCGAGCGTGGCCAGCGCGGAAAGCAGGTGCCCGTAGTCGCCGGGGAACGAGCGTTCGCGAACGGCTTCACTGTGCTTGTTGCCCATTCCCGTCTCGATTAGCAGGACGTCGTCGCCACGGCGGACGAGCATGCAATTGAGGCCCAGCGCGATGCGATGCTGTGCGTCGATGTTCGCGGGGCCGATCAGCGGTTCCCACATGATGCGGGGCACCAGCCCAAACACCGCCCCGCCGTCGAGCCGGATGTAGCCGTCGGAGATGATGGCGATGTCGAAGTCGCCGACCGTGTAGCGGGCGGGATGATGCATCGTCCGAACCATAAGAGGGGCGCGGGTGTGCGGCAACGCGGGACGGCGAACGTCAGCCGTGGCGCCGCCAGTAGCGTTCATACAGTTTTCTCGCAAGATAGCTGACAAACTCCAGAGAACGGCGGTAGGATCGAACGGCGCGCAACACCAGTGACTTGCAGTTGCAAAGAGTTGCAATTAGCTGCAGGATAGTTGTTCACCGCATGCGTTGCGCGAATCAGTCCTGGCTCCAGGGGGGGTAATCCGTGACCACACCGGCACTCTTCCTTCTTCATGCGCCCGACGGTTTTCTGTCGGCGCCCGTCGCAGGGGTCATGTGGGCGATTACCGCGCTGGCGCTGGCGCTGGCCGTGCGGCGCGCAGACGCCAACCTCGACGAGAAGGCAGTGCCTCTCATGGGCGTGATGGCGGCGTTCGTGTTTGCCGCGCAGATGTTCAACTTCCAGGTCGCCGGTGGCACATCGGGCCACCTGATGGGCGGCGTGCTCGTTGCCGTACTCCTCGGCCCGTGGGCGGGAACAGTTGTGATGGCCTGCGTGATCGCGGTGCAGGCGCTCGTATTCCAGGATGGTGGCCTCGTCGCCATGGGCGCCAACGTCTTCAACATGGGTGTGGTGGGGACATTCGGAGGCTACTACCTGTACCGCCTCATCGCCGGCGTGCTCGGGGGTGAGAGGCGGGGACGGATGCCGGCCGCCGCAATTGCGGCCTGGTGCTCGGTGGCTGCGGCCGCGGTGCTGATCTCCTTCCAGCTTGCCCTTTCGGACACGGCGTCGCTGGCCGTGGCGCTCCCCGCCATGGTGGGAGTGCACGCTTTGATCGGCATCGGCGAGGCGGTGATCACTGTCGCTGCGCTCAGTTTCATCGCCGCCACGCGGGGCGACCTGCTCCACCTTGGGCGGGGCACACTGGCCGAACAGGTGAGCCAGGGATGAGCGTGCAGACCGGACAGGAAGCGAGGGCCTCGCTGAGGACCCGCCTGCGGCGCTACTGGTGGGCCGGCGGCCTGGCGGTCGCCGCCCTCGTGGTGGTGGTCTTCGCGCCGCTCGCCTCCTCCGATCCTGACGGGCTGGAAAGAGTGGCCGAGGACAAGCAGTTCATCGATACCGCCAAGGACGCCCGCTGGGAATGGCTGCCTGACTACTCAGTTCCGGGACTTTCCGGCGACGCTTCGACGGTGATCGCGGGGCTCGCCGGGGTTGTGATCGTGTTCGGCCTGATGATGGTTGCCGGGCGCATGCTAGCCCGAAGGAGCCGGTGAGCACACTCACGCTTGACCGCTATCTCGTGCGCGAAAGCGCGGTGCACGC
>CAYYYI010000069.1:0-5989 GCA_964475735.1 uncultured Anaerolineaceae bacterium
ATGACCGGCTACCAGGAGATGCTCACCGACCCGTCCTATGCCGGGCAGCTCCTCACGCTCACCTACCCGATGATTGGCAACTACGGCATCGATGCGGCCGTCGAGGAGTCAGCCCGCATCCAGCCGGCCGGCCTGATCGTGCGCGAAGCCGCCACCTTCCCCAGCCATCCCCGTTCCGAGGGCACGCTCCAGGCGTATCTCCGCGCTCGCGGCGTCGTGGCTATCGAAGGGGTCGACACGCGGGCCCTTACCCGCCGCATCCGCCGCCACGGCGTCATGCTCGGGACCGTCTCCACCCACGAGTCCGCCGCAGAGGCCCTGGCGCGCGTTCGCGCCATGCCCGGGTACGACGACGTGAACTGGGTGGCGACCGTGACCACTTCCGAGGCGTACGACTGGGACAGCCCCGGCAACGAGGCGCGCTTCCGGATCGCCCTTCTCGATGGCGGCGTGAAGCGCAACATAATGCGCTCGCTCGCCGCACGCGGCTGCGCGATTCGTGTCTTCCCCGCTAACGCGAGCGCCGATGACCTCCTTTTCGGCCGCCCGGATGGGGTCGTGCTTTCGCCCGGTCCCGGCGACCCGCGCCTGCTCGAATCCATGGTCGCTGAGACGCACAGGCTCATCGGGAAAGCGCCGGTACTCGGCATCTGCCTGGGGCACCAGGTGGCTGCCCAGGCGCTGGGAGCAGGGACGTTCAAGCTCCCCTTCGGCCATCGTGGCGGGAACCACCCGGTCAAGGACACCGTGACGGGGCAGGTCACCATCACGGCCCAGAACCATGGCTACGCCGTCGACCCCTCAGGTCTTGACCCCTCGGCCCACGTCAGCCACATCAACCTCAACGACCAGACGGTCGAAGGAATCGCAATGCGCAGCGAACCGCTGCTGACAATCCAGTACCATTCCGAGGCCTGCCCGGGCCCTCTCGACAACACGGTCATCTTCGACCGGTTCGTGGGCCTGCTCGCCGAAGTCCGTGGAGGAGTGCGATGACCAGAGCCACCGATATCCGCCGTGCCACCGAAGAAGACGCCGAAGAGATAGCCGCTGTGATCCGCGGCCTCGGCAGCGAGCCCGTCGGCCTGCCCTCGTCGATGCCCCCGGAGCGTGTCCGCGAGTGGATACGCCGGCTTGGCGACCAGGGCGCCCTCTACGTGGCCTTCGATGGCAGCATCGCCGTGGCCTTCGGCGGCCTCGACTTCAGCACCACCGAGCCCGAGACGGGCCTGCTCGGCGTCTGGGTGGCTCCGGATCACCGGCGCCGCGGGCTCGCCACGACCCTCGCCGATGAGCTCATCGAGTTCGCCCGGGAGCGAGGTTACCGCCGCATCCGCGGCCGCCTCCCCGAAGGAAACGAGCCTGCCCTCAGCTTCCTCTCTTCCATCGGCGCAATGGTGCCGCTTCGCAACCCCGACATGACCTTCGAGTTGCCCCTCTGACGTGGAGACACCACATGTACTTGCGCTGCCCATGAGCAGGCCAGCCAGCCCCCGCCGGCACAATGCTCCAATCCACCCGGGGAAGCCCCCAACGGTGCTGCCGGACTTCATGTTCGCTCTGTCCGCCGCCGGCTGGACCATGGCTGCCGGCTTCGTAATCGCCTCGTTCGGCGACAACAATGTGACGGCAACCGAAGCAGGGCCCGGGCTTGCCCGCCTCTTTGCGGCTGCCCTCGCCATTTCCGGCTCGTTCACGTTCCTGCTTGGCTACGGACTGCTGCGCGGCGAACGCGGGCATGGGGACCACTATGTTGTTCCCATCATCGTCGGAGCTGCGATCGGGGCGATGGAAACGGTCCTCTTCCTGGCGGCCGCCGGAAAACTCCTGCTCCTGCCGCCTCTCCTCCTGATCTTCGTTCTGCGACCCGTCAGGCGGCATGCCGGCCGCCTGCTGTGGCCCACGCGCGGGCTTCCGAGGTAGACACATGAAGCGCAAACAGGGCATGCCCCCGCGCCAGGCGCGCACAGTGGGCACGCTTTCGCAAGCCCACGCCGCGGAGCAGATGCGATGAAGCCCGCGAGCGTTCTCATCCTCGGTTCCGGGCCAATTGTCATCGGCCAGGCGGCCGAGTTCGACTATGCGGGCACCCAGGCCTGCAAGGCGATGCGCGAAGAAGGCGTCCGCAGCATCCTCGTGAACTCCAACCCCGCCACCATCATGACCGACCTCGATGTCGCCGATCGCGTCTACATCGAGCCGCTTACCGTTCCCGTGCTCGAACGCGTCATCGCCAGGGAACGCCCCGAAGGCCTCCTGCCCACGCTGGGCGGACAGACCGGCCTGAACCTCGCGGTCGACCTTGCCAATGCGGGCATCCTTGAGAAGTACAACGTCCGCCTTCTCGGGACGCCCCTCCAGGCCATCCGCCGCGCCGAAGATCGCGAACTCTTCCGCGACATGCTGGCGAAGCTCGGCGAGCCCGTCCTCGAAAGCGACATCTGCCACACCGTCCAGGAATGCGAGGCAGCAGCCCGCCGCATAGGCCTGCCGGTCGTCATCCGGCCCGCCTATACGCTCGGGGGAACCGGTGGCGGCATGGCCTTCACCTGGGAACAGCTCCATGCCGTCGCGGCAAGCGGCCTGGCCGCCAGTCCCATCACGCAGGTCCTGGTCGAGAAGAACCTCCTCGGCTGGAAGGAGGTCGAGTACGAGGTGATGCGCGACGGCGCCGGCAACTGCATCACCATCTGCAACATGGAAAACCTCGACCCAATGGGCGTCCACACTGGCGACTCCATCGTAGTCGCCCCCTCGCAAACGCTCAGCGACAAGGACTACCAGATGCTGCGCTCGGCCAGCCTGCGCATCATCAGCGAACTCGGCATTGAGGGCGGCTGCAACGTGCAGTTCGCCCTTGCCCCCCGCAAGGACGTCCGCGGGTGGCAGGGTAGCCTCGACGATCCTCTCCCCTACCATGTGATCGAGGTCAACCCCCGCGTCTCGCGGTCCTCGGCTCTCGCCTCGAAGGCCACCGGGTACCCAATCGCCCGCGTGGCCGCCAAGATAGCCTGCGGCAAGACGCTCGACCAGATTCCCAATGCCGTCACCCGGCGGACCACCGCCGCATTCGAGCCCGCGCTCGACTACTGTGTGGTAAAGATCCCGCGCTGGCCCTTCGACAAGTTCCACCTGGGAGACCGCACTCTCGGCACCCAGATGAAGGCCACCGGAGAGGTGATGGCCATCGAACGAACCTTCGAAGCCGCTCTCAATAAAGCAGTGCGCTCACTTGAGGTGGGCGGGCGCAGCCTGCTCTGGGAGCGCCCTGAATGGCGAACTGTTACCGAACTCCCCCTCCACGCCAGCGACGAGCGCCTCTGGGCCATGATGGCAGCCCTCCGGCGCGGCGCCGGGACCATAGAGCTCTCCCGCCAGACCGGCGTTGACCCCTGGTTTCTTGATCGCCTCATCTCTGTGATTGCCATGGAGAAGCGGCTTCTCAATGAGCCTCTGCATCCCGAACTGCTTTACGCCGCCAAGCGCAAGGGCTTCAGCGACGAGATGATCGCCCAGCTTGCCGACCGCCTGCCCGAGCAGATCCGCGCGCTCCGCCACGAGTGGAACATCCGGCCCGTCTACAAGATGGTCGATACCTGCGCCGCCGAATTCGACGCCGTCACGCCCTACTTCTACAGCACCTACGAGTCCGAGAACGACGCCACAGCCGTTGATGGCGCCGGCGCGGTGGTCATCGGCAGCGGTCCCATCCGCATCGGCCAGGGCATCGAGTTCGACTACGCCAGCGTCCACGCCGCCTGGGCTCTCCAGAAGGCCGGTCTCCGCTCCATCATGGCCAACTCAAACCCCGAGACCGTCTCGACCGACTTCGACACGAGCGACCGCCTCTACTTCGAGCCCCTCGACGAGGAGGCGATTCGCGACATCATCGAGAACGAGCAGGGAAACGAGAGCGAGCCCCCGGCCAGCATCGTCCAGTTCGGCGGCCAGACGGCGATCAACCTGGCCGAACCCCTCCGGCGCGCCGCGCTCCCCATCATTGGCTCCAGCGCCGAGGCCATCGACACCGCTGAGGACCGCCGCCTCTTCGAACGGTTCCTCCAGGAGCTCGGCATCCCCCAGCCGCCCGGGGCCGCCGTCACGTCGCTCGAAGAGGGCATGAAGACCGCCCAGAACATCGGCTATCCCGTGCTCGTGCGCCCCTCCTACGTGCTCGGCGGCCGGGCGATGGAGATTGTCCAGAACGCCAGCGAGCTCGTGGGCTTCCTCGCCCAGGCCGCCGAGGCCGCACAGGGCAAGCCGATCCTCATCGATAAGTTCCTCGAAGGCAGCGAGGTCGAAGTCGACGCTATCTGCGATGGCGAAACCGTCCTCATCCCCGGAATCATGGAGCACATCGAGCGCGCCGGCGTCCATTCCGGCGACTCGATGGCCGTCTACCCCCCGGTCCACCTTGACGCCGAGGAGAAGGAAACCCTGCGCGACTACACCGAGCGCATCGTCCTCGGCATGGGCGCCATCGGACTGACCAACATCCAGTACGTCGTGCTGCCCCGGATCCCGGGTGAAGGCCCGCGTATCTACGTGCTCGAAGTCAACCCCCGCGCCAGCCGCACCGTCCCCTTCATCTCGAAGGTGACGGGAGTGCCCATGGTCCAGCTCGCTGTGAATGCCATGCTCGGCCGCAAGCTCCGCGACCAGGGCTACAGCGGCGGCCTCTGGCCAGAACGCGATCTTGTCGCAGTCAAGGCGCCCGTGTTCTCAATGTCGAAGTTGGTCGGCGTGGACACCCACCTTGGCCCCGAAATGAAGAGCACCGGCGAGGTGATGGGCATCGATCGGACGCTCAACGCCGCGCTCGCCAAGGCCCTGCTCGCCTCCGATCTCGCCCTGAAGCCGAAGGCCGCGGTCCTGCTCAGTATCAGCGACCGCACGAAGGCCGATGCTCTTCCACTAATCCACAAACTCGCCCTGGCCGGATGCACCCTCTACGCGACCGAGGGCACGAGCAAGATGATCGAAGCTCTCGGCATCCCGGTGAAGGCCGTCACCAAGATCCTCAGCGGTGGCCACCCCAACGTCGTCGACGTCGTGATGGACGGCGCCGTGCAGTGCGTTATTAACACACCAGAAGGGCTCTTCACCGGCTCCCTTCGCGATGGCTTCCACATCCGCCGTGCCGCCGCCGAACGGCGCATCCCCTGCTTCACCTCGCTCGACACAGCCGCCGCCGCCATCGACGCGCTGGGTAACGCCGCCGACTACGACGTTGCGACGCTCGCGGAGTACGTGGCTGGATGAACATCGAGACCGCGACCGTGCTCTCGAACGAACCCGCCTACGAAGGGGCGCGCATCCTCTGGTTCCACGCGCCTGCGCTCGCGGCCGCTGCCGGTCCCGGCCAGTTCGTGATGGTCCACTGCAGCGCCGAGGGGATGGACCCTTACTTCGCGCGCGCGTTCAGCTTCCACCGCGTCGATGGCGATCGCTTTGCGGTGCTCTTCAACGTCGTCGGCAGAGGCACGTCGTGGCTCGCGGAGCGCTCGCGGGGCGACGCTGTGCGCATGTATGGTCCCCTTGGGAACGCCGTGAAATTGCCCCGCGATCCCGGGAACCTGCTCCTGATCGGCGGCGGAGTGGGCATCGCCCCACTGGTCGATATGGCCGTCCGGGCGGTCGCGGCGGGCCACCAGGTCGTGGCGATGATGGGCGGCCGCACCGCCGATCACCTCCTCCCCGCGAGCGCCTGGCCGAAGGAGGTCGAGTACGTCGTCGTAACCGAAGATGGCTCCGCCGGTCCCAAGGGCTTTGTCACGGAGCACCTTGGGAAGTACCAGGAATGGGCCAGCAAGATCTTCGCCTGCGGGCCCAACCCCATGTTCGCCAGTCTCGCTGACGTTCTCAGGAAGAACGGCCGCCGCCAGCAGCCCGAGATCCTGATGGAGGAGAACATGCCCTGCGGCTGGGGGATGTGCTACGGCTGCGCCATCTTCACGAAGCGCGGCGTGCGCCTCTGCTGCAAGGACGG
>CAYYYI010000069.1:6089-13557 GCA_964475735.1 uncultured Anaerolineaceae bacterium
GACGGACCGGCCTTCCGCCTCTTCGACGTCTTGTGACTGTGGCCCATCCACAAGCGCGTATAATGCGGACATGAGCATCCGAGCAGAATCCCCGGCGGCGAAAGGGCGCGAGCGGCACGTGGGCAAGGTTCACACTCAACTGACCATCACCAATCGCGCGGACGAAGTCCGGGCAACGGCTGGCGTCATCGGGCCCGGCGAAGTCCGCTCCATCACCCTGGCCGATGTCCTGGTAGACACCGGCGCCACTACTCTCTGCCTCCCGCAGGACATGGTGGACGCCCTGGGGCTGGAGCTGCTGGAGGAAGTGAGCGTTGCCACCGCCACCGGCGTCACCACCGCCCGGGTTTACGAAGACGCGAAGCTCTCGCTCTACGGTCGAACCGGCACCTTCGACTGCATCGCGCTCCCTGAAGGCACTCAGCCCCTGCTTGGCGTCATCCCGCTGGAGCGGCTCGGGCTTGAGCCTGACCTTCAGAACCAGCGTCTCCGGGTGCTCCCCGATCACGGACGCCAGACCTATATCCTGGCGCCCTCCCCCATTATCTATTGATAAGCCTGGGCCGCGCCCGCACGCTGAACCTCCGCCAGCAGCAATTCCAGCGCCCGCTCGCTGATCTGCACCATCACCTCGGCGCGGCTGCCCGCGAACTGCCGCTCCTCAACCTGCGTTTCCGCCGGCCCGGCCACGGCTATCACGACAAACCCCACCGGCTTCGGCGACCGGCGGCTCCCCTGTGGACCGGCGATTCCGCTTTCGGCGATGGCGAAGTCCACGCTCGCAAGGTCGCGAAGCCCCTCGGCCATGGCGGCCACTGCCGGGCCGCTCACCGCGCCAGCATCCCTCAGGAACTGGCGGTCGACCCCAAGGGCCTCCACCTTCGCGTTACCCGAATACGCCACAACGCCACGTTCGAACCAGCGCGATGCCCCGGGAACGCTCAGCATGCGGACGCTGATCAGCCCCCCGGCAGTGGTCTCTGCCACCGCTACGCGCATTCCGCGCGCGACCAGGGCGTCTCCAACGGCTGAGGCAAGCTCGTCGTGTTCGAGGGGAAACGGCATGGCGGAAGTCTACCTTCGCGGTCCCGCTACGGCGATTGTGCAAAACTGCACGTAACCCCGGTTCTGGTTATTATGCGGCCACGCAGGGCGGAAGCCCTCCATGCACGCCTAACCACCCGGAGACCAGATGCTGACGTTCATTCCCTTCCTCCTCGGCCCCCTCGCCTATGGCGTCATTGCCCTTCTTATCTTCTCGGGGTCCATCGTCGTCTTCTCCATCCCGGTCCTCGCGAGCCGAGGGCGGGCCCAGCTTCTCTGGTTCCTGATCGTTGGCGGGCTCATCACTGCCGAGGCCGCGCTGCTCGTCACGCTCGGCATCCTTGTGGACCAGGGGAAGATCTGGAACTGACGCACACCGCCCTTCGGCGGTGCAGACCTCTCGCGCAGAGGCCGGGCTCCTACAGCAGCCGCCGGATCGGCTTCCGCCCGGGGCGCGGGTCGTAGTTGCTCTTGAACATCTCGAGCTTGTCCCGCTCGATCAGGTACTTCCCCGCGAACAGCGTGGCGGGGATCTTCTTCTGCTTTATCAGTCGCCGCAGGCTCTGCGGGTGAATCGCAAGCTCGCGCGCCGCCTCCACCAGGTCCAGGTAGTTGTCAAACGGGGTAATTGTGGCCATCCAGGGTCTCCCTCCCCCATTTCTCCGGGGGCCTCTGGTAGTCACCCGCAGCCGCAAAACGCTCAACTGCTTAGGCAATAACCGACTTTACCAAACCCAGAACTTTATTGTCTATCCCCTTTCGCATTTCTCTTCACGCGCAACCAGTTTTCGCCCCACGACCACCGTCCGCTTGCCTCTCACCGTCGTGCAAAGGAGCGTGACCTGCTCGCCCTCGATCCGCCCGAGCAGACGTCGAAGTTCGTCCGGCTCGACTGGAAACGCCCGCCGCCTGATCTCCATCGGAGCCCACCCGCGCGCGCGCAACCGCTCCCTCACGCGCTCAACCGAGAAGGGGACCACGTCCAGGACCTCGAACGTCGCACAAAGCGGGTCAAACGCAGGCGCATCGGCCGTGAGGTAGGCCACCCGTTCATCGATTAGCCTCGCCCCGAGCCTGTGTGCCAGGTGCCTGACCAGACCCGCAAGCGTCACGCACGACTCAGGGTCGAAGACGAACGCCCCCACCTGTGAGACATCGGCCGGGGCCTCGGGCGCGCCCGAATCCAGGCTGGCGCCAACCGGCAACAGAACCGCCCGTCGAACCCCCGCGGTCGCCCCGGCCCCCACCCAGATTGCCGCTTCGCGCATCGACCGGCCCAACTGGACGTATTCAACTTCAGCGCCCTGGGGCAGGTGCTGGGCCTCGATACCCGGCGGCGCCTTGAGCACCCCCGCCTTCGCGCTCGCAAGCAGCGACATCGCGACATCCCACGAAGGCGAAAACGCTGCCGGGTCGAAACGGCGCCCGGTCCCTCCTCGCCGCGAAGGGTCGACGATGACCGCCATGCCCCCGAGATCCAGGGGCGGCCTCGCGGCGTCCCCGCGCACAACCGCCGCGCCGGGGACATTGGCCGCCGCGAGCAGCGTCGTCCCCGCATCGCGCTCGATGCCTACGGCCCGCAGGCCGGCTTCTGAGCACGCGCCAAGGTCGCCCCCGATCCCGCAGGTCAGGTCGGCCACCGGCAGCCCGAGAGCGGCCAGCCGTGCCGCGCGCCTTGCTGCCACAGCCGGGTGCGTCATCATCTCCAGCCCTTCAGCCGTGAAGAGGAGGCTGCTGCCGTTCCCCAGCCGCGCCGCGGCTTTGGTGCGCAGAGTGACCTGCTCCCCGAGCGCAGCCGCCTCGTTCCCTGGAAATGTGCGCCTGAGCAGCGACGAAAGCCGCACCGGGTCGAGCTGGCCGTGCTCTACCGGGAGCGCTGCCAGCGCCGCGCGACCGCGGTCCGAGACAAGGTAGCGCGCGCGTGAAACGTCCATGGGCCCGAGTGTAGTGGACCGCCGCCATCCATCGTCTATCCTCGGACAATGGCCTCTGTGCTTTGCCTGGACTTCGACAACGTCATCGTGGAGCAGGACCTGACCGCCCTGCTCCTGGAGCGGTTCGCTCCCGGCGAGCCAGAGGAGTCCCACGCGCACGGAGAGGCAGCGCGCATCCATGCCCTCCAATCCGCGTTCGCCCGCGTGGAAGCATCGCCAGAAGAGCTTCTCGCCTTCGTCCGCGAAACGGCCCGGCCTCGCGAAGGCCTCGATGCTCTCTACGACTGGTCCCGCGCAAACGGCTGGATGCCGGTGATTGTGAGCCATGGCTTCGGCTTCGCCGTCGGCGCCGTCCTGCACGACCTCGGCCTCGACCGCGTGCCCTTCCACGCCGGGCGCGCACGCTTCGCCTACCGCTGGCGCCTGAGCTACCTCAGCCCGCGGGGCGTCGAGCTTCAGGACGGGTTCCAGCTCTCCTACGTTTCCTCGCTGCGGCAGGCAGGCGATTTCGTGGCTATGGTCGGCGGCCCGCACACCTCCACCCAGGCGGTGAAGGCCGCTAATGTGGCCTTCGTCCCCGACCTTGGCGCCGCGTCCCCTGCTTCCGGCGCCCCACGCCGCTACGAGTGGCGAACCTTCTCCGACGTCCTCGTTGTCCTGGATCGGGACTTCCCGTTGCCAGTTGCAGGTTCGGGTACCGCATAGCCTGGTCCCCCGGGCACTACCCCTCGATCGTCACCCGCATCGGGCTCCAACGCCCAATGATTCCCTGGCCGTGGCAACTGGCTGACTTCCCGCCCTTGATTTCGACCTCCGTCATAAGCCCGAGTGCCGCCGTGAACCCCGTGATCCTGTCGAAAACGCGGTCGTACCGGTCAACCACGCGCCCGTCCGCCTCGAACTCCACTGTTCCGGCTCCCTGGTCGTAGGTGATGCGGAAGGCGTGCGGTTGCCCCTGGCCGGCCGGGAAATCGCGAATCTCGTTGAAGATGGCGAACGACTTCGCATCGCCCGTATCCGGCGCAACCGCCCCCGGGAACGGCAGACGGCCGTAGACCGTGGCAGCCCCGTCGCCGCCCGTCAGGAAGTCGAATGCCCACCCCGTCGTGAAGTCGAGCAGATTCCACGACACGAACCCGTCGTAGATGTTCCCTGGCTGCGTCCCGATCGTCGTCGCCGCCACCTGGATCTCGAAAGTGATGCGCCCCCCATCCGGCACTGCGAACCGCTCCTTCGAGTAGTACATGTGCTTGGCGTTGTCGAGCACCTGCACCCGGTCGTGCCCGCGCGTGAGTGGCACCGCCGCGACCTGTAGCCACCCGTTGCGGACCAGCACCATGGCGTTCGGCTCGCGGTACTGCCACGCCGTCCCGTCCGGCAGCGCGAAGCCGCCCAATTCCCAGGGCGAGTCGTCTTCGAAGATGCGGTTGTAGTTGCCGATGAGGCGGCTGTCCGCGTGTTCGTCACTCATACGGTCAGGGTAGCGCACGTGAGCCGTCCGGGCGTCCTTTGCTCAGACTCCGCGGAGCACCGCGCCAATCTCCCTGGCAAGCCTGCCAACCAGGCCGTCCTGCACCTTCGCCACGTCGGCGTCCGTCAGCGTCCGGTCCTCAGCCTGGTATCGCAGCCTGATTGCCAGCGACTTCTTGCCCGCGGGGATACCGGATCCGCGGTAATCGTCGAACACCTCTGCCGCCAGCCGAACCGTCCCCGACCGGTGCCCGCGCACGATCTCCAGCACCCGCCCGGCCGGCACTTCTGCGTCCACCAGCAGGGCGATGTCCTGGCGCACTTCCGGGAATTTCGGCGGAGGCGTGTAGTGCGGGCGCTCGGGCAGGACGCGCACGAGGTCTTCGAGCCATAGCTCCAGGAGGAACACCGGCTCATCGATGTCGAACGCCGCCGCCGTATCCGGATGCACCTGGCCGATGATGCCAACCTGTTCCGCACCGCACAGCACATCCGCTGCATGCCCGCGAAGCAGGCCGAAGTGCTCCGCCGGCCGGACGGTCAGCACAACCCCCAGCGCGCCGAGCAGCGCCTCCACATCTCCCTTGGCGTCATAGAAATCGATCCGTTCCGCCGCCTGCCGCCCGCGACCGAAGTCCCTGGGACTGCCGGTGGCTGCACAGAACACGGGCCGTTCGTGCGGCAGATCGGCCTCCACCGGCAGGTATTCAAAGGCGACTTCGAACAGCCGGAGAGCGCCTTCGTGGGCCCGGCGATTTCCCGCGTAAGTCGCCAACGTCGTTCCTCGCAACGATGTCCGCAGGTAGGCGTGCTGAGCCGCCACCGGGTTCACTACACGTTGCGGATCCAGCCGCCGCGTGTCTGCCGGGTCCACCACCCTGGCCAGGCTGGCCTGGTCCGTCAGCGTGTAGGTGATGATCTCCTGGTAGCCCAGCGCCACGCCGATGTCCTTCATCCGCTCCCGAAGCGCCTCCAGCGGCCGCGGCTCCACTTCCGGCAGGGCGCCCCTGAGAGTCGTGGCCGGGAGCCGTTCGTACCCGTGAATTCGCGCCACATCCTCAATCACGTCGTCCGCGATCTCGACGTCCGGCCGCCAGTACGGCGGCTCGACGGCGAATCCGCCAGCCGTCGTCCGGCACGCGAACGCGAGCGCCTCAAGGATGCGCGTCACGTCCGCTGGCGGGATGGCGATGCCGAGGACCTGCTCGATGCGCGCCGCCGGCAGTTCAATGCTCCGCGGTGGCTCCTTCCCCGGGAACACGTCAGCCAGCCCGCGCGCAATCGACCCGCCCGTCAATTGCTCGAAGAGGTGCAGCGCCCGCCGCTGGGCGTACTCCGCCATCTCCGGGCCAATGCCCTTCTCGAAGCGAAGCGATGCCTCCGACCGCAGCTTCAACATCGTTGACGTCCGGCGGATCGATCCGGCCCGGAAGTTCGCGACCTCCAGCAGCACGTTCTTCGTGCCCTCGTGGACTTCGCTGTTGCCCCCGCCCATCACGCCGGCAACGGCTACTGGCCCCTCGCCGTCGCAGATCATCAACATCTCGGGGTCAAGCTCCCGGTCCACGCCATCCAGTGTCGTCAGGTGCTCGCCCGGCTTCGCCCGCCGGACCACGATTCGGCGCCCGCGTACAAGGTCGTAGTCGAACGAGTGCAACGGCTGACCCGTTTCGAGCATCACGTAGTTCGTGATGTCGACCACGTTGTTGATGGGGCGCATCCCGTGCTTCAGCAGCCGCTCCTGCATCCACGCGGGCGACGGCCCGATGGTCACGTTCTGGATCACCGAACCCGTGAACCGCCGGCAGAGGTCAGGCGCTTCCACCGCCACCGATACCAGGTCCTCGATGCCCTTCTCCGATTCCCGGTAGCTGCGCTCTGGCTCGCGAAGCGGCTTTCCGGTGAGCGCCGCGACCTCCCTCGCCAGGCCCAGCACACCCAGCAGGTCGGCGCGGTTCGCCCACGTCGAGATATCGAACACCACGTCGCCCAAGACGTCAGCGAGCGGCCGCCCAACGGGCGCATCCGGAGGCAACACGAGGATTCCCTCGTGCTCGTCGCTGAGCCCGAGCTCCTTTTCGCTCAGCACCATTCCCGCCGACTCGACGCCCCGGATCGGGCGCAGCTTCAGGACCGACGGCTTCCCCGTGTGCCCATCGAACAGCGTCGCCCCTTCAGTCGCGAACGCCACCTTCTGCCCCACGGCGACGTTCGGCGCGCCGCACACCACCTGCTGCCGCCCGGTGCCGGTCTCGACCGTCGCCAGCCGCAGACGATCGGCGTTCGGGTGTGGCTCGACCGCGACCACTTGGGCCACGCGGATCTTCTCCGGGTCCCACTCCGCGCCAATCGTCTCCCACGACTCCACTTCGGCCGTGGCGTCAATCATCTGTCGCGCAAGCTCCGCCACGGGGAGGTCCACGTCGACGAATTCCCGCAGCCAGTTGAGAGAAAGCTTCATCTGCGGCGAACTCCTAGAACTGGCTCAGGAAACGGAGGTCGTTCTGGTAGAAGTGGCGAATGTCCTCGATCCCCCAGCGAAGCAGCGCCACCCGCTCGACGCCCATGCCGAAGGCGAACCCCGTGTACCGCGACGAATCGTAGCCCGCGTTCTCGATGATCTCGGGGTGCACCATCCCCGCGCCCAGGATCTCGATCCAGCCCGTGCCGTGGCATGTGCGGCACTCCGAGCCCGCCCCGCGGCAGATGAAGCAGTCGATCGCCATCTCCACGCCCGGTTCGACGAACGGGAAGTAGCTGTGGTGGAAGATGATCTTGCGATCGTGCCCGAACAGCCTGCGCGCGAAGCCGTAGAGCGTTCCCTTCAGGTCGCTCATGCGCACGCCCTCGTCCACGGCAAGGCCCTCTATCTGCGTGAGCATCCACTCGTGCGTGGCGTCGGTCGCCTCCTGCCGGTAGCACTTCCCGGGCACCACCACCCGGATCGGCGGCGATGTGCGCTCCATCACGCGGATCTGGTTCGGGGTTGTGTGCGTACGAAGCAACATCTTCCGCTGCCC
>CAYYYI010000070.1:0-13376 GCA_964475735.1 uncultured Anaerolineaceae bacterium
TTCGCCTCCGCCAGTGGGAATGGGAGCGCGCTAATCCTGCGCTGGAGGACGCCGGGAGGCAAGATCTGTGGTGGGGGTGGCTACGCCGCCGGGCGCGCCCGCTGCGCTCGCCGGACGAGCGCAGGCAGCGGCTGCCGGACACCCGCGAGCAGCAGAGCGCCTTCCACCAGGACAAGCCCGATGCCTGCGAAGAGGACGAAATCGCCCGTGCTGTAAATGTTCGTTCCGTACCCCGGCAGCGTCACGATGTGCCGGTCGGCGAAAATGTAGAACCGGATGTCCTCGCGTTCGAGGACGATGTCCTTGGAATTGGGCAACTGCTTCCCAATGTCCGCCCCGTTTACCTGTGGGAGAATGCCAGATTCGCGGACGGTTTCGTAGGAGACGGGCATCAGGCCCCCGTGGGCTGCCATGGGGATGACGTTCATCACGATACCGGCCGCGACGAGCCAGGCGCCCGCAAACCGCCGGAAGTGCAGTGCCACGACAATTAGCGCCGCCGTCGTGGCGAAAAACAGCGTTCTGCGGAGAATGGCCTCACCGCCGTCACGGCTGAGGTGCGAGATCGCCACCTCCTGGACCGCGTACATGGCCACGGCAAAGGCGAGCATGACAGATTCGCCCGCGCTTCCCCGGGGAAGGCGGGCGACGGTCTGTTCTCGCGCTGTGCTCCACGCGCGGCGGAACACGGATTTGGCTCGGCCTACCAGTGCTGGATGGGGGCGGCGGCGGCGAGAGCGACTGTGGCGAGGGCTGCCACGGCCAGAATGGTGCTGAAAACGCGTGCCTTCATTGTGTCCTATCTCCTCCTGCTGCTGCCCGGTATCCGGGCGCTGGCGCAAGAGTAGGGCACGCATTCTCGCGAAACTCTCGCGAGTCACCTTCAGATCCTTCAGTCTGGCAAGCCCTGGGCGCGTCCCCGTCAGACCGCGCCGGCTGCTATGCGGCGTCGCAACTCCCCGAAGCGCGGCGGAAGCTCCGCCCCTAGCTCTTCCCGGATACGCTGACGATAGGAGTCGAGGAACGATAGCGCCGCGGTCGCTCCGCTTGACTTGAGTCGGTATGCCGCAAGATCGTAGGCGGCCTGCTCGTTGTAACGATCTGTGTCAAGGACCCGCTCGAGGCACGCGGCAGCCGAATCAAACTCTTTCCGCGAAGCGTAGTACCCGGCAAGGCTCGATAGAGCCTCCTGCCGCCGCTCCGATACCTGTGCCCTCAGCCCCTCGGCCCATTCCGAGTAGAATGCCTCAGCAAACGGGCCCCGGTAGTGCTCAAGGGCCGCCTCGGTGGCCATGGCTCGCTCAGCCGAGCCTGCGGGAAGCCGGCGCGCTTCTTCGAGACCTCCCAGGAACTGACCAACGTCCCACTCGAAATCAGCCTCGGGATTCAGCAGGTAGGCCCCGTCGCGCTTGATTATGCTGTCCTGGTAGAGCGCCCGGCGGAGGCGGTACAGATTCGAGTGGAAGGCGCTATTGCAGCCTTCGGGCGAGATCTCCGGGTAGAGCGCAACCGCGGCCTCCTCTTTGCGGAGGCCACCGCGGTTCGCCAGGAACAGGAAGAACATCTCTTTCGCTCGGGAGCTCGCCCACGCCTCGTCGGCAACCTCTCGCCCGCCAACCGTGACCCGCATCGGGCCAAGGCTCTGCGCCACCACCCGCGGCAGCCGCGTCGGCTTCTCCCCCGCGTCCCGCCGCTCTGGCACAGGCGCGAACGATTGCTTCTCGAGCAGCTCCCGAAACCAGCGCGCCGGCAAGGCTCGAGAGGCGGCCCACTGCGCGAACATCGGCTGTTCGCGAATGAGTGGCAGCAGCGGCCCCGCCATCCATGGTTCGGTCACCATCTCGTGAAGCTCCTGCAGCGCCTCCTGGGCTTCAGCCCGCCGCCCCGCCCGGAACAGGCAAATCGCCAGCCGGTAGAACGCCACTCTTAGAGGCGCCCGGGCGTCAATCGGGCGAAAGAGTTCAATGGCTTCGCGAACCGCGGCGATCGCCGCGGCATGATTCTGGGCTGCGTCGTCCACCATCGCCTGCTGCAGACGGCAATAGCCAATCTCCAGGGGGTTCCCGAAGGCTTCGGCGACCAGCGTTGCGCGGCGGCTGAAGTAGTCCGCCTCCTTCAAGTCGCCGAGCCCCAGCTGGGCGGCCGAAAGACCCGCGATCGATAGCGCTGCCAGCGACTCGTCGAGCACATCAGTGGCACAGATGCGAATCGCCTCTTCGTACTGAACGCGCGCCTCTTCGTGGCGTCCAAGAGCAAGGTTAGCGTCGCCAAGGGAAGCGATCGCATAGGCCTCGTTTCTAACGTTCTCGGAAGCCTTGCCCTCGCGGAGCGCCTCCTCGAGCACTGCGGCGGCGCTCTCGAAATCGCCCACAAGCAGATGGGCCATCCCCAGGTTGTTCAGCACCCAGCCGAGGTTCCCCGTCCCCCGCATCGCCCGCCAGCCCTGGGCGGCCCTGGTGAGCTCGTTGATGGCCTCCGGGCCGTCGCCACGCATCGTGTAGAGCTGGCCCAGCGTCGACCGCAGGAGAAGCTCCAGCGATAGCGAATCGCCATCGCGGCAGTTCGCTATCGCTTCGAGCAGCAGCCGCTCTGCACGGTCAAACTCCGATGTGGTGGCCAGGACAACCTGCGCTTCCTGCCACGCAAGCTCTGCGATGATTGTGGGCTCGTCGCAGTCGGCCGCAGAGCGGACAGTATCGAATATGGCCACCAATTCCGGCACACGCCCAAGAAGCCGGTAGGCGCGCGCCTTGCCCAGCAGAGCGTGCTGCCGGGCGGCGCCACTGGCCGTGGCGTCTTCGAGGACCGATTCCGCCGTTTCCAGGGCCTCGTTGGCGCGGCTGTGGTGGGCGAGTATCCGCGAACCCACGGCGCGCAGCATTGGGCGATCGGCCAGGTCATCGGGCGCCAACGCCTGGTACCCGCGCCAGAGAACCCCAAAGGCGCCCTGGAGCAGCAGCGCACGGCTTTCCCGCTCAAGGATGCCGGCGAGCACCCCGTTGCACCTCGTCTCGCGGGCCAGCTCTATCGCGTCAGCGACATCGCCGCGTTCTTCGAGTAAACCAGCCGTTCGCTCAACAACAGCCGTGAACCGTTCGGGAGCGCGCCGCTCGAACTCGCTCAGCAGGAATCGTTTCACCTGGGGGTTCAGCCTGAACCCCCCATCCAGCGGCTCCCCAAGGAGTGTCGCGCTGGCAAGCCAGGGCGCTACCTGGCGCCATGGCCCTTGTCCCAGGAGGGCGACGGCAATTTCCCTCTCAATTACGGGAGCAACGGAAAGGGTGAGCAGCGTGTGCTGGAACGGCTCCGGGACCGACTTCCATACCTCTTCGAAGAGGTAGCGTTCCCACGCGTCGCCTCCGTGCGCACGCTCGGCGCCCGCAAGTGACACCGTACCGGAGAGCACCGCCATCACAGCGATCGGCCAGCCGTGTGTCGCCGTCAGCAGTCTTTCCACCGAAACGCTGCACCCGGCGGCGGCCGCCAGTTCGCCGACCTCCCCGGCTGTGAATGCGAGGTCGGTAGCATCGAGAAAAAGCACTTCGCCCGCTGCGACGCGGCGGTCGGCTTCGAGGAGACGGGATGGCTCGCGCCCGGACAGGATGACCTCGGCGCCCTGGGGCAGGATCTCAAGCAACCACCCCACAAGCTCGCCCGCTTCATCCGATTCACGCAGCTCGTGTGCGTTTTCGATTACAAGCAGCGCAGGGGTCTCAGCGGCCGCCGAAAGCTGATCGCAGACCGACCCCAGATATGCCTTGAGATCCTCTAGTTTCGTAGCGCTGGCGGGGGCCCAGGTAGCCCCTTCCCCCAGGAGGGCCGATGCCAGTTGGCGCGCCAGCGACTCCGGCGCCGCACAGGAGGCATCGAGTGTGAGCCATGCCACCTGGTACAGGCCCGAGAGGCTCGATGCGAAATCAGCCAGCAGGGCCGTCTTTCCATAACCCGCCGGCGCCTGGACCACCGCAAGCCCGCTGCCGATGTTTTCGTGGAGGCGCGCCGTCAGCCGCTCTCGGTGGAGCGAAGAACGCCGCTGCCGGGGGATACTGTATCGGCCCACTCGCTGCCTCACCGCCCTGACCATAGAGACCTCCCAGAACGTCATCGCCATGATACGCCCGGGCAGCCCGCCTGCCTAGGTGGAAGTTCGGTTAGGTCCTTGCTTTCGTGGTCTCGAGCTCGACGATTAGCGAGGCACGTTCGTTGTCTATCGAGTTGATGGAGACGCGCGCAATCCCCGGGAGGCCGGCCAGCCGCTCCTGAAAGTCGAGGAGGTCGCCAAACCCGCCACCCTTCACCTCCACCTGGACCCGGCTGGGCTTCAGGTTCGGGCGCTCTGCCGGCGGCGGTTCCTGGGTCACTGCTGGCGCAGGCCGCTGACCCTTAAAAGCTGCTGCTGCCAGGCTATCCAACCCCGAGATGATTGCCTGGATGCCGCCGGCAGCCGCCAGGTAGTCGTCGCGGAGCTTCAGGAGCGGCGCCACCATGCTTTCCTGCACCGTTCCTTCGCCTGTATCGCCCGGAACCACGGCAGGGGCTGGCGGTGGTGGTGCAGCTGGCTCGGCTTCCGCGGCTGTCAGCCGGTCTTCAAGTTCACCCAGCCGGTCGATCAGCAGTTCGTAGTCGCGACGAAGGAGGTCGTAGCGACGCCGAAGCTGGCGCACGGCCGGATCCGCCGACGCGGCCTGCTTGAGCCGTGCGAGCAAGAGATCGCCGCCGTCGGAGTCTTCGTTTGACATCACTTCTCAGCGAGGCGGCTACGTCCGGAAAGCGTGGAGCGGTTCAGCCGGTCATGGTGTGGCTTGCTGGCCTCGCAGGCCGGGTCGCCCCACCTTCGAGCCGGTAGCCGAACCCGCGCGCTGTCACCAGGTATCGCGGCTCGCGTTCGTTTGGCTCGATCTTGCGCCGGATTCGGCGCACATAGACCTTGAAAACTTCCTGCGCTTCCCGCGGGCGATACTCGTACTCTTCCGAAACCGCGTTGAGTATCTCGTGTGGCCTGAGCACGCGCCCCGCGTTGCGGGCCATGTACGCCACGATGCGAAACTCTGCGGCCGTCAGCGCTACGAACTCTCCCGCGCGTTCAACCTCGCACCGATCTACATCGACCGTAAGGTCACCAACCTTAAGTACCCCACACTCCCCGGCCGCCTCGCCCGCGGCCGCATTTCGGCGCCGGAGCAGGGCATGAGCCTGGGCAACGACCAGCCGCGGATCGGCGTCCAGCTGCAGGCAGGCATCCGCGCCGGCCATTAGGCACTCGCTCGCCGCCGCCGCAGTCAGGTCCGCCAGTATTGCGACGACCGGCACGCCCGCGCCGGCGATCAGGCTCAACGGATCAGTTCCCGAATCTGCTGAGGGGTCCCACAGCCAGGCTACGAAGTCAAATTCACCCGAGATCGCAAGGTTGATGGTAGCCGCGGAAGGCGCCCGCTCCAGCACCGCAATGCCCGCCGAATGAAGCGCGCGCACACATGGCAACGTCTCCGCTTCGGAAGTCGCCACCAGCAAACAACTGCGGAACTGCCTGGCCGGCGTGGTGGGGTGCACCGGGCCCTCGTGTTCTGCATGCTCCCCGGAAAACCGGAGGTGGAGAGTTAGTATACATAGAATGTCAACAGGGTAAACCCCGATCTTTGCCGCAGGTTACACCTATCGTTCACATCGAAGTGAGCCGCACCGCCGGGGCGGCCGCGCCCACCGTTACGGGTGGTTCCCGATTGCAGAAGAGGGCCGCCCCTGCCGACTATCGAGATATGGGACATCCAGTGCGTATCCACACCTACGACGACGAGCTGCACGAACGGCGCCGGCGTCTGGCGGCCGCGCGCGAACCCATCGACTTTGAGGCCGAACGGCTGAAGCGCCTCGTCGATAGGGCCAAAGAAACGCGCGACCCTTAGCCGTCCGTTTGCCCGCCGGGCGCGTTCCGTGCACCATGGCAGGCGCCGCCATGCACGGCCGCCGTGGGCTCCTTCACCGGCCTCTCGCGTCACGTGCTGCCGGCGTGAGCCCGCCTTCCGGAGGAGCGCATGCCCAGGATCGTTGTCCCCCTCGATGAATCCGAAAACGCCGAGCAAGCGCTGCCATGGGCTGCCTACCTTGCTCGCAAGCTTGACTGCTCCATCCATCTCGTCACCGTTTGGACCCACGATGAGGAGATCTGGCTGCGGGCCGGCGTTGAGCCCGGCGCCACTCTGGAACGCATCGCGAGCGCCCTCGACGACTACCTGGCTGAGGCGCGGCGGCGCCCCGAGCTTGAGGGCCTCGCCGTCACCACCGAAGTCCGGATTGGCAAGGTGTCCGACCACATCCGCGAGGTCTCTCAGGTCGGCGAGACGCGGTACGTGGTGCTGACATCTCATGGCAGGGGCGGAATCCGCCGCTTCGTGCAGGGAAGCGTGGCCGACGCTCTCGTGAGAACTCTGGAAGTGCCGGTCGTGGTCGTGCGCCCTGGCGAGGCGGCCCCTCCCATTGAACGCATCCTTCTCACGCTCGATGGTTCGGAGACAAGCGAATGCGGGCTCGGACCCGCGCGGGCGCTGGCGGGCGCCACAGGCGCGGCGCTGCATCTGCTGCGCGTCGTGAACCCGCTGGCCGAGCTTCCATACACCACCATGGGCCCGGCCGGCGATATTGGTGAGCTCTCACAGCAGCTATACACCGCGGCGGAAGAATACCTGGCCGGCATTGCTCGCGAAGGCGAGACGTGGGAGGTTCGCGCGGGCCGCCCCCTTGACGTGATCACGGACTACTCCCGCGAGAAGAGTTGCGACGTGATCGTGATGGGCACCCATGGCCGCGGCGGTGTGCTGCGGCTGGCGCTGGGGTCGACCGCCGATGCCGTCATGCGCGCCGCTGACTGGCTGGTGATGCTCGTTCCGGAGCGTGCCACGCGGGCGTGACGCCCGGGCGCTGCCCGGCGCGGCTTCAACGGCGCCAGGCGATCCTCTTGACGGGGCCATGATGGCTTGTTTAGGATAGGGGGGTATCCTATTCGGGAGCGGCAAGACATGACGCCAGAGACCCGCCGCCTGGCCCTTCGCAGGCTCAAAATCATCGCCGGGCAGCTCCAGGCGCTCGATCGGCAGGTCGAGGACGACCGGTACTGCATGGACGTGCTGGATCTCTCGCTCTCCATACAAAAGGCCCTTCGCAGCCTCGATACGCTCGTGCTCGAGGGGCACCTCCGCACGCACGTCGTCGAACAGATGACGGGCGGCGAGACCGACCGCGCGGTCACCGAGCTCCTGCGCCTCTACAAGGTGCAGGGGCCGGTTGAATCGTAACCATCAAACAACACTCTCAAAGGAGCACATCGATGCCACAGACCATTCAACTCTCCGTCACGGGCATGACCTGCGACCATTGCGTGAAGTCGGTCGCCAGCGCCCTCCAGGGAGTCAGCGGCGTGACCGCGGCGAAGGTGGACCTCCAGGCGAAGTCAGCCGTCGTCGAGGGCGAAGCCCTCGACACCGCGAAGCTGCTCGAAGCCGTCAAGGAAGAGGGCTACGAAGCAGCGCTGGCGCAGGTATGAGGTATGCGGGATGAGGTATGAGCGGGTCGACCCGCTCGGCCCTCATTCCTCATGCCGGGCCGGCTCTGCTCGCGAGGTTAGGCAATGCCGACGAAGGACCGGGCGATTACGCTCGACATAAATGGAATGACCTGCGCTTCATGCGTGCGCAGGGTGGAACGCGCTCTCTCGAAGGTCGAGGGCGTTGAAACGGCCAGCGTCAACTTCGCTGCCGAAACGGCGCGCGTGACCCTGGTCCGCGAGATCCCGCTTGAAGAGCTGGTTGCGGCTGTCGAACACGCCGGCTACGCGGCGCGCCGATCGGAAGCTGCCTCCGACCGCGCCGCGGCCCGGGCAAGACACGCCCGCACCACCCTGTACACGCTCTTCTTCGGGGCGGCCCTTGCTGTCCCCACGGTTGTCCTTGCCATGGCGATGGACATCGCCGGTCTATACATCGTGAACCGCGAGGTGCACGGCTGGATCCTCTTTGCGCTGGCGACCCCGGTTCAGGTTGGGTTGGGCTGGCGGTACTACCGCGGTAGCTACACGAGCCTTCGTCACCTGAACCCGAACATGGACGTCCTCGTGGCCGTGGGCACAAGTGCTGCCTACATCTTCAGCGCCTGGGTTGTCCTGGCAGGGCGGCACGACTCGATGTTCTTCGACGTGAGCGCCGCCGTGCTTGTGTTCATAACGATGGGCAAGTACTTCGAGGAGCGATCGAAGGGAGCGGCCTCGGCAGCCATCCGGGCGCTCCTGGGCCTTTCGGCCAAGTCGGCCACGGTCCTCCGCGATGGGCAGGAGATCGAGCTGCCGGTCGAACAGGTGGCAATGGGCGACGTCTTCATCGTCAGGCCCGGGCAGAAGGTGCCCGTGGACGGCGTTGTCCGCCAGGGCCACAGCACCATCGATGAGTCTATGCTCACGGGGGAGTCCATCCCCGTCGAGCGGCGCCCCGGCGACCATGTCATCGGCGGCACAATCAACCAGAACGGCGTCGTCCACGTCGAGGCCACCGCCGTCGGCGAGGAGACCGCGCTCAACCGCATGGCGCGCATGGTCGAGGAAGCCCAGGGCTCGAAGGCTCCAATCGAGAGGCTGGCCGACCAGGTCTCGGCGGTGTTCGTGCCCGTCGTCATCGTCATCGCCATCGGGGTCTTCGCCGGGTGGGCATTGCTCGCTTCGGGCACGGCCCACGATTCAGCGGTTGTCCGCGCCCTCATCCCGGCGGTGGCGGTGCTCGTGATTGCCTGCCCGTGCGCGCTTGGACTGGCTACCCCGACGGCCGTCATGGTGGGCACGGGCCTCGGGGCGGAACGCGGCATCCTCATCAAGAACGCCGAAATCCTGGAGCGCACGCGCAGGCTCGGGGCGATCGTGCTCGACAAGACGGGAACGCTCACAGAGGGCCGCCCCCAGGTGATGGAGGTCGTCCCAACCGGCCTGGTGAGCGAACAGGACCTGCTCACGCTGGTGGCTGCGACCGAAGCAGGGAGCGAGCACCCACTGAGCCGGGCCATCACCGATGCCGCGCTCGAATCCGGGTATTCGCTGCCGCCGGCAACGGACTTCGAGGCCATCACCGCCCGCGGAGTGCGCGCGCTGGTCGAAGGCCGGGCCGTGGCAGCCGGGAACGTGAGGCTATTCGAGGAGGCGGGTATCGCGCTCCCTGGACGCGCCCGCGAGGAGGCGGACAGGCTGGAGGCAGAAGGCCGGACGGTCATCTTCGCTGCACTCGATGGGAAGGTCGAA
The DNA here is from genome assembly GCA_964475735.1 of uncultured Anaerolineaceae bacterium. GTDB lineage: Bacteria > Chloroflexota > Dehalococcoidia > Tepidiformales > Tepidiformaceae > UCB2. Next base: position 9,272 of record CAYYYI010000070.1, read on the forward strand.
GGCGTCATCGGCATTGCCGACGCCATGAAGCAGAACGCGCCGCGAGCTGTGGAAACGCTGGCGGGCCTGGGCCTGCGCGTCATCATGATGACGGGCGACAACGAGCGGGCAGCCGCGTCCATCGCCCGTTCGGTGGGCATCACCGAGTGGCGCTCTGGCGCCCGGCCCGAAGACAAGCTCGCCCTCGTCCGCGAGCTTCAGGCCCAGGGACTCTCGGTCGCCATGGTCGGCGACGGCATCAACGATGCGCCCGCGCTCGCCCAGGCCGACATCGGCATCGCTATGAGCACAGGCACCGACGTGGCGATCGAAGCGGGCGACATCACCCTGCTCAATGGCGATGTCTCGAAGATCGCGGAGGCCGTCCTCCTCAGCCGCGCCACGCTGCGGACGATTCGGCAGAACCTGGTGTGGGCGTTTGGCTACAACGTCATCGCCATCCCGGTGGCGGCGGCCGGCCTGCTGAACCCGATCATCGCCGGCGGCGCCATGGCGATGAGCTCGGTGAGCGTGATGGCGAACAGCCTGCGCCTGCGCGGCCGCGCGCGCCGCATCGCCGAGTCGGCGGGGAACAGCTACGGCGGCGCTGCCGAGAGCTTTGTTCGCGCCAACCGGGGCCCCATTTTCGCTATGAGCTCGGCGGTGATGGTGCTCGTTGTGCCGCTCCTCGTGTTCTCCGGCATCGACCGCGGAATAATCCCCGGCCGGCCCGGCCCGGATGTGACCGTGCAGCTCGTGCCCTGGAAGGTCGTCGCTTCGACGACAACTGTGGACGCGGGCGAAGTCACCTTCGAGGTGGAGCACCCGGCCGGGCACCACCACGAGGACGTGGCAGGCGGCGACGCTCTGCAGCTTGAGATACGCCGGCTCCGCGAAGACGGCAGCTTCGAGACCGTTGCACGCTCGGACGTGATGAGGGCGGGCGAGAAGGACCGCTTCACAGTGGACCTGGCGCGGGGCGCCTACGAATTGGCCGACCCGACCGTGGAGCGCGTCGACGACGCCACGGTCGACCACTACGCCGAAGGCATGAGCCTGAAGTTCACGGTTCGATAGAGCCCTGCGCTACTTCGCCGCGGCGGCCATGGCAACCTCGGCCATGGCCTCGCCCAGGCGATGGACGCCCTCTTCGATGTCTTCCATCGCTACGTAGCTGAAGGCAAGACGGAGGTGGTTAGTGGCGATGCCGTCGGCGAAGAAACCCGGTCCCTGCCCGACGATGACGCCCTTCTCGTTCGCTGCCAGGGCCACCTCCCGCGAGAAGAGTCCTGGGCGCAGCGCGAGCCAGAGGAAGAACCCCCCCTGCGGCGTGGTCCAGGTGCAATACTCCGCGCAATGTCGCCGCAGGGCGTCGTCCACGCGGTCGAGCTTCCGCTTATAGATGCCGCGCAGCCGCTCGATGTGGCGGTCGAGGTCGCCGTTGCGGATGGTCTCGGCGATGACCCGCCCCTGGAAGGGGCTACTCCCCATGTCGTAGCGGACGGCCGCCATCCTGCTGATGAGGGGCGCCGGTCCCATCGCCCACCCCATTCGCAGCCCGGTGGCGAGGATCTTGGAGAAGCTCGAAACCTTAATCGCATGGTCGCCGTTCGTTAGCGCGAAGAGCGATGGCGGGGGTTGCTCGTCGAACCAGAGTTCGCCGTAGGCGTCGTCTTCGAGGATGAATGTGTTGAAGCGCCGCGCCAGTTCTGCCATCTTCTCGCGCCGGGCCATGTCGAGCGTGCAACCGGCCGGGTTCTGGTGCGTGGGGATGCAGTAGACGAACTTCGCGCGCTGTCCGCCGTCCGCGAGCTTTTGAAGCTCCGTCTCAAGCGCGTCAACCCGGAGCCCGTATTCGTCCATGGGGACGGCCACCTGGCGCGCGCCGAACGAACGGATCGTTCGCATGCTTCCGGGGAAGTTCGGGCTCTCGACAAGCACCGTGTCGCCGGGGTCGAGCAGCGTCTCGCACACCATGCCGATGGCGTGAGCCGACCCGGAGGAAATGATCACCTGTTCGAGCGCGACGGGGATGCCCTCGATCCTGGTGGAGCGTTCGGCGATGGCCGTGCGCAGGGGCAGCGGGCCGAAGGTGCCGCCATATTCAAGGGCCTCCTTCTGCTCGCGTTCGATGACGGTGTGGGCCGCCTTCAGGAGCAGATCGCCGGGAAGCGAGGGGATGTCGGGCAGGCCGCCCGCGAAGGAGATGACCGGTCGCGGATCGGGAGTAGCCGCCGCCCAAACGGCCGGCCCGAGGATCTTCGCCCTCGCGCTGACGACTTCCTCGATGCGTTCTGCGTCCCAGTACGGCGCTTCGGCCATGTCTGCCCCCTGATGCCTTGAAGAGGGGTCCAGTATACGGCGGGAGCGGCAAAGTGCGGCTATTTCGAAAGCGCCGACCCATCAATCTGAACGGTGATGTCGCCCTTCACCTCAACGGTCATGCTGACCTCTTCGTCGGCCGTCTGGGAGGGAGGAGCGTAGATGCCGGCGATCAGCGTGTAGGTTCCCTCGGGGAACTTCGTTTGACCGGCCGAGCCCGTGCAGGGAGCCCCCTCGCCCTTCTTGTCCGTCATCACGGTGGCGGGAACCGTCACCCGGTCCGAGCCCAACTGGATGCACGCCTCCGAGAGCAGGGCGCCTCCTGCCTGGGGCGCTGCGAAGACGAGAAGCACCTTTCGTGACTGGCCGCTGATCGGGCTGGATGATGTGACCGTGATGGTTCCCGGCCCACTTTTCGCGGCCGGCGACGAGCCTTCCGTTGCAGGCGAGGTGGCGCTGCCACCGTCGTCGTCATCGTCGCCGCAGGCCGTGAGCGCCGCCACAGCGGCAAGTCCGAGGAGCAGGCAGGCAAGCCCGGCGGCCAGCCTTGCAGTCGGATTTGCCCATCGCATCGCCCCACCTCCCGAGTGTCGAGTCGCATGCTGCGGTGCGTGGCCGGTGGAGGCGCCATGACGCGCAGGAATGCACCGCGAGGATTATAGCGGCCCAAATGGCGGGCAGGGCATGATAGATGGCAGCAATCGCGCGCATCAGGAATGGCAACCTGCTCAGAACGCTGTGGACGAGCGCCTTGTTCCTCCTGCTATACTGACCCTTCACCAACTCGCTCTCGCCGGCATTGGGAATGTTTTCACAAGCACGCGCCGCGTTGGACCTCCGCGACGGATGGGCCCCGCACATTCCCATTTCCAGCCGAGAACGGGAGTTCGCGGGAAGAGGTGACGATGCGTCACGTGGGATTGCCGCCAGCGCAGGGGCTCTACCGGCCCGAGTTCGAGCATGACGCCTGCGGAGTCGGCTTCGTCGTCCACCTGAAAGGGCACAAGTCCCACCAGATCATCCGGGACGGCATCACGGCGCTTGAGAACCTCACCCACCGCGGCGCCACGGGCGCAGAGGCAAACACGGGCGATGGCGCGGGCATTCTCATCCAGGTTCCGCACCAGTTCTTTCAGCGCGAGTGCGCCGCCATAGGCATCCGCCTGCCCGAGGCCGGCCACTACGGCGCCGGCCTCTTCTTCGCCTCTCCCGACCCGAAGGCGCGCGCCCAGGCCCAGGCCCTCTTCACGGCTATCGTCGAAGAAGAAGGCCAGCACTTGCTAGGCTGGCGCGAGGTGCCCACGAACAACGCCTCCATCGGCGCCACCGCGCTTGAGGGCGAGCCTGCGGTCTTCCAGGTGTTCATTGCCCGCGGCGCTGCGATCACCAACGAGGATGCGTTCGAACGGAAGCTGTACGTCATCCGAAAGCGCTTTGAAAAAGCCATCCAGCGCTGGGGCATCAAGGATGAGGAGTACTTCTACTTCGCCAGCCTTTCCTGCAGGACGCTCGTCTACAAGGGGATGCTCACTGCCACCCAGCTGCGCGAGTACTACCCGGACCTCTCCGACCCGCGGATGATCAGTGCGCTGGCGATGTTCCACTCGCGCTTCAGCACAAACACCTTCCCCAGCTGGAAGCTCTCCCACCCCTACCGCATGCTCGCGCACAACGGCGAGATCAACACGCTTCGCGGGAACATCAACTGGATGACCGCCCGCGAGGCGCTCATGCAGTCGCCTCACTTCGATGACATCCACAAGATCATCCCGGTCATCGACGAGCGGGGGAGCGACACTGCCTG
>CAYYYI010000071.1:0-12473 GCA_964475735.1 uncultured Anaerolineaceae bacterium
GTCCGTTGACCTCGCACCGGCAGGTTCCGGCGATGGCGCAGGCCGCGATAGCAGCCAATTTCCTGCAAACGCTTAATATTTAAGCCAATCTCACGCCGCAAATCACCTTCCACCACGTAGTCGCGGTCAATCCGCTTCAGCACTTCCGCGTCGAGGGCTGCTTCCAGGTGGCGCACAAGGCGGGGATCCTGGCCGAAGAGGTTGTCGATCTTCATGCCCCGTTCGAGCTTCTCGATTCCCTCCTCGGTAAGGGCCACGTGCTTCGCCTTGTGATCGACCAGGTAATCCTCTTCTTCGACGAGCGCCTTCACCCCGCGGGCAAACGCCACGTAAGTGGCGCTCGCCTCCTCGGCGTTGCCGCTGATGATGAGCGGCGTCCGCGCCTCGTCGATGAGGATGTTGTCCACCTCATCGACAATCGCGAAGTAGAGGTCGCGCTGCACCTTCTGGGGGAGCGACTGCGCCATGTTGTCGCGAAGGTAGTCGAAGCCGAACTCGTTGTTGGTGCCGTAGGTGATGTCCGCGTGGTACACGTCGCGCCGGTCGCAGGGGCGCAGGAACTCGTGCCCACCTCCGCCCTCCTCGCCCGGGCGGTATTCGGGGTCGTACATGAATGAGATGTTGTTCGTCTGGACGATGCCAACGCTCATCCCGAGGGCGTGATACACGGGCCCGTACCAGGCCGCGTCGCGCCGCGCCAGGTAGTCGTTCACCGTGACCACGTGCACGCCGCGGCCGAGGAGCGCGTTCAGGTACACCGGCGCCACCGCCGTGAGCGTCTTGCCCTCGCCGGTCTTCATTTCGGCAATTCGGCCCTCGTGAAGGACGACGCCGCCGACTAGCTGCACATCGAACGGGCGCTCGCCCACCTTGCGGGCCGCCATCTCGCGGACGGTCGCGAAAACCTCGGGCAGGATGTCGTCGAGATCCTCCCCGTCCGCGAGCCTCGCCTTGAACTCCCCCGTTCGCGCGGAGAGCGCCTCGTCTGAGAGCGCAGTGATCTCGTCGGCGAATTCATTAATCTCGTCGACGATCTCCCAGATACGCTTCAGCTCTTTCTCGTTGGAATCGCCGAGCAGGCGAGAAATGAAACCGAGTTTGGGCATGTCTTTCCCCAGTGTACCGCACCCCGCGTGAAGGGCGCGGAAGCCTGGCTCTCGCGGCCAGGGGCCCTCGCCTATGTCTGTCCCGGCATTCCACCGTTGCTGTTGTCGATGAACCCCACGATGTTGCCGTCGGGGTCATTGAGCGTCACCAGCCCCCCGCTCGCGCCTGGCGAATCATGAGCCAGTAACAGCCTCGTAACACGAGCGAAATCGTGCCGAAACCATGCCGCTCTACGGTGGGGCCAGGGCAGCGCGGCAAAGCGGCGCCGTGCTCGCCAATACCCGATCAAGACTGGAGAGGTGGGGGTACTCGCTATGGAAAACCCAATCGACACCGGGAACACGGCGTGGATGCTGACCGCAACCGCGTTCGTGCTCTTGATGACACCGGGTCTCGGCTTCTTCTACGGGGGCCTGACCCGCAACAAGAACGTGCTCGCCACGATCATGCAGTCCTTCATCACCATTGGCGTGGTGGGCGTGCTCTGGGTGGTCGTGGGCTATTCGCTGGCCTTCGGCCCCGACTCGGGCCTCGGGCTCATAGGCAACCTCGACTGGTTTGGCCTGAAGGATGTTGGCCAGGAGCCGGGCGGCCCGAACGGCGCAGTCTACGGTCTGGGCATCCCGCACCTGCTCTTTATGGCCTTCCAGATGATGTTCGCCATCATCACCCCGGCGCTCATAACCGGCGCATTCGCCGAACGAGCCCGGTTCGGGCCGTTCCTCATCTTCACGGCCCTGTGGTCGCTGCTTGTCTACGTTCCCATCGCCCACTGGGTGTTCGCCTATGACGGCTGGCTGAGCCCGTTCGCCAGCAACCCCGACACGCCCGACATCGGCCTCAACTCGCTCGACTTCGCCGGCGGGCTCGCCATCCACGTCAACGCCGGTGTAGCCGCCCTGGCGGCAGTGCTCGTGTTCGGCAAGCGCAAGGGTTACGGCTCCACGCCCATGGAGCCGCACGATGTCACCATGGTCGTGCTCGGCGCTGCGCTCCTCTGGTTCGGCTGGTTCGGCTTCAACGCCGGCAGCGCTGGCGGCGCCACGGGCCAGGCAGTGAGCGCGCTTGTGAACACCAACTCTGCTGCGGCCATGGCGGCCCTCACCTGGACCCTGCTCAGCTGGCGGTTCGGTGGCAAGCCGAGCGTGGTCGGCGCCGCCGCCGGCGCCGTCGCGGGCCTTGTGGCGGTCACCCCCGCATCGGGCTACGTGCAGCCCATGGAATCGCTCGCCATCGGCTTCGGCGCCGGCGCGCTCTGCTACTTCGCCGTCAGGCTCCGCTCGCACATCAAGCTCGACGATTCGCTCGACGTGGTCGGCGTGCACGGCGTTGGCGGCGTCTGGGGAGCGCTTGCCACTGGCCTCTTCGCAGCGGCCTCGGTGAGCGGCCTCTCCTACGCCGACGGCCTTTTCAATGGCCACGCCCAGCAGATGTGGGACCAGTCGGTCGGCATCGTCGCCGTTGGCGCCTTCTCTTTCGTCGTGACGTTCGTGATTCTCAAGCTCCTTGATCTCACTGTGGGCATCCGCGTTTCCGAGGACGACGAGGAACTGGGCCTGGACGTCACACAGCACGGCGAGCGCGCGTACACTCCCGAGGAGGGCGGCGGGGTCCCCCTCTCGCCGGGGCCCGTTCTTCCCGCGCCCCCAATGGCCTACACGGCGGGGACAACAGCCCCAACAACCGGTCACGCAGGATAGGAGCAGGTATACGTGAAGAAGGTAGAAGCGATAATCCGGCCCGAAAAGCTGAACGACGTCAAGCAGGCGCTCGACGACCTCGGCTTCCACGGCATGAACTTCATCCAGGTGACCGGGCGCGGCGCTCAGCGCGGCATCGTTCACCAGGGCCGCGGTGGCGAAACCGTCACCGTCGATATGCTGCCCAAGGTGAAGATCGAAGTCGTCGTGCCGGACCTGGCCGTCGAACGCGTGATCGAAGCCATCGTCCGCGAGGCGCGCACCGGCAACATCGGCGATGGGAAGATCTTCGTCATCCCTGTCGAAGAGGCCATTCGCGTCCGCACCGGCGAACGCGGAGAAGTGGCCGTGTAGACGCAATCTTCCCCTGGCGCACGAGGCGCGTGGCGGCTCTGATCCCGACCGCCCCGGCCTCGTGCGCCCCTCCCCGCAATCTGCTCGTAACGTGGGCGAAATGTGCGCGTAACGAACCTCCGGTAGGTTCCGCCATCAAGGTCGCCTGTCCGGGCGCAGATCTGGCCGGGCAGGCAGCAGCGGGAGGTTTGCGCGCAGATGGAGATCGATTCCGGAAATACGGCCTGGATGTTGATGGCCTCGGGGCTTGTCCTCTTGATGACCCCGGGCCTCGGGCTCTTCTATGGAGGGCTCGCCCGCAGCAAGAACGTGCTCGGGACCATCATGCAGTCCTTTATCTGCATCAGCATCGTGGCTGTCATCTGGGTCACCGTCGGCTATTCGCTCGCCTTCGGCCCCGATGCCGGGTTCGGGCTCATCGGCAACCTCGATTGGGTGGGCCTCCGCAACGTGGGCGGCGAGCCCGGCGGCCCCAACGGGGCCTTCTACGGCCTCGGCATCCCGCACCTCGTCTTCATGGCGTTCCAGCTCATGTTCGCCATCATCACCCCCGCCCTCATCACCGGAGCTTTCGCCGAGCGGGCGAAGTTCGGCCCCTTCATCGCCTTCATCGCCCTGTGGACGCTGCTCGTGTACGTGCCCGTCGCCCACTGGGTGTTCGCCTACGACGGATGGCTGAGCGCCTTCTCTTCGAACCCCGAAACACCCGATGCCGGGCTGAACGCCCTCGACTTCGCCGGGGGCATCGCCATCCACGTGAACGCCGGGCTGGCCGCGCTCGCAGCCGTGTTCGTCTTTGGCCGCCGCAAGGGCTACGGCACAACGGCGATGGAACCGCACGATATCCCGATGGTTGTGCTGGGCGCCGCCCTCCTCTGGTTCGGCTGGTTCGGCTTCAACGCCGGCAGCGCCGGCGGCGCTTCGAGCCAGGCGGCCTACGCCTTTGTCAACACCACCCTTTCCGGCGCCGCCGGTGCTCTCACCTGGACCATTCTAAGTTGGCGGCTCGGCGGCAAGCCCAGCGTGGTCGGTGTCTCCGCAGGCGCCGTTGCCGGGCTCGCGGCAGTGACGCCCGCCTCGGGCTACGTCGAGCCCATGGAGGCGATGGTCATCGGCCTTGTCTCGGGCGCCATCTGCTACCTCGCCGTCCGCTACCGCGCCCGCATTGGCCTCGATGACTCCCTCGACGTCATCGGCGTGCACGGTGTCGGCGGCGCATGGGGGAGCCTGGCCGCGGGCGTTTTCGCTGCCACGGTGGTTAGCGGCCTGCCCTACGCCGAAGGCCTTACCCATGGAAACGCAAGCCAGTTGTGGGACCAATCAGTGGGCATCGTTGTTGTCGGTGTGTTCGCCTTCGTGGCCACCTTCGTGATCCTCAAGGTGCTCGATGTGGTCGTTGGTATTCGCGTGACCGAAGACGAGGAGGAGCTCGGGCTCGACCTCACCCAGCACGGCGAACGCGCCTATACACTCGACGAGGGCGGTGTGCCTCTCACCACTGGCCCGGTCATGCCCGCTCCACCCGTTCCCTACCAGGGCGCGGTCGAGCAACCCGCCGCCGCGGGGAGCTGAACCTCCTGCAGCGTAACAAGAACTTCACGGCTGGCGCCCCTGGAAGGGATGCTCGCCAGCGTGAAAAACGTCACAATGGCGGGAAGCCGCATCACCGCAAGGAGAACACCGAGTGACCCCCGAGGAAATCAAGGCCTATTGCCAGGCGAACAACGTCCGTTTTGTGGACGTCAAGTTTGTCGACCTTTTTGGGCTGTGGCAGCACTTCACGCGCCCCATCCACGAACTGAATGACTGGACGAGCCTTGAGCGCTCGGCCTGGCGCAACGGATGGGGCTTCGACGGCTCGAGCATCCGCGGCTTTCAGAAGATCGAAGAGTCCGACATGCTGCTCGTGCCGGACCCCGAGACAGCCCTCCTGGACCCCGCCATCCAGATGCCCACCCTCTCGGTCATCTGCAACGTCGAGGACCCGCTCACCCGCCAGCCCTACAGCCGCGATCCGCGCCATATCGCCCAGAAAGCGGAGCGCTACCTCAAGGAATCGGGCATCGGCGACACCGTCTACGTTGGCCCCGAGCTTGAGTTCTTCATCTTCGACGACGTGCGGTTCAACAGCGACCAGCATTCGTCGTTCTACTCGGTGGACTCTAACGAAGGCATCTGGAACAGCGGCCGCGACCAGGGCGGCATGAACCTCGGCTACCGCCCCCGCTACAAGGAGGGCTACTTCCCCGTCAGCCCCCACGACAGCCAGACGGACATACGCAACGAGATGGTCGACATCATGGAGCGCTGCGGCATCCAGGTCGAGTTGCACCATCACGAAGTGGCCACCGCCGGGCAGGGCGAAATCGACATGCGCTTCGACACGCTGACGCGCATGGCCGACAAGGCGATGCTCTACAAGTACATCGTGAAGAACGTGGCCAAGAAGCACGGCAAGGTCGCTACCTTCATGCCCAAGCCCCTCTTCCAGGACAACGGTTCGGGCATGCACTGCCACCTCAGCATTTGGAAAAACGGCGTCAACCTCTTCTTCGACGAGAAGGGATACGCCATGACGAGCGAGATGTGCCGCTCCTACATTGCCGGTCTCATCCGCCACGGCAAGGCGCTCATGGGCATCTGCGCACCGACCACGAACAGCTACAAGCGGCTCGTGCCCGGTTACGAAGCCCCGGTCAACCTCGTCTACAGCGCTCGCAACCGCTCGGCCGCCTGCCGCATTCCTGTCGTCAGCCCCGACCCGCGCCAGAAGCGCGTAGAGTTCCGCCCGCCTGACCCCTCGGCGAACCCCTACCTGGCCTTCGCCGCCATCCTCATGGCCGGCCTCGACGGCATCAAGAACGGTTGGGATCCCGGCCCCGCCCTCGACAAGACCAACCTCTTCGACCTCACGCCCGAAGAACTCGGCAACATCCCCACCGTCGCGCAGTCGCTCGACGGCTCGCTCCGCGCGCTGGAGGAGGATCACGACTTCTTGCTCCAGGGCGGCGTGTTCACTCCCGACTTCATCGAGACGTGGCTCGCCTACAAGTACGAGAACGAGGTGGACCCCATCCGCATGCGGCCGCACCCGTACGAGTTCCACCTCTACTTCGACGTCTAGCCTCCCCGGGGGGGAAGGAACCAGGAGGGGGATGGCCACCAGCGCCGTCCCCCTTCGCGTTGCCCGGGCAATTCCACCGGCGCACTCATTCACCCGGCGCCTGCCCCGGTGGTATTGTCGGTGCCCCGAAACAAAGAAGGAGCGAACCCTTGGACACCGCTGAATTCCGCCGCCAGGCCCACGCCGTGGCCGACTGGATCGCCGACTACATGGAGGGCGTCGAACGGTTCCCCGTGCGAGCGCAGGTGAAGCCCGGCGAAATTGCCGCCCGGTTGGCCGCTGCCGCGCCCGAACACGGCGAGCCGATGGACCAGATCCTGGGCGACTTCGACTCGGTCGTGCTCCCGGGCATTACGCACTGGCAGCACCCTTCCTTCTTCGCCTACTTCCCCGCGAATTCGAGCCCCCCTTCCGTGCTCGCCGAAATGCTCACCGCCGCTCTCGGCGCCAACTGCATGCTCTGGCAAACCTCCCCCGCCGCCACGGAGATGGAAACCCGCGTGCTCGATTGGCTCCGCCAGCTCACCGGGCTCCCCGAAGGGCTCCGCGGAGTCATCCAGGATTCGGCTTCCAGCGCCACCCTCTGCGCCATCCTCACCGCTCGCGAACGCGCTACCGGCTGGCGTGCGAACGAGGAGGGCCTTTCAGCCGTCCCTCCCCTCGCTGTCTACTGCTCCGCCGAGGCGCACTCATCCGTCGAGAAGGACGTGAAGGTGGCCGGCCTGGGGCGCAGACAACTCCGCCCGATACCGGCCGACGAGCGCTTCGCCATGCGCCCGGATGCCCTTGAGGCCGCCATCGAAGCTGACCGCGCGGCCGGCACCGTCCCCGCCTGCGTAGTCGCCACGCTCGGCACCACCGGCGTGGGCGCCTTCGACCCCCTTCGATCCATCGGCGAAGTGTGCCAGCGGCAGGGCGTTTACCTGCACGTCGACGCGGCCTGGGCCGGTAGCGCCTTCATCCTTCCCGAGCACCGCCACTGGCTCGATGGCGCCGAGTACGCCGACAGCTTCGTCTTCAACCCCCACAAGTGGCTGTTCACCAACTTCGATTGCTCCGCTCACTTTGTCCGCAACCCCGCCGAACTGGTGCGGACGCTCGAAATCCTCCCCGCCTACCTCCAGACCCGCGAACGTTCGGAGGTGACCGATTACCGGGATTGGAGCGTGCCCCTGGGGCGGCGCTTCCGGGCCCTGAAGCTCTGGTTCGTGATGCGCTCCTTCGGCGCCGAACGGCTGCGCGAACGGATCGCCGCCCACATCGCCCTCGCCCGTGAGCTCGAGGGCTGGATCGTCGCTGAGCCTGGCTTTGAGCTGGTTGCCCCGCGCAGCCTGGCGCTCGTCAACTTCCGCTTCCACCCGCCTGGCGTTGACGACGGCGAAGCCCTTGACCGCTTGAACGAATCGCTGCTCGAAATCCTCAACGCCAGTGGCCGGCTCTATCTCACCCAGAACCGGGTGAACGGCGCGTTCGCGATTCGTCTGTCCATCGGACAGACGTGGACTGAAAGGCGCCACGTTGAGGCCGCCTGGGATGCCATCCGCGAGACCGCGGGGTCGCTGGCACGGCCGTAGGGCCAATTAGCCCCGGGTGTAGCGGATTCTTCACAGACCATGCCCTCTCGGAGGGTGGTTGGTCTGCCGATCCTCAAGGTGACAGAACTGCGTGTCTTGCGTGAACGTTTGCGCCTTTTCAGCCGCAAATGCCCACCGGAAGGCGCCGCGGGCCGGTTCTGAGCATACAATCGGCCAAACCCTGCGGAGGGAAGGCCCTGTGCGCATTCCGTTTCGCCGCAGACGGCCGTCCGCGGATGCCGGTCCCGCGCCAGTCGCCACTCTCCCTGTGGAAGTGATGGCCACTGTGGAGACTGACAAAGCCATGGCCGGAACACCCATCCCCACTGCCACCGCCGCTCCGCCGCCGCCGGCCGCATTTGGCGCGCATAACGGCCGCGCGGCCGGCTCGCTCAGAACTCAGGTTGGGAGCTCAGACCTCCGCGCCGAGAGGCTCGTCCGCCAGCTTCGCGGCCAGCTCGACGAGCTGAAGGAGCGCGTCGACGGCCGCGCCATCCCCGCCGAAATGACTCTTGTCGACATCGCCGCCGTCGCCGCTGACCCCGATGCTGCTGCTGAACTGCCCCCCGCACTCCTTGTTCGCGCGCTCGTGGAATCGCACCACCGCATGGCCGAACTCGAAGCCCGCGTCGCCGACCAGCGCGGCAAGATCGGCGCTCTCAGCTCTCGCATCCGCGAAATGGACTCCGAGCGCGCCTACGCCCGTGGCCGCCTCCAGACGCTTGAAGAAGTGATCGCTGCGATGCACGCCAACCTGGAAGACCTGCGCTTCATCCGCGATGCCGCTGCCCGGCCAATGCCGCTGGCGCCCGGCCCGCGCGCGCTCCGCGCCAGCGAACAGGCGCCGGTCGAATCCCTTCCCGGGGTTGAAGAGGCATGAGTGGCCCGGCCGGGACAACGCCCGGCGTGGTCCTCGACGCCGAGCGGCGCGTTCTCGCACTCGAAGCGCGCGTATTGCGCGAAGAGGCGCAGGCGCGCTACACCGAGGTCGACCTGCTCGTGGCCGCCCTTCGCGACCACATCAAGGACCTCCGTCTCGAGCGGGACCGCCTCCTCACCGAGGTCGCGCATCTCCGCGACGACGCCCGCCGCAATTCGGCCGCCTGGCTCTGGCGCGGCGCCAAGGAGAACCGCGGGAACGAATAGACCCGGGGCCGGCGGCCCATCCCCTGAGGGGCGTCACACGAAGGGGTTGTCGTCGAAGTTCTCGCCGCCGGTGAGGTGAATGGCGGCGGCCCACGCCGCCAGCAGCCCGATCACGGCCCCGAGCGGCACGGCAGGAACGGCCAGCGCCACGCTCTGCCGGGCGGCGAGCGCTGCGCCCATCACCGCACCCGCTGCGAGCCCGGCGAAAGCCAGCCCCCGCCAGAGCATCGGGAATTCGGGGATCACGCGCCGAGGCTGGGGTGGCGGGAGAAACGCTTCGCCGCCGTGCTCGCAGGCGCCGTGCTCCTCACCGCCGGCGTGGTCGTGGTCACACTGACCGCATTCGCCGGCCATGTCAGTCGCGCAGGTCGGGCGGGAGCAGGTTCGGGATGCCCTCTTCGATAGGGAAGGTCTCGTTGCACGCGGCGCAGAACAGCTTCCCTTCGAGGATCTCGGCGTCCTCTTCCTTCTCAACCGTGAGCTGAAGGTCGCCCTTGCAGAGGGGGCAGACAAGGATCTCCATGAGGTCGTGGCGCATTGCCCGATGGTACAGGGCGATGGGCGCTTGGCGATAGACCGGCGGCCTACCGGTCTTTGCTGCCGCTTCCCGTGGCGCCGTAGACGATCACCGACGAAGCGGGAGCGGAGACGGCGATCGCGTCGCCTGGCAGCCGCTCCCCATCGGGAAGGGGGACGGAGACGCGCGTCGCGCCGATGAGCCCGGAAATCTCGCGGTGTGTGGCGAGGTCGACCACTTCGTCGACCGCGAGTGAGAACGTGACGTCGCCCGGGCCCGCGCGAAGGGCTCCGGGGGCAACCGCGGTGGCCACTCCCTCGTCCTGGACCACGGTGTAGCCGAGGAAGCCGGCCGTGAGCGCGTCCGGCGGGCGGAGGACCACCTCATGCTTGGGTCCGGCGGCGCGTACGCGCCCGCCAATCAGCACTACCAGGTCGTCCGCGAGGCGGAGGGCCTCGTCGCGGTCGTGCGTGACAAGAATGGTCGTGGTGGCGAACTCGCGCAGCAGCCACGGCAGGTCGTGCAGGAGTTGTCGCCTGGCCGGGCCGTCCAGGCCCGAAAGCGGCTCGTCGAGCAGCGTGACCGGCGCGCGCAGGCTCAGGGCACGCGCCAGGTTCGCCCGCTGCGCCTCTCCCCCGGAAAGGCGATGAGCGCCCCGCCCAAGAAGGTGAGCGATGCCGCAAGCCGCCGCTGCCTCCTCGATGCGGGCGGCGCACGCCGCCGACGCGAGCCCCCGCAGACGCAATCCAAGCTCCAGGTTCGCGCGCACCGATCCGCCGATGAACACCGCCTCCTGGAAGGAATAGGCCACGCGCTCCCGCGTTGCCCGGTCGTGGCGGGCGGGCGCGTCCCCGATTCGGATCGATCCCACCGTTGGCCGGTCCAGCGCGGCAATGAGCCTCAGCAGCGTCGTCTTGCCCGCGCCGTTCGGCCCCAGGAGCGCGGTTGTGCGACCCGCCGCAAACGTCAGCCCGGGGACCGATAGGATCTCCTCGTGGCGGCGGGCGAAGCGCAGGCCCTCGATGGCGACTTCCATCAGGCTTGCCGCCGCTGCTGCACAACCGTCAGCGCAAGGTTCACCGCGAAGGCCATGGCGAGCAGGATGATCCCGAGCGCGATCGCTGTGGCGGTCTGGCCGCGGCTGGTCTCGGTGACGATGGCTGTGGTCAGCACGCGTGTTTCGCCCTTGATGTTCCCGCCGACTGCCATCGAAGCGCCCACCTCCGACACCACTGCGCCGAACCCGGCCATCACGGCCGCGAGCAGGCCCAGTTGCGCTTCGCGAGCCAGCAGCCACAACGTCCGCACCCGGCCCGCGCCCAGCACGGCCAGCAGGTCAGGCAGTTCCCGCGGGAGCGCCTGGATGGAGGCGGCGGTGAAGCCCGTCACCAGCGGCAGGGCGATGACAAGCTGGGCGATGACCATCGCCCGCCTGGTGTAGATGAGCTCCAGACCTCCGAACGGGCCGCTGCGCACAAGCATCAACCACACGAACAGGCCGACCACAACGGGCGGCATGCCCATGCCCGTGTTGACCATGCTGAGGACCAGGTTCCGCCCGCGGAATCGCCCCCTTGCCAGCATGTACCCCAGCGGCACGCCCGCGAGCATCGAGAGAAGCGTCGCCGAGCCCGACACGACGATCGTCCGCAGGGCGATCTCGCGCAGTTCGGCATCGCGCTCCAGGATGAGCCGGATCGCCTCGCGCAGGCCGTCCCAGAGCTCGGCCACCGCTACTCGCCCACGGCCGCTTCGGGCTTGCCCGCGTCGGCCACGAAGAGCGGCTCCCCGAACTGGTCTTTGCCGAAGCTGGCGATGATCGCCTGGGCTTCGGGTGAGACCATGAACTGGACGAAGGCGCGCGCCTGGGCCTCCTTGACGCCTTTGTGCCTGGCCGGGTCCACAAGGTAGACGTGGTAGATGTTCAGCAGCGGAGCTGAGCCCTTCACCAGGACTTCGAGGTCAAGATTCCCCTTCAGCGCAAGGTAAGTCGCGCGGTCGGTGAGGGTGTAGGCACGCCGTTCGCTGGCGATGTTCAGGGTCGCTCCCATTCCCTGGCCGGTCTCCTCGCGCTGCTTCACGCTGGCGAGCCCAATCCCGGCGGCCTTCCAGAGGTCGAGCTCCTTCTTGTGGGTGCCGGAGTCGTCGCCGCGAGAGACGAAGGGGCCGGCCGCGGCGATGGCGGCCATGGCGGCGTTCAGGTCCTTCAGCCCCTTCACCTTCGCCGGATCGGAGGGCGGGCCCACGATGACGAAGTCGTTGTGCATCACCAGCTGGCCCCCGGCCAGGTCACCGCTGTCGACGTACTTCTTCTCGCTGGCGGGCGCGTGTGCGAGGACCGCGTCGGCATCGCCCTTAGCGGCCATTTCGAGGGCGGCGCCCGTGCCCACAGCGATCACCTTGACGTCGACGCCGGTTCGCTTCTTGAACTCGGGCACGAGAACGTCGAGGAGGCCGCTATCCTGGGTGCTCGTGGTGGTGGCAAGAATCATCGAGCCGCCGATGGGCGCGAGCGTGGGCGCGACGGCCACGGCGGAGGTGGCCGAAGGAGAGAAGGAGGCGGGTGTACCCTCTCCGGAATCGTCATCACTGCAGGCCGTTGCGGCAAGGGGAAAGCACAGGACAAGGAGAGCAGCGATGAGGGGGCGCACGGTGCGGAACACATGGAACTCCGGGGCGAAATGCCGGGGAGAGCATAACGAACGCCGAGCGTTGTGCCAACGGCGGCATAGCGCCCTTTAGGGTGCACGCGACTCGTCCGACAAACGAAGGGGGTGCGCGGCGGGTGAGGACGTGGCCGTGGCATGGTGGCTGTACCCGCCGCCGCCCCTTCTCGGAACGGCGCCCACTTTCAGTCCTCCGTCCTCAGTCCTCGCCCCTCCCCGCCACTACCACCAGATCTTGCTCTCGACGTCCTCCGGCTGGTCTTCCCACTCGGTGGTCCAGAGGTT
>CAYYYI010000072.1:0-7569 GCA_964475735.1 uncultured Anaerolineaceae bacterium
CTCGAATACGCCGGCAACCCGTACGTGACCGCGTCCGAGCTTGCTGAAGACTGGTGCGAAGGCGCCATCTCGGACCTCACGCTGGCGGACGTCATGTCGTTCAATCCTCCCGGCGGAGGGTGGGAGCTCGCGATTGTCTTTCGCGTTGAGCTGACGGCGCTGCCGCGCCAGCGCGACGACCGGGCGCCGGCGGTGTTCGAGCCCGGACGGTTCGATGCCATCGGGCCTTTCGATCCCGTTGACCTGCAACGGTGGGTTGAGACTTGCCCGCCCGGCGCAAGCGGGGGTGCGGCTCGCCCGTCCGGCGGCGGGCTGCTTTTCTGAGGCCGGGGGAGAGGCCGTGGCCCTGCAGAACCGCGTCACACCCTTCGGAGAGATCGTCGCGGACCCGGCCCGGGGCAGCTTCATGGGGAATCGGGGCGGGCGCATCCACACTATCGAGAAGCGGCTCACGAGCCGCCGCTGGGCAGGCCGCCGCTGGATCTGCTGTGTCACCGAGTTCAAGGGCCGCCACCGCGAGGTCATGGGCCCCGGCTACACTGAGCTGTTCTTCCTCGACGAGGCCACCGCGCTTGCGGCCGGGCACAGGCCCTGCCGCGAATGCCGCCGCGACGCCTTCGAGCGGTTCGTGGCGGCCTGGGCCCGCGGCGCCGGCGTTGAACGTCCGAGCTCCATAGACGAGGTGGACCGCATCCTGCACGCCGAACGGCTGGGCCCTGGCGGGCAGAAGCGGACCTTCAGCGCGGACGTCGGAGACCTCCCGGCAGGTACCTTCGTGGCGTTCGACCAGTGGCCGGGCGAAGCGTTCCTGGTCTGGGACGGCGGGCTGCTCAGGTGGTCGTTCGCTCGCTACCGTGAGCGGGCGGTGCTGCGCTCTCCGGGGAGCGCAACCGTGCTCACCCCGCGCTCGGCGGTTGCGGCGCTAGGGGCCGGGTACGTTCCGGAGGTTGCTGTGGGCCCGCTGGGCTAATTGCACAGTTTTTCCTATTTCAATTCGGCAACGGACGGTCTACGCTGGATGGCACGCGCCGCTCTCGCGAGCGGCAGCTCCGAGGAGGAGTACGATGACCAGCCCGGCCACCCTCTCAATCCCGCAGCGCGGCTATGCCCATCCGGACGCTCTCACCGACACGGAATGGGTCGCCCGCCACCTCAACGATCCCTCCGTCCGCATCGTCGAATCGAATGAGGACCCGCTCCTCTACCCTTCGGGACACATCCCGGGCGCCGTCCAGATAGATTGGACCCTTGACCTCAACGACCAGGTGCGCCGCGACTACATCGACCGCGCCGGGTTCGAGCGGTTGATGTCGCGGTCGGGCATCGCGAACGGCACCACCGTGGTCTTCTACGGGGACAAGAGCAACTGGTGGGCGACCTACGCCTTCTGGATCTTCCAGCTCTTCGGGCACCGGAATGCGAAGGTGATGGATGGCGGCCGCCTGAAATGGGAAAAGGAAGGCCGCGAGCTCACCCGCGAAGTCCCCTCCTATCCCGCTACGGGCTACCGTGCGCCGGAGCGGGACGACGGCACCATCCGCATCTTCAAGGAGGCCGTGCTGCGCCACCAGGAGGCTCGCCTGCCGCTCATCGACGTGCGCAGCCCGCAGGAGTACAGCGGGGAGCGAACGCACATGCCCGAATACCCGCAGGAAGGCGTGCTCCGCGGCGGCCACATTCCCGGCGCGAAGAACGTGCCCTGGGCGCGGGCAGCCAACCCCGAAGATGGCGCTTTCAGGAGCGCTGACCAGCTTCGCGACCTCTACGAACGCGAGCAGGGGCTGAAGCCAACGGACGACATTGTGGCCTACTGCCGGATTGGCGAGCGCAGCAGCCACACCTGGTTCGTGCTCACCTATCTGCTTGGCTACCCGCGGGTGCGCAACTACGACGGCAGTTGGACCGAATGGGGCAACTCCGTGAACGTCCCCATCGAAAAGTGAGCAGCAGCGCGCCGGCAGCCATTCCTGCGCCGCTTGCCGCTCTCGTGGCCGAGTTCTCCGGGCTCAGCCGCGAGGAGCGTTATGAATTGCTGCTCGACTTCGCGGATCGGTTTCGCGCGGTTCCGCCAGAAGTAGCGGCGCGCCCTTATCCGGACGAACACCGAGTGACGCGCTGCGAATCGGAGGCTTACGTCTTCGGAGAGCCCCTGCCGGGCGGAGGCCTGGAGTTCCACTTCGCCATCGAGAACCCGCAGGGGCTCTCCGCCCGCGCGTGGGCCATGATTCTCCGGGAGACGCTCTCGGGGCAGCCGCTGGATGAGGTGGCAAGTGTCCCCGGCGACGTGATCTTCGCCATCTTCGGCCGCGAGGTGTCGATGGGCCGCGGCGAAGGGCTGATGGGGATGCTCGCGCTCGCGCAGCGCCTTGCGCGGTCCCGCCTCCGGGGGGAATAGCCCGTCACCGTCCCGGCGAATCGGGGTCTTTGCGTCTTCTTGCCGCGAAGGGCTTGACGCCATTTCGCATTTGCGCTAACGTTCGTTCATCTGAATGAACGTTCGTTCATATTACTGACGATTCATTCACTTGCGAAGGGGGGCAGCTATGACCAGGGTCACCCAGGCCCACGTCGACGCCCGCGTTAGCGCCATCCGTGACGCCGCCCGCCGCGTCATCGCCCGGCGCGGGGTCGAGGCCGCCACCATGAACGAGGTCGCGGCCGAGGCTGGCCTGAGCACGGGGGCCATCTACCGCTACTTCTCCGGAAAGGACGACCTCATCGTCGCCGCCTTCGCCGAAGGCCGCGAACGTACCAGGAGGGCATTCGAACAGGCTCGCGCCACCACCGGCTCGATGCTTGAGGCGATGGCGGAAGCCGGGCGCCTCTCGCTCGCCGACATCCTCGACCGCGACACGATCTGCCTCGATCTCGAATGCGCGCTCGGTTCGGCGCGTCAAGGCGGCATCGTGAGCGAACAAACGAAGGAGTTTCGCCGCTGGGTCATCGATCTCGTCGAAGGCTTCGCGGCGCAGGCCCAGCAGAACGGCGAAATCGCCCCTGACGTTGACCCGCGCGAGTTGGCCGTACTCCTGACGGCATTTGTCATGGGCGTTGGCCTCATTCGGCTCGAACTGGACGAAGGCGAGATCTCGGCCGAGGACTCCCTGAAGCTTCTTCTCCGGTTCATCGCGCAGCCGCTTCGGCCAACCCCCTAACCGATCATTCTTTACCAGGGAAAGAACACCATGAACAAGAAATCGCTCACCGAACATCTCGCCCACTTCGCGGTCCGCCGTCCGTGGCTCGTTGTCGCGGCCTGGCTCCTTCTCCTCGCGGCCGGAATTGGGGCTGCCTCCACCGTCGGCGGCACACTTTCCACGGCCGCCGAAATGCGAACCGAGACCGAGGCCGGCCGCGCCGATGACCTCCTTGAGAACCGCCTTCGTGGTCCGGAGCCCGTGCGCGAATTCGTGCTCGTGAATTCGGACCA
Source organism: uncultured Anaerolineaceae bacterium (assembly GCA_964475735.1). Taxonomy (GTDB): domain Bacteria; phylum Chloroflexota; class Dehalococcoidia; order Tepidiformales; family Tepidiformaceae; genus UCB2. Next base: position 3,431 of record CAYYYI010000072.1, read on the forward strand.
CGGGAAGGTGACCGATGCGGAATTCCGCGACCTCGCCGGCCAGCTAATCAGCGAAATCACGGCCACTCCCGGCGTGGCCGCTGTCGTCAACTTCTACGATTCCCTCGATTTGTCGCTGGTTTCCGACGACCGGGCAACACTGCTCGTGCCCGTGGTGCTTGCCGGGTCGATTGAGGACGCGGAGTCGACGGTGAAACCGCTGATGACGCTCCTCGAAAGGTACAACGGCCGCGACGGCTACACCGTGGTCACCGGCGGTGGCGGGAGCATCTCCCGCGCCTTCACCGAAACATCCCAGCACGACCTCGAAGCCGCGGAGATCGTTGGCCTTCCCATCGCCCTGCTGGTGCTCGTGGTCGTCTTCGGGGCGCTTGTGGCAGCCGGGGTGCCGCTCGTGATGGGCATCGTGGCCATCGCCATCTCGGTGTGCGTGACCGCGGTCGCCGCCCGCGTCTTCGACCTCTCCATCTTCACCGTGAACATGATCTCGATGACGGGCCTCGCCGTGGGCATCGATTACTCCCTGCTCATCATCCAGCGGTTCCGCGAGGAGCGGTTTGGCGGCCGCGCCCGCGACGAGGCGATCGTCCACGCCGGGGCTACAGCGAGCCGGGCCGTGCTCTTCTCGGGCATGACGGTGATCGTCGCCCTCGCCGGTCTCTTCCTCGTACCGTCCAGCATCTTCCAGAGCCTTGCGGCGGGCGCGGTGATCGTGGTCACCGTCGCTGTTGGCGCGGCCCTCACGCTCCTTCCCGCCCTCCTCCGCCTGTTCGGCGACCGCATCAACCTGGGGACTATCCCCCTGCCCGGCAACCGGCGCCGCCAGGCGCGCGAGGGCGGAATCTGGGCGCGAACAGCGGCCCTGGTCATGGACCATCGCATGCTGAGCGTGGTCGCGGCGGTCGTCCTGCTCCTCGCGGCTGCGACGCCGTATCTCGGCTCGAAGCTCGGGTTCGCCGGCATTGGCTCGCTCCCCCGCGGGAGCGTGGCCTACCAGGCATTCACGATGCTCGATGAGGAGTTCAGCGCCGGACTGCTGAGCCCCACGAACATCGTGGTCGAGGCTCCTGACGTCCGCTCGCCGGAAGTCGAAGCGGCCATCGACGACCTGCGCCTGCGCCTCCACAACGACGCCGATTTCAGCCGGCCCACAGTGGAGGTCAACCAGGCGGGCGACCTCGCCCTGATTACGGTTGCCACGAGCGGCGACCCCCACGGCGACCACGCCATCGCCGCCATCGAACGGCTGCGCTCGGAGCACATCGCGGGGGCCTTCACCGGAACGGGCGCGCGCGTCTCCGTTGGCGGCGAAACGGCCATCGACATCGACTACAGCGCCGTCATCAGCCAGTACACGCCCATCGTGCTGGCCTTCGTGCTGGGGCTGAGCTTCCTGATCCTGCTCGTGGTCTTCCGCAGCATCGTGGTGCCGCTGAAGGCGATCGTCATGAACCTGCTCTCCGTTGGAGCCGCCTACGGGGTCATGACGCTCGTCTTCCAGGAGGGCGTGGGTGCTGACCTTCTCGGCTTCCAGCAGGTCGAACGCATCGAATCGTGGGTGCCGCTCTTCATGTTCGCGATGCTCTTCGGCCTTTCGATGGACTACCACGTGTTCCTGCTCACCCGTATCCGCGAGCACTTCGATGCCACCGGCGACAACGCGGCCTCGGTGCGGTTCGGCGTGCAGACAACGGCGGGGATGATCACAGGCGCTGCTCTGATCATGGTCGCGGTCTTCGGCGGCTTCGCCATGGGCGAACTGACGATGTTCCAGCAGATGGGCTTCGGGCTGGCGGTGGCGGTCATCCTCGATGCGACCATCATCCGCACGGTGCTGGTGCCGGCCAGCATGGCGCTCCTGGGCGACCTGAACTGGTACCTGCCTTCGTGGCTCAACTGGCTGCCGAAGGTCAACGTCGAAGGCGCGCCGGCGGCGGCTGTCGGCCATCGACACCAGGCGGCGCTCGAGACGGGCATGTAGCGGCCATCCCCCGGCGCCACGCTGCCCATACCCCCGGGCGGGGGCGCACCCCACTGCGCCCCCGCCCTTTCCATTTCTTAAGCCTACCGCTGCCTCAGAAGCTCCTCGGCAAGGGCGCGACCGATCTCAACGGCTGCCGCAACTGGCACGGATCTCCGGGCGCGAACAACGCGGCCGTCGCGCGCGACCATCGCCTCGATGGTCAGCGCGGCTCCGGCAAGCTGTGCGTGGGCGGCCGCCGGGAAGCTGCAGCCCGCCTCGAGGGCGGCGAGGAACGAACGCTCCGCCAGCACGCAGGTGGCGACCGCCGCGTCGTCGATGGCGCCTGCCAGCGCGCGAGTTACGGGGTCATCTGCGCGGCACTCCACCGCCAGGGCGCCCTGGGCCGGGGCCGGGAGCATCCGGTCGAAGCCAAAGACCTCCGTGGCGCGGTTCTCCAGCCCAAGCCGGCGCAGCCCCGCAAGGGCGAGCACCGCCGCGTCGAACTCGCCCGCATCAACCTTCGCGACGCGCGTGTCGACGTTGCCCCGGATGGGCCGCACCTCGAGATCGGGCCTCATGGCACGCACCTGCGCTTCGCGCCGCGGCGAGCTTGTGCCCACGATCGCGCCCGGCCGAAGCTGCGCTAGCGTCGAACCGTCGCTGGTCACGAGCGCGTCGCGGGGGTCCTCGCGCAGTGGCACGGCGGCGATGACGAGGCCCCCGGGGCCGCGGGTCGGGAGGTCCTTGTAGCTATGGACGGCAAGGTCGACCTCGCCGGCGAGCAACGCGTCCTGGATCGCGGTCGTGAACCAGCCCGTGCCTTCGGGGAGTGGCGTCGACTGGTCGCGGTCGCCCGCGGTGGTGATTTGAACGAGGTCGACGCGGAGGCCCGGGTGGGCGGCGCGGAGCGCTGCGGCGACAAGTTCGCTCTGGGCTACCGCAAGCCGGCTGCCGCGCGTGCCGAGCCGGAGCGTTCTGACGCCTGTCATGCTGTCGCGGCTTCGTACATCGCCGCGTGCGCGGCGAAGGCGGTCGCGTCGATGTCGTCCTCGGTGTGCGCGGCGGACACGAACCATGTTTCGAATTGCGAGGGCGGGAGCATGACGCCGCGAGCGAGCATGGCCGCATGGAAGGCAGCGAACTTCGCCGTGTCCGACTCGCGCGCCTCGGCGTAGTTTCGTGGCGGCGCTGCGCGGAAGAACAGCGTGATCATCGAGCCCACCCGGGCGACGGCAGCCTCGACCCCCGCGCGCTTGCTGGCCGCCGTGAGCGCGTTCTCCAGGTGGCGCGCCAGCTCCTCCGCACGGCGGTAGGGCGCCCCGGTGGCAAGCACGTCGAGAGTGGCCACGCCGGCCGCCATCACCAGCGGATTCCCGCTCAGCGTGCCCGCCTGGTAGACGGGCCCCTCGGGCGCGATGAGCGACATCAGTTCGGCACGCCCTCCGAAGGCTCCGACCGGCAGGCCGCCGCCGATGATCTTCCCCAGGCAGACGAGGTCCGCGTTGGGTAGAAGACCCGACAGGCCGTATCGCAGACGGAATCCCGTGATCACCTCGTCCGCGATGAGGAGGGCGCCGTGCTTTCGCGGCAGCGTTTGCAGGGCGTCGAGGAACTCGCTCTCGGGCGCTACCAGCCCCATGTTCCCGGCGATAGGCTCGACGATGACTGCGCCGGTCTGGCTCCCGTGCGCGGCGAACCATTCCGAAAGGGCGGCCGCATCGTTGTAGGGCAGCACGGCTGTGAGCCCGGCAATAGCCTGCGGAACGCCGGCGGAATCGCTCAGCCCGAGGGTGGCAACCCCGCTGCCCGCCTTCACCAGCAGGCCGTCGCTGTGCCCGTGGTAGCCGCCATCGAACTTCACCACCACGTCCCGATTCGTGGCGGCGCGGGCAAGGCGGATGGCGGTCATGGTCGCTTCGGTGCCGGAGTTGACGAAGCGGACGCGCTCAAGCCCCGTGGCGTCGACGATCCGGCGTCCGAGTTCCACTTCGCCCGGCGTGAGCGCGCCAAAGGCCGTGCCCTCGGCGGCCGCTGCTTGTATCGCCGCTGTAACTGCCGCGTGGGCGTGGCCGAGCAGCAGCGGACCGAATGCGCCCACGTAGTCGATATACCGGGACCCATCGGCATCGAAGGTGTGCGCCCCCTGCCCGCGCACAATCGGCCGCGGCGCGCCGCC
>CAYYYI010000072.1:7669-10578 GCA_964475735.1 uncultured Anaerolineaceae bacterium
GCCGGGCGAGGGGGTAGATCGCGTCGAGGGCAGCGAGAAGTTCCCCGTCGTCGCGGCAACGCACCTGCCAGCCGCGGCGCATGGTGCGCGCGCCGGGAAGCGGACGGTACCGGCCGCGATCGTCCTGGCGCACCCACTCACGCAGTGCGTCGGGGGCGACATCCGCGACGCCTGCTTCGTCTCCGCGCGGGCCCGAGACGACCGCGCCGGTGCCATCGAAACGAACCTCGATTTCGCCGAGCATGAAGTCGCGCCTGCCAGCGATGGTGGAGTCGATGTTCATTGCCAGGCGGCCGCCCCGGCGGCCAGTTCCTCGATCACGTCCGCCACAAGCGGGTGGGTCCCAACAGGAGCGGCGTAGCGGAGGGTGCGGCCATCGCGGCGCAGTTGCGCGCCTTCCAGGGCCATGTCCTCGGGGATGGAGACTCCCACGTGCCAGCCCTCCGCCACGAAGAGTGGGACCATCACTACATCGCCGGTGGGCAGGTGGCGAAACACGTCGCGCATGTGCGGCTCCTGCTCGAGGAAGACCGCCGCGACCGATGCGAACCGCCCCATCTTCGCCACAAGCTCCGCCTGGTAGAAGACATTGCGCTCCGACTCCGGGTTGCGTGGGGTCCCGTGCCCGAGCACTGCCACACCCGTGGCCGGGCCCGCGCCGGCCTCTATCGCGCGCTGAGCTATCACCCCGGCGAGCGACGGGTGGCAGCCAACCGGCTCGGTGTAGCGCACGAGCTTCCCCCGCACTCGCGAGAGGCGCCCTGAAAGCCCAAGCTCGCGCGGCAACACCTCGCGCGTGAAGTACCCGTTTGAGATGAAGACCGGGACAACCGTCACGTCCCCGGCCTCGCAGCCGTCGAGGATGCGCGAAAGCGGCGGCTCCTCCTTCCAGAACGCGGCGTACACTTCGTCGAACGTCCCCCGCTCGCGCAGGCGGCGGGCGTGCTCGTGCACCGGGCGGCTGGAGGCGGCGTCCAGGTGCGACCCATGGCCCGCCAGGACGAGCGCCCTACTCATCGTCTTCGGCTCGGGCCCCCGGGCGGCGGCGCCCCATCCGGGTCTCACGCTCCGCTCGCGCAAGGGCGACCATCTTCCCCCAGCCCGGCCCCAGCGCACCGGCAATCTGCTCCCGAATCCAGCGCGCGGTGGTGGGCGAAGCGCCCCCGGTCGAGACGGACACCGCCAGCTCGCCGTCGCGCATGACCGCGGGCATGAAGAAGGTGCTTTCGTCCTGGGCGTCGGCGACGAGCACGGGGAGGTTGGCAAGCCGCGCCAGCCGGCCCACCTCGCGGTTGACTTCACGCGAATCGGTACACGCCATCACAAGGGCCCAGCCCGGCTCCTGCTGCAGGTCTCCAGGCCCGAACTCACGCTCGACCACCGTGACCCACGGCGCCAGCCGGATCTCCGCGGAGACTTCGGGCGCGATCACTGTGACCGCGAACTCCGCCTCGGACAGGCTCTTCACTTTGCGCGTCGCGACTTTGCCGCCGCCAATGACCAGCGCCCGCCCTGCCGATGGCTGCATGTCGATCATCAGTCCCATGCGAGGGCCTCCTGCACGGCTTCGACGAGCGCATCGAGGCTCGGAGCTGCGGCTTCGCGATCGACACGGCCGAACGCCTCGCGCACGGCCCCGGTTGTTCGCGGACCGATGCTGACCAGTCGAACTCGGCTGCCCACCTCGGCCTCGTCGAGCGCCATCCGCAGATACCGCGCCGTCGAAGCGCTGGTGAATGTGATGGCGTCCGCCTCGAGCACCTCGCGCGCCTGGTCGGCGTCCAGCGGCTCGGGCACGACATCGTATGCGGCAAGCTGTTCGACAAGCGCGCCGCGTTCGCAGAGACCACGCGCCAGGCGGTCATCGGCCAGGGCAGAGAGCGGCAGGAGCACGCGCTGGCTCTCCACACCGGGCAACGTGTTCGCGAGCGATTCGGCGTTTGACGCCGGGGGAACGAAGTCCGGCCGAAGCCCCGCACCTGCAAGAGCGGACGCGGTGCCCGGCCCGACGGCAGCGATCTTCGACGCTCCCAGCGCGCGCGCGTCGAGGCCGGCGGCGAAAAGCTCATCGATACAGGCGCGCACGGCGTTGGCGCTCGTGAAGACGACCCAATCGGGCCGTGTCCTCAGCGCCCTGCGCAGAGCGGCGTTCGGCGTACGTGGCTCTATTCGGAAGACGGGCGCTTCGACCACAACCGCACCCATCTCCTCTATCCTCTCCGCAAGCCCGTTCGCCTGGTCCCGCGCGCGGGTTACCACAACTGATCGCCCCGCAAGCGGCCCCGGCCGGAACCACGCTATCTCGCGGGCCAGGTTCACCACAGGACCGGCGACGGTGACTATCGGCGCAGAGAGCCCCGCCTCGGCGACGCGCGCGGCGATGTCGCCCACCGTGCCCTGCACCACCGCCTGGCCGGCGCGGGTACCCCAGCGCACGCAGGCCGCGGGGGTCGCAGGGTCCTTCCCCGCCGCCATGAGGCGGCTCATGACCTCTCCCAGCGTAGACGCGCCCATAAGGATGGAAAGCGTTCCCGCGCGCGCGGCGGAGTCCCAGTCGACGCTCGATTCGCCTCCGGCCTCGTCCGCCTCACTTCCCGTGACCACCATGAACGAGGCGGAGACGCCCCGGTGCGTGACCGGAATCCCCGCGTAGGCGGGCGCTGCGATGGCCGAGGTGATTCCCGGGATGACCGTGAAAGGGATGCCCGCCCGGGCGCAGGCAAGCGCCTCTTCCGAGCCGCGCCCGAAGACGAAGGGGTCGCCCCCTTTCAGCCGGGCCACGACCTTCCCCGCGCGCGCATGGCGGACGATGAGCGCCTCGATGCCCGACTGCGAGAGGGCGTGCTCACCGGCCCGCTTGCCGACGTAGCGCTTTTCGGCGCCGGGCTTCGTGCCGCGCAGCAGGGCCG
>CAYYYI010000072.1:10678-12435 GCA_964475735.1 uncultured Anaerolineaceae bacterium
GCCGTCGCCCTTACCGGGGACCGCCGCTTTCCGTGGTTCCGGCTGGTGCGCGACTCCAAGCTTCTTTCCGAGCCCGCCCGCGCGGCGATCGCGCACGACATACGCCGCTCCGTGCCCTTCGCCATCGGCTGGGCGACCCACGAGGAGATCGACCGCATCGGCATCCTGTCCGCGCGGCGGCTCTGCATGATGCGCGCCCTCGAGCAACTCCCAGAGCAGCCGGGCTACATCATCTCCGACGCGCTGGACCTGCCGCTCCCGAACGTACGGCCGGTCATTAAGGGCGACATGCTCAGCGTGGCCGTGGCCGCGGCCTCCATCGTCGCCAAGGTCGCCCGCGATGCGCTGATGCAGGAGCTTTGCGAGCAGTACCCCGGCTACGCCTTCTGCCGGAACAAGGGCTACCCCACGCCTGAGCACAAGCGGCTGCTCGCCGCCCGCGGACCCTGCCCCATCCACCGAGGTTCCTATGCGCCCGTTGCGCTGTGGGCCCCGCCGCAGTGAACGAACGCCAGCGCCTCGGCGAATTCGGCGAGCGCATCGCCGTGCACCGGTTGGAGGCGAATGGCCTGGCCATCGTCGCCCGCAACGTTCGCACCCGCGGCGGGGAGATCGACATCGTTGCCCACGATGGCAACGACGTGGTCTTCGTTGAGGTGCGCACGCGGCGCGCAATGCCGGGCCTCGCCGCCGAGACGTTGGGGGACACCAAGCTGCGCCGGATGTGGCAGTGCGCCATGGACTACTGCGAAGCGGCCGGCATCGACCCCGAGCGCGCGCGCATCGACGTGGTCAGCGTCGACCTCGGCCCGGGCGGGCAGGCCGCCCACGTCGAGCACTTCCGGGGGATAGAAATCCCCGACGAGTGAGCGTCAGTGGGTGACCGGATCGGCGATGTTGATGCCCCCGTCGACTGCGAACCACTGGCCGGTGACGAAGTCGGAGGCGCGGGAGGCGAGGAAGACGGCCGGCCCGGCGAGGTCTTCGGGCAGCCCGATACGTCCCGCGGGGGTGCGCCGCTCCAGGCGGCTGCGGAAGTCGGGGATAGAAAGCGCGCCCCGCCAGATGTCAGTCTCGATGACTCCCGGGATGAGGGCGTTGACCTGGATGTTGTGGGCCGCCCAGGCATCGGCGAGGCCGAATGTGAGGGTGATGACGCCACCCTTGCTCGCCCCGTAGGGCAGGCCGTTCGGAAAGCCGAAAATCGAGTATTCAGAGCCGATATTGATGATCTTGCCGCGGCCGCGGGCCACGAGCGCCGGGAAGCAGGCCTGCGACACCAGCAGGGTGCCCTTCAGGTTCGTGTCGACCACCGCGTCCCAGTCATCCTCGGTCAGCGTCTCGGGAGGGCCCCCGCGGCCGATGCCGGCGTTGTTGACGACGATGGAAATCTTCCCCAGCGCCGCCAGGGCCGCCGTCACCGCCTCGTCGATGCTCGCCCGGGAGGTCACATCGCAGTCCACGGTGACGGCGCGGCGGCCGAGGGCTTCGACCTCCGCGCGCACGGATTCGGACTTGCGGGAATCGCGGGCGGCGATGGCGATGTCTGCACCGGCGGCAGCGAGCCCGAGGGCGATCCCGCGCCCGATGCCGCCATTGCCGCCGGTGATGAAGGCGGCTTCGCCGGAAAGGTCAAAGAGGTTCACGTCTGCACTCCATCGGCCGCAGCGTTCGTGGCGGCTCCGCCGGCGAGTCTACCGGGGCCGCCGTGCCCGGAGTAGGGCTTCAGCCGTCCGCGGGGGATGCGTTACGATTAC
>CAYYYI010000073.1:0-8187 GCA_964475735.1 uncultured Anaerolineaceae bacterium
TTGGCGCCTGCCCGGGTAGTGTAAGCGCAACGGGTGGACGCTCGCGAAACCGGGCCATCCCCATCGCCCCGGATTCGGCGTAGACTACGGCCACATCCAGGAGGGTCCGATGACCAACACGCCCACGGCGGCCGGTTCGGCCGCGAGCCTCAAGCCCCTGCGCCCGGGGATGTTCAATCTGCCCGACAGGCTGGACGCTCCGGTGCGGTTGTTGGGGAACCGCTGCCGCGCCTGCGGCCAGCCCTTCTTCCCGAAGCGCCACTACTGCGCCGCCTGCACCAGCGGCGACATGGAGGACACGGAGTTCTCCGATTCGGGGAAGATAGAGACGTTCACCGTCGTTCGCCAGCAACCGCCAGGGGCCGCCATTACCCCGCCCTATGCCATCGTCCGGGTGAAGCTGGACAACGGGCCCACGGTGCAGACCATCGCCGCAAACTGCGACCCCGAGAAGCTCAAGATCGGCGACCGCGTGCGCCTCATCGCCCACCGGGTGATGGAGGACGAGTCGGGCGCCACCGTTGTTTCGTTCATGGCCCAGCCCGCGAAGTAGGCCTGGCGCCCCAGCGCGAAGGAGAGTAGCAATGCGCGAAGTTGTAGTCCTCGGGGCCGGTTTGCACCGGTTCGGCCGGTTCCCCGACAAGAGCCTCCAGGACCTGGGCCGCGAGGCGATCAAGAACGCCCTCGACGATTCGGGCGTGCCGTTCAAAGACATCGAGGTCGCCTACGTTGGCCGCGTGCTGGCCGGCATGGGCGCCGGGCTGAGCGTTGTCTCTGAGATGGGGCAGACAGGTATTCCCATCATTAACATCGAAATGGCCTGCGGCAGCTCGACGAGCGCCTTCCGCGAGGCCTACCTCAACGTCGCCAACGGCGTCTACGACACGGCGCTCGTTGTTGGCTTCGAGAAGATGCAGCGCGGCATGCTCCAGATCTCCGAGCAGACAAGCTACCAGACGGTGATGGGGCTTTCGGTCATGCCCGCCGCGTACGCGCTGCAGACCCAACGCTACATGGCCGACCACGAAGCCACCCCGGAGATGTTCGCGCAGGTTTCGGTGAAGTCGCACCGCAACGGCGCGATGAACCCGTACGCCCAGTATCAGAAGGAAGTGACGATCGAAGAGGTGCTCGCCTCGCGCATGATCGCCGACCCGATCACGCTGCTGCAGTGTTCGCCGACGACCGACGGCGCGGCCGCAGTCGTTATCTGCGCCAAGGAAAAGGCGGCGAAATACGGCGCCCGCCGCAGCATGACCGTGGCCGGGTGGGCCACCGGTTCGGGCAAGTTCGAATCGGACGATGACGGCGAAGGGGATGCGGAGACGAACACGGGCGAAGTGACCCGGCTTGCCAACCAGGCCTACGCTCGCGCCGGCATTGGCCCCGAGGACGTCGACGTCACGCAGGTGCACGACGCCTTCAGCCCGGGCGAGGTGTTCACCATCGAAGGCCTGGGGCTGGTGAAGGCCGGCGCAGGGGCGAGGGCCGTCTGGGAAGGCCGAACGGAGATCACGGGCGACATCCCCGTGAACACTGACGGCGGACTGCTCTCGCGCGGACACCCCATTGGCGCAACAGGCGCTGCCATGGTGACCGAGATCTTCCGCCAGCTCACGGGCGAAGCCGGCCCCCGCCAGGTGAAGGGCGGCGACGCGAAGGTTGGACTCATCCACAACGCTGGCATAGGCGGGGTGAACATCCTCGTCTTCAAGCGCTGAGGAGCCGCGAATGACCGGCCGTCTGGAGGGCAAGGCCGCCATCATCACGGGCGGCGGCAGCGGTATCGGGCGTGCCTGCGCCATCCGCTTCGCCAGCGAAGGCGCTTCGGTGTGCGTCGCAGACCTCAGCCTCGAGGGAGCGGCGCAGACTGTGCACGAAATAGAAGCCGCGGGTGGGCAGGCGTTCGCCGTCGCGGTCGACACGTCCGTCGAGGCGAACAACGACGAAATGGTCCAGCGCTGCGTGGCGGCCTACGGAGGAGTAGACATCCTCGTGGCGGCGGCGGGCATTGGTACCGCGCGGCCGCCGTCGGAGCAACCGGCCGAGCCCGTGACGACCCTCACCATGCCCACGGAGCAGTTCCGCCGGGTGGTCGATGTGAACCTCTATGGGGTGCTCTTCTCGGACCGCGCGGTGGCCCGCTGGATGGTGGCAAACCGCCGGGCGGGGAGCATCATCAACATCGCCTCGGTGGCGGCGAAGGTGCCGCTACCGGGTGGGGCCTACAGCGTCAGCAAGGCGGGCGTCTGGATGCTCACCAAGGTGTTGGCGCTGGAGCTGGCCACAACGGGCATCCGCGTGAACGCGATCGGCCCCGGCTTCGTTGAGACCCCCATGACCGAGGCCCTCCGCACCGACGAGGGGCGGGCCCGTTGGGCGCTGGGCATGACGCCCACGGGCCGTTTCGGCCAGCCCGAGGAGATTGCCAGCACCGCGCTCTTCCTGGCCTCGGACGAGTCGTCGTACTTCACGGGGGAGATCCTGCACCCGGCAGGGGGCATCTTCACTGGCTGATGCCAGTCACCAGCGGGCCCGGCCCGGAGGACGAAAGGAGAGGAACTTGGAACTTAAAGAGGTGATCGGCCGGCGGCGGTCCATCCGGTTCTTCGAGCCATGGCGCGAGGTGGAGCGGGAGAAGATCCAGGCCATCCTCGAAGCCATTTACCGGGCGCCAAGAGTGCTCGAAGTCGACTTCATCCGCATCGTGGTCCTCCACCGCGACCGGCTGACCCCGGAGCAGATGGCCCAACTGAAAACGCCGACGACTACGGCCCAGCTCGACATGGCCCCGGTCTACGTCTTCTTCTTCGCCGACATGGACGCTCTGGAGGAGGCGGCCCGGACAGGCGGCGGCTTTGGCCAGCTTGTAGATGGGGGAGTGTTGAACCGCAGCCATGGCTGGACGCCTGAGTTCGTGAAGGGCACGGCCGCCGCCTACCTCAAGTCGCTCGCCGATGATCCGGACAGGGTGCCAATGGGACCGCCCGGGCCCGACGGGAAACCGCGGCTGGCCTCACGCGAAGCGCTCCGCCTGGCGCGAACCGCCATCGGAATCGCCCAGGACTACGCTCTGCTGGCGGCCTTCGACGAAGGGCTGGGGGCGCTGCTCTCGGCTGTGAGCGTCCCCGCGGCGAAGGCTGTGATGGGGATTCCCGATTCGTGGGTACCGTCGAGCCCCATGCTCCTTGGCTACCCGGGCGAGACGCCTGAGGCGGGTGGCCAGCGCCCGCGCGAACCGTTCGAGGAGGACTTCTTCGAGCTGCACTATGGCCACCCATTCTACCGGGAGCCCGCGGTGGTGGAACGGCTGAAGGCGGCGGGGATGATCCAGGAAGAGGCGCCCTTCCCGTGGCGCATGGACGAGGTTCGCGGCCTCGCCCGCAAGTACGGGCTGCCGGACTAGGAGGGGAACGATGGACTTTCGACAGGTAGTTGGCCGTCAGCGCACTTTCCAGTACTTCCTGCCCTACAGGCCGGTGGAGCGGCCGAAGGTGCAGGTCATCCTCGAAGCGGGAAGGCGCTCGTCGCGCGCGGTGAACACGGCCTTCTCGAAGGCCATTGTTACCTACCGCGACAGCCTCACCGCCGAGGAGCGCGAGAAGCTGAAGACGCCCCTTTCGGCGGCGCTGGTGGACACGGCGCCGGTCTACATCTTCTGGTACAACGACATGGACGCCCGGCGGGTGGCCGTGGAGGAGAAGAAGTGGCCGACGGTGGCCTCCGGCACGCTCGTAGCGATCGGGGCACTTGGTCCGCCTCACGGGTGGAGTCACCGTTATGTCCAGCAAGTGGTGCTGCCCGAAGTGCTCATGCCCGGCCTCGACGCCGGTCCCCAGCGTGGCGGCAACGCCGATGCCGGGCTGGCGATGGCACAGGGGCTCCTCGCTGCGCTCGATGAGGGGCTGGCGGCCTGCCTGGCGCCCTTCGACGAAGCGGGCGCGAAGGAGGTGCTCCGGACGCCCGATACCTGGGAGCCCGTGATGGGCATGTTCCTTGGCTACCCGGCCGAATCGTGGGAAGCGGGGGGCCAGGAGCCGCGCCCGCCCTTCGAGAGCATGTTCTTCGAGCAGAGCGCGGCCGAGCCGTTCGCGCGCGATCCGCAACTGGCCAAATCGCTGGCCGAGTCGGGTCTCGGCGGGCGGCCGGCGCCGGTGCCGTGGCGGGAGCGTGAGGTGCGCGCCCTTTCGCGCATGCTCGGCCTGCCGCAGGAGTGAGGAGACTGGAATGACTGACATCGACGCCGCCAGCGTCCGCAACGCCGAGACGACCCACCGCTGGCTCGCCAGCCGGCTCGACCTGTGGGGCCGCAAGGCGCTCAACGACGACCTGTTAGAGACGCTCACGCGCTTCTGCCAGCGCATCGGCAAGGGGCCGGACGAAATGATCGACGACTGCCTTCGGCCGGGCAAGGACCGCGACGTCTACGTTCTGCGCACACGGGCTCGTCGCGAGTACATGGAGCAGATCGAGAACTTCGAAGCGGAGACGCACAGCCGCGACCAGGCGAACATCGTCCGCAGCTTCATGATCCACAACGGCGTGGCGATGAACCCGAGCCTGCTACCGTAGGAGGGGAGGCCAGAGTGGTATGATCGGAACATGGCAAGGCTGACAATCACCCTCTCCGATGAACGCCACAAGGCGCTGCGCGAGGTGGCCGCCCGGCGCGGCACGACCATGGACGCGGTAATCGAGGAGAGCCTGGACAGAGCGGGGGTCCGCACCGAGTCGCCTCTGGAGATACTCGAACGGGCATGGGCACATGCGGCCGCCGCGAAACCGCCTCTCGACGAGGATCAGGTACAGCAGCTTGCGATCGAGGAGACTCACGCCTTCCGAAGGGAAGCCGGGCGAAAGCCGTTAGAAGGCGACGGGTAGCTTCCTGCCCAGGGTGATACTGGACACGAGCGTGCTGGCCAGTGCTGCCATCGGAATGCCCGGGAGCCCCAGCGCAGCGCTTGTAGCGGCGATTCTCAGCGGCAAGATCGAGGTCGTCGTCTCTCGGGCGCTTCTTGAAGAATACGAGGCGGTCCTCTCGCGGCCGCGGCTGGTCCGCCGTCATGGAATGAGCCGCGGCGCGGTGCGCCGTCTTGTTAACCACATAGCCTCAGTTGCGGCCCCGGCCCAACCCGTGGTTGGGCCCGTATGCCCGGATGCATCTGACCAGCACCTTTGGGACATGCTCGCAGCGGTCCCCGATTCTGTCCTCGTCACCGGCGACCAAGCTCTCATCGAGAGCACGGATCTCCCCGGACGCGTCATCAGTCCGCGGAGGTTCATCAATGAGTATCCGGACGAACTAGCGTCTCGCTAGACCTCGTCGGCGAGCTTCTGGCCGGACGCCCGGAGCATGGGGCGCGCGGCGGCGACGAGCGCCTGCCACCACGGTTCGAAGACCGAGGCCGGGAGTTCACCTGCCTGGTGGAGGGCGACGATCCGGTCCAACTCGGCGTTCACGGCCGCGGCGAGCTCTTCGCGTGTGCTGTTGTTCTTGCAGGTCCAGTCGGCCCCGGGAGCGCGCTGCTCGAAGGGTCGCATCGAGGCGAGCCGCTGGTTCGCCTCCTCCGCGCTCATTCCGCGCGTCTCGATGAGGCGCTGGCGGGCGATCTCATCGTCGACGCCGATGAGCCAGGTCTGGTCGCACCAGCGCGCATAGCCCGGTTCCATTAGGTTCACCGCCTCCATCACGGCGACGTCCCCCGGGCCGAGCTCTGCCCGCCAGCGATCGATCTCGCTCTTGATGAGGTCGGTGATAGAGCCCATGGCGCGAGTCAGCTTCGCCATTTCGGCCGGCTTGCCGAAGACCTTCGCCCCTAGCACCTTCCGGTCGACATAGCCGTCCGCGCCCACGACGTCCTCGCCAAACTCGGCAACCACCCGCTCAAATCCCGGCGTCCCCGGGTCGTACAGCCGGTGGACCAGCTTGTCGGCGTCGCAGTGCACAGCGCCGCGCTCTTCGAGCAACTGAGCCACGGTCGACTTGCCCGCCGCGATCGTTCCCGTCAGGCCGATGACGAGGCAGGTTCGCTGGCCGTCCGATGCCGGATGCTGGGTCACGCTCTGGCTCCCTTCGCCCGGCAGGCGGGCGCAGATGGACTGAGGCCCGGGGCGAGTGTCGTACACCGGCCCCGGGCCATTGGCCTGTGGCCCCGTCTAGGGCCGTTCGTTCGACATGATGATGGTGCCGCTGGCAGCGAACATGCCACCCACGCCGTGGGCAATACTGATCTTCGCGCCCGGCACCTGCGCCGGGGCGATGCCGCGCATCTGGCGGACGCTCTCCTGGAGGGCGTACATGCCGTACATGCCGGAGTGCATGTAGCTAAGCCCGCCACCGTTGGTGTTGAGCGGCAGCTTCCCGCCAGGGCGCGTATTCCCTTCCCAGATGAACTGGGCAGCCTCGCCCCGCTTGCAGAAGCCCAAGTCCTCGAGCGCATAGATGGGCAGGTGGGCGAAGGCGTCATAGATCATCAGGTGGTCGACGTCGTCGTGCCTGATGCCGGCTTCGTCGAAGGCCTTTTTGCCAGAGACACGGAACGCCTTCGAAGTCGTGAAATCCTCCATCTGGCTGACCATCGGCGTTTCGCAGCTTTCGCCCGTGCCGATGATGTAGGCGGGCTTCTGGGGGAAGTCCTTCGCGCGGTCGGCTGAGGTGAGGATGAGCGCGCCGCCACCGTCGGTCACCAGGCAGCATTCGAGCAGGTGGAACGGGTAGGCAATCATGCGCGAGTTGAGCACGTCCTCAACCGTGATGGGGTCGCGGAAGGAGGCGCGCGGGTTCATTCCTGCCCATTCGCGCTGGACCACAGAGACCATCGCGAGCTGCTCGTGGGTGAGGCCGTATTCCTTCATATAGCGAAGGACGGGGATGGTGAAGGAACTGGGCGGGCCCGAAGTGCCGTAGGGGCCTTCGAACTGGCCCGCCAGGCTCGACGGCGCACCCCAGCGGCCACCGGACCCGACCCGCGAGCGGCCGCTTTCGCCGTGGGTAATGAGGACGGTGTTGCAGAGGCCTTCGTTGATGGCAGCCGCCGCATGGCGGACATGCAGCATGAACGAGCATCCCCCGACTGAAGTACCGTCGACCCACGTGGGCGTAATGCCCAGGTAGTGCGAAATCGCTACGGGCGATTCGCCGGCGGTGGCGACGCCGTCGATGTCCTTTGGTCCCAGGCCAGCGTCCTTCATGGTGTTGAGGGCCGCGTCGGCGTGGAGTTGAATCACCGACATGTTGGGGATGAGGCCCATCTCCGTCGTCTCGGCGGCGCCGACGATGGCTACGCTCCCGGGCTTCATCGGTTCGCCCCCGCGGCGGGCCGGAACCTGGGAATGTCCAGGTGTTCGTTGCCGGGCTCGAAAGTGACCTCCACGGGCATGTCGAGCACGAGCGCCTCAGGCGTCTGTTCGACTTCGACCATATTGGTCATCATGCGCGGGCCCTCATCGAGCTGGATGACGGCGATCGCGTAGGGAGCGTCGTGTTCGAAGCCGGGCGCGGGCCGGTGATTGATGACGTAGCTGTAGAGCCGCCCGCGGCCGCTCGCCTTGAAGCTGCTAACCGAGCGCGAGGCGCACTTCGGGCAGAAGGGGCGAGGGGGGAAGTAGACATTCTGGCACTCGTCGCAGCGCTGGAGCCGGAGCTCGCCGGCTTTTGTGCCGTCCCAGAAGTCCTTCGTTTCGGGGGTAGGGTGAGGTAAGGGTTTGCGGTGTTCCGCCAATTCAGGGTCCTGCCTTGAAGAAAGGAGTCCGGGCTACGAGGGTTCCCGGCTCAGTTGTATCTCAATATCTACCGTGTACGTGAGGGTAGGGCAAGTTTGGGGTCAGTCGTGAGCGGTATTCACCGAATCGGCATACCAGCGTGCCGCCGCCGCCCTGTTCGGCAGCCCCAGCCTGCGGAGGATCGTGCGGACGTGCCCCTTCACGGTTTCGACGCCGATGCCCAGCTCGGCCGCGATCTCCTTGTTCGCAAGCCCCTGCGCAACGAGCGCAAGGACCTCCCAATGGCGCGGCGAAAGGGGTGCCGGTCGCTCAGGCATCGCTTGAACACTCCCAGCAGTGCTTGCCGGATGCTTACCACTCTGGCTCGTGCCCGGCAAGCCGGGGACGGAAAGAGCCTTTACAGCCAGACAGCAGCCATCCCCCAAAAGAGGGACTCCTCGGAGCAGGCTCCTGGCGCTAGCATGC
>CAYYYI010000073.1:8287-12372 GCA_964475735.1 uncultured Anaerolineaceae bacterium
TCTCCCGGCCTCACGGTCGACAACATCTCAGCCACCGCCTTCAACACCACTGTTCAGTTCGCGATCGAACTCGACGAGCCGCTTAAGGACGGTGAAGCCCCCGTTCTCGATCTTTCGGACCTCTCCATCCCCGGGTTCGCCGTGGAAGGCATCGAGTATGCCGTCGCCCCCGGCCGGTCGCGGGCACTCTTCACTCTCACCGGCAATGCCCTTCCAGCGGAGACGCGCTCCGTGGACATCTCGCTTCGCGCCTACTATGTGATCCCGCCGGACGGCGATGGCGTTCGGCACGAGGGCCCCTGGCAGGCTCGAGTCACGATTGCACCCGGGAAGGCTGGCACGCCCCAGGCCGCCACGGCGAAAGCCACACTCGAGACCGGCTACGGCTGGCGATACGTCGTCGATAGCGTCGAATTCGACGCTACCGCGGTGCGGCTTCGGTATCACGTCGAAGGTGATACCGATGGTCTCCGTCCTCTGCCGCCTACGGCGCTTACGGGCGACATGGCCGCCTCGTTCCCTGGCGATGGGAGCGGAAGGGAAGAACTGCTGGCCGACCGTCCTCGCTCCGGGAGCGCCGCCATATTCAGCTTCGCGGGCGCTCTCCGACCCGTGACTGTCCCGGCGACGGCGACCTTCGAGCGCAAAGTGGGGGCTTGGGCCAGCGCGAGCCTGGCGATTGGCGGTCAGTCGCTTGCTGCCCAAATAGTGGAGACCTCACAGGGAGGCGTGCCGTACATCAGCGTCCGCGTGGACCTCAACCCGGCGACCGGCCTCATGCTGAATGGCAGCGGGTCCCCGGGGCAGAATGCACGGCTGGTTGACGACCTGGGCAACTCCTACCGGCTCGAACACGGCAGCGCGAACTACCCGCCCACCGGCTCTTCCTGGGACTTCGCGGGCCCCGTCGCCACCGGAGCCACACGTCTCGTATTCATGATCGGCGGCTACGGGGTCATCGAGGACGGCGAGTGGGAGTTCTCCGTGCCCACGCCCTGATCGATGCCGAGGGGCAGGCCGGGGTGAAGCCTGCGAGCTCATCCCGGCCTGTCCTCGTTGCCCACCGGCTGCCCGCTCCCTACGATGCTTGCATCCACACCCAAGGAGCCCCGCATGCCGGACCCCTACGAGTTCCCGGTCGACCGCAGCGCGGTCATGCTCTTCGCCCGGGCGCTACTCGATATCCGCCCCGAGTATTCCGACCCGAACCATGCGGCAACGAAGGCCATCGGCGGCATTGTCACGCCGCCGACTTTCGTGCAGTCGAGCGCCCACTGGCAGCCCGAATATCCGCTCGACCTCACCCGCCCGCGCACCGGCCCGCCGCCCGCCCACCGCGGCGACGGCGGCGGGGGAGGCCTCGGCCGCGGCCTCCACGCCGAACAGCACTATGAGTACCACCACCCCGTTTACGTTGGCGACACCCTGACCGTGACCACCCGGCCGGGCCAGTCGTGGGAGAAGCAGGGCAAGCGCGGGGGCAAGCTGCTATTCAGCGAGACCATCACCGAATACACCAACCAGGATGGCGTCCTTTGCGTCACCGCCCGCTCCGTGGGCGTACAGACCGAACGCGCCGTGGACCAGTAGGAGGCCACCATGCAGTTGAAAGTTGGCGACACCCACGAGGCCGTGGTCATCGAAAACGTGATCCGCACCCACATCGTGAAGTACGCGGGCGCGAGCGGCGACTTCAACCCGCTTCACCACGACGACACAGTGGCGCAGAACATGGCGGGCTACCCATCGGTCTTCGCCCACGGGATGCTCTCGATGGGGCTTACCGGGCGAATGCTCACGGACTGGCTCGGCCCCACGGCAATGAGGAAGTTCGGCGTGCGCTTCACGAAGCAGGTCTGGCCCGGCGATACGCTTACGGCGAAGGGCGAGGTGACGGCGGTCCGCCACGAAGGCGGCAAGCAGATCGCCACCATCCGCGTGGTCACCGTAAACCAGCAGGGCGAGTCTGTGGTCGAAGGCGAGGCGGAGGCGGCGTTGTAGGGCTCGGGCTCAGGCGGCTTCGGCAGCAGCGGGAGCATCATCTTCGTGGACGCAGACGCGGTTGCGGCCCTCATGCTTGGCGCGGTAAAGAGCGGCGTCGGCGAGGCGGAGCAGCTCTTCCACCTGCCCGGCGTTGGCGGGGCCGAAGGCGACGCCGGCTGACATCGTGACCGAGCCGATGGGCTCCAGGTGTTCGCCGACGAGCGGTGTCCGGGCAACGGCCTGGCGGACACGGTCGATGAGATGGACCGCTTCGTGCGGCGGCAGCCCTTCCAGGATGATGACGAACTCCTCGCCCCCGTAGCGGTAGACATTGTCCGTCTCGCGCAGCGCTGTGCGGAGGGTCTCGGCGAAGCGCTGAAGCGTGACGTCGCCCACCCTGTGGCCGAACTCGTCGTTGAAGCGCTTGAAGTGGTCGATATCAACCATGACCACGGCAAGCTGGCGCCCTTCGGCGAGCGCCGGGTCGAAGCGCTCCTGGATCTCGCGGAAGAGCTGCCGGCGATTGGGCAGCGAGGTGAGGGCGTCGTGGTGCGCCTCGTGCTCGGTGGTCTCGTGGGCATCGGCCGCTGCTACGGCGGTGGCGACCTGGGAGGCCATCATCTCGAGGACCTGCTGGTCTTCAGCGGTAAAGAGGTTCGGCCGCCGGGACCAGCACGCGAGCGTGCCAACGACGCGCGCGCCAACGATGAGCGGGACAACCACGCCTGACTGCGCGCCGGGGAAGCCCTCGCCGGGAGTGAGGGTCTCTTCGGCGTCTTCGCCGATTCGGAGCGACTTGCCGCGCCGTGCCGCCCGGCCGACGACTCCCTGCCCGAGCTTCAGCGTAGTGAGCCCGGCAACGTCGCCGTCCACGTCCTGCAGCGTCCCGGCGAGTTCGAGATGGTCGCCGCGAAGGAGGCGAAGGATGACCACATCGGCGCCAACGAGCTTGCGGGCTTCGCGAATGGTCGTCTGCACAACGTACTTGAGGCTTAGGGTTTCGGTGATTTCGCTCACGATCTGGTTGAGGGCCTGGAATTGATCGTTGCGGCGGCGCATCGCCTCCGTGGCCGAGGCCAGACGCGCGTTCTCCTCGCGGGCGCTCGTCAGCGCTGCTCTCAGACGGCGGCTTGTCTGGAACGTGGTCCCGCCGACGACGAGCCCGCCCAGGAGCATTGCCACAACGGTGGCTGCGTAGGCGAGGCGGAGTACCGCGCCCAGGTTCGAGCCCTGCTGGTCTGCCGATGCTGTCAGCGTGCTTGCGAGGCCGGCCGTCAGCGAGCGCAGGGCGCTCACGTGGTCCGCGAACGCGGCCAGGTCCTGGGGTTGGCCGGTTTCAGCGTAGTTCAGCAACTCGCCGCGGGCGTCGCGGACGGCGCCAAGAACCTGGAGGCTGGTGGCGGCGCCGGAGAGCCGGTGAAGCTCGGCGGCGTCCTCCTCGGCGGCGCTGAGAAGGTCAGCAGCCTCAACGACGAGCCTGGGCCTCATGCCGGCGGGACCACCCCAGGACGAAGCCATCAGCTCGACCTGCGTGGCGACGGCGCTCACCTCGTGCGCCAGGGCCGCGGCGCGAGAGTCCCGGGTGGCCGTGGCCGAGCCGTCGCGCATCATCGTCAGCGCAACGAGACCCACGCTGACGACCATTACCCCCGCGAGGATCACGCTGACGCCCTGGGCAAGCACCACGTTGGGCGTCCGCAGGCGGCGCAACGCGCGCCTCACGAGACCACCTCGAGGGCGGCCGACATCCCGAGGGGCATGTGCGACGAGGCGCCACCATCGACACGCGACACCTGCGTGCATACGACGAGGTACTTGCCCGGCCGCAGGCCGGCGCGGACGTAGCGCGTTTCCCCGGGGAGCAGTGGCTCCGAGCGCGCGATGGGCATGCCGAGGCGACTGCCATCGATGGGGACGAGCACGAGTTCGTGGTGCTGAGTGCCGGCATTTTCGATGCGGAACTGTACACGGCCGGCTCGAGCTTCAAGGCGCTCCACCCCGAACGAGTACTCCGTGGCCCGCAGGCTTAGTGTCTCCACGCCGCTCACGGGCAGGGGGCCGGTATCGGCGGCGAGAGGCGCCGCTGCGCCCGCCAGGCACCC
>CAYYYI010000074.1:0-8142 GCA_964475735.1 uncultured Anaerolineaceae bacterium
GAAGAGCTACACCTACGACGTCTACGGCAAGCCCACCGCCACCGGCGCCCTGCCGGGACCCCGCTACCCGGCCGCCCGCGCCCACTGCTTGGCGTGGTACGTGATGATGATGTCTGCGCCGGCGCGGCGAATGCTGGTGAGCGTTTCGTCGATCGCCCGGCGCTCGTCGAGCCAACCGTTCTGAACCGCGGCCATCAGCATCGAGTACTCGCCGCTGACGTTGTAGGCGGCCACCGGCACGTTCACCGCGTCGCGCACCTCGCGGAGAACGTCGAGGTAGGGCAGGGCGGGCTTCACCATCACCATGTCGGCGCCCTCTTCGAGGTCGGCGAGGACTTCGTCCATGGCCATGCGGCGGTTGGCGGGGTCCATCTGGTAGCCGCGGCGGTCACCGAAGGCAGGGGCGCTTCCGGCCGCTTCGCGAAATGGCCCGTAGAATGCGCTGGCGAACTTCGCTGCATAGGAAAGCATGGGGGTATTGACGTGCCCGGCGGCGTCGAGGGCTTCGCGTATCGCTGCCACGCGGCCGTCCATCATGTCGCTCGGGGCGATGATGTCGCACCCGGCGTCGGCAAGGCTCACGGCCGTCTCCGCCAGGAGCGGCATGGTAGCGTCGTTGTCGACGCTGCCATCCGGGCGGACGATTCCGCAGTGGCCGTGGCTCGTGTACTCGCAGAGGCAGACATCGCCAATGACGAGCAACTCCGGGTTGGCGTCCTTCAGGCGCCGGATTGCATCCTGTACTACCCCATCCCGCGCCCAGGCGCCGCTGCCCTCGGCATCTTTGCACGATGGCAGGCCGAAGAGGAGCACCGCGGGGATACTGAGGGCCCGGATGCTCGCGGCTTCGGCGGCGAGTTCGTCCATCCCAAGCCGTTCCTGGCCCGGCATCGAATCGATCGGCTTCCGGCCGGAGAGCCCCTCCTCGACGAACAGCGGATACACGAGATGCGCGGGCGATAGCTCGGTCTCGCGCACGAGGCCGCGCATCGCCGCTGACCCTCGCAACCGCCTGTGACGCCGGAAAAGTGGGGATTCCACCGGCCGATTCTAGCACCACATCCTGCCGACCATTCCTGACAGGAGGTGTACCCTGACCGCCATGGACCGCAGGCTGCCGGCGGAGTACGACGGCTGGCAATCATTCGAAGCCGCCTTCCGGCGCATGTCCACGCCCGAACTCGTTCAGGAGATCCAGGACGGTGCGCCGGAGCGAAGGATTGCCGCCCTCTCCGTCATCGATCTCTCCGAAGTCGCAGTCGAAACCATCGAGGACTGGGTCCGGCATCTCCCCGACGCAGAAGCGAACGAGCTCGCGGGCGCCATTCCTGCGCAGCGGCCGAACACTTCATGTGACGAGGATCTGCGCTGGATGGAGATTGCGCGTCTCGGCTATGAAGAAAGACGGCTGCCCACGTTCCTGGTCATGCTCATGTCCTCGGTTGAGGCGCTTGAAGTGAAACGTTGCGATGGCGCCGAAGAGGCGTGGAGAAGCGTCGGGGCCTGGCTCGAAACGGTCTACACGGTGCTTTCAGACGAGGGAGACACCGAGGCTCTAACCGACATCTCGCTGTTCGTCTTCGAGAACTATCTGGACAGGGCCGCAATCTTCGAAGCCTTCTGCGAGCTGCTGCGGACGCAGGCTGCGTTGGCTATCGAAGTGAGCAGCAGCCCGTTTACCCTGCTCTGCGAGCTTCCCCCGGCCAGGCAGCGCGAGGCGCTGGCAGCAGCCGAAGAGGGCGGCGGAATCCCCGCCGGCGAGTCGTGGGCGGTTCTCCAGGGCCTGTAAGAGTCGCGAAAGCCTGTCACTCCGGCCCCCGGTCGCCGGGAGGACGAAAGCATCCGGCGCAGCCACGCCCAAACGGGATCGGGCTATCGCGCTGGCATGGTCCTGCTGCAGGCGCTATCAGCACCTTGAAATACGCCCGGAGTGCCGTGTGACACTGTCGAGTATGAGCGGGTGGATTGCGCGAGAACCATCAAATAACTGGCAAGTTGTTGCACCTTGGAAAGAGGGAAGCTAGAACTACGCATATGGCCGAACCTTCTGAAGAGGAACGGGCGAATGCCCGATCGTATATGGTCTCTCAAGCTGCGAAGCTTTCGCCGCCTCAACTGGTGGCGAAATTGCGTGCCGATGGACAACTGCTTTATGAGGCACTGGCCGCTGTGCCAGTGGAACGCTGGCGCCGGCGCCCGGCCCCGAACGACTGGTCCGCCGCCGAGCTCGCCGGGCACGCGATCGAGGTGACTCAGCGCGACGCTGCATGCGTCGAGGCGGTCCTCGATGGCAGAGAGCCGCCCGCATTCATCCTTGACGAGGTCGGCGCGGAGATCGCCTGCGTGCCAGCGAATGCCGCCGAATTCCGCGACGCCTTCAATGAGATCCGAGAGGCGTTCTTCGCACGAATTCTCTCGGCAACAGGCGATGAGCACCTGGGCGTTGCCATCGATCACCCGTGGTTCGGCCCGCTCAACTGGCGCGAGTGGCTCCTCTTCATGCGCATCCACGACGTCGACCACCAGCGTTACGTTCGCGATCTGTAGGCGCAGGCACAGTTGTCGTAGCTTCGGCGCCCCGCGCGTCGCTGCGACAACCGCTGTCTGGGCCGCTTCACCCGGGCGCCCGCGCGGACTATGCGCGAAAAGGGCGTGCCCTGTGATCACGGTCTAAATGGCGCACTCGCCCTCGCCGCGCTGAACCTGGTAGAGGTCGCCCCGCTCCCAGTCAATGAACATCGACCGGTTGTCGTCGCTGAATTCCCCCGGAATGACAAGATCGGCAATAGCCTGCTCGAAGGGCGCGTTGCCGGCGCGGTCGAAGAAGGCGTTGAACTCCTCGCCGGGGTTGCGCTCGCGCTGGTAGAGCGCGATGAAACGCTCCACTGCGTCCGGGGCCCGCTTCGCGGGCAGGCGCACTTTCAGCTGTGTGCCGATGCGGAAGTCGCCGTTGTCATAGGCGCCGCCGATGAAGACGTGGTAGGCAGGGAGTTGCTGCTCCCCAACCTTCATGGCTGCGCCATGGAAGCCGATGTTGGCGATGTGGTGCTGCCCGCAGCTGTTGGGGCAGCCGCTCATCTTCACGCGGATGCGCTTCGTGAGTTCGTCGGAGATTTCGAGCGACTCGATTTTCGCCTGGATGGCCCGGTTAAGCCCCATTGAGCTGGTGATTCCGAGCTTGCAGCTATCGGTGCCCGGGCAGCTGACCACATCAGTGATTTCGTGAGCGCCCGGGTCGCCCAGGCCTATCGCCTGCAGCCTCTGCCACACCTCGTACAGGCTTTCGTCACGCACCCAGCGCAGGACGATGTTCTGCTGGACGGTGGTGCGCGCGCGGCCGCCGCAGTAGTCGCGGAGGATGGCGGCCAGGCCGCGGAACTGCTCGGGCTTGAGGTCGCCCTGGTTCACCTTGACGTGTACCGTGCTGAAGCCCTGCTGCTTCTGGGGCCGCACGGCGGAGGCGGCGAAGGCTACGAACTCGCGCCGATCGCCGTTGGGCTGCTCGTAGTAAGGGCGGCGCGCCGGCGCGGTGGCCTCTTCATCGTCGATGAAGAGCATGCGGTCCGGGCGAAAGTCGGCCAGGGACCACGTGCCCCTCAGCTCGTCTTCGACCATTCGGCGGAACTCGTCGATGCCCACGCGGTCGACCAGGAACTTCAGGCGTGCCTTTGCCCGGTTCTTCCGAAGCTCATCGGCCTTTTCGAAGATGCGGACGACGGCCTCTGAGAGGCGGAGGTAATCGTCGACGGGCACGAACTGCTGCAGGACATAAGCATTGCGCGGCATGATGCTCAGACCGCCCCCTGCCACCACCTTGAACCCCTTCGCCCCGTCCCGTATCCGGGGAATGAAGCCGAGATCGTGGATGCCCGTGATGGCCGTGTCGGCGTCGCTCGACGTGAATGCCACCTTGAACTTGCGGGGCAGGAGCTGCGACAGCGGATTGCGAAGCCAGTAGCGGGCGAAAGCGCCCGCGTAGGGCGTCGGATCGAACGGCTCGTCCGGGTTCACACCTGCCCAGGGGTCGCCCGTGACGTTGCGGACCGTGTTCCCGCATGCCTCGCGCGTGGAAAGCCCCGTGCGGCCCAGGACGAAGAGGGCCTCGGCCGCTTTCTTCAAGGGGATGTGGTGGAACTGCACGTTTTGGCGCGTGGTGATATGCCCCCTGCGGAGGGGGGCGTACTTGTCGGCGACTTCCGCCAGCGCTTCGAGCTGCTCCGGGGTGACGCCGCCGAAGGGGAGCTTCACGCGGATCATCTGCACGTTGGGCTGGCGTTGGCCGTAAACCCCCTGCTTGAGGCGGTAGCCGATGAACTGGAGCTCCGCCACCTCACCGGCGAGGAAGCGGGTGGCCTCGGTCTCGAAGTCCTCAAGCTCCTGTTGGAGCACGGGCAGGACCCTTGCCGGGTCGTTGGTGTAGACGATCGTTTCTGCGTCCGGCATTGGGGCCTCCGTGCGTGGGATATAGAGAAAGTGTGTCCACTTTATCAACATCGCACGCTTGATCGCAACGTGAGAACTCGATAAAGTCATGCTACTTACTCAACAACTGCCGGAAACCGATGACACTGTCTGCTCCCGCGCTCAACCCCGTCGAGATCCAGGCCCTCAACGACCGCTTCGAAACTGCGGATCCCGGGGAGATTGTGCGCTGGACGTTCGACGCCTTTGGCAAGGGTGTGTCTATCGGAGCATCGTTCGGTGGTGCGAGCGGAATGGCGATCCTGCACATGGCCGCGACCATCGACCCGGGCGTGCACGTGTTTGTCCTCGACACCGATTACCTCTTCCAGGAAACGCGCGAGACGATGAACCGTGCTGTGGCTGCCCTGGGCCTGACCAACGTGCAGGTCTACCGCTCGGTGCTGAGCCATGAAGAGCAGGCGGAAAGGTATGGCTCGGCGCTCTGGATGCGCGATCCCGACCTGTGTTGCGAACTGCGGAAGGTCGAGCCAAACCGCCGCGCTCTTGCCGGGAAGACGGCATGGCTGAGCGGACTCCGGCGGGACCAGTCGGAGAGCCGCGGCGACACGCCGATCGTCTCCTGGAGCAACAAGTTCGGGTTGCTGAAGCTGAACCCGCTCGCCACCTGGACTGAGAGGGAAACGTGGGCGTACCTGCTGGCAAACGAGGTTCCCTACAACCCGCTCCTCGACCGGGGCTTCACGAGCATCGGCTGCTACAACTGCACCGTGCCGGGGAAGCAGGGCCGCCAGGGCCGCTGGGAAGGTTTCGAAAAGGACGAGTGCGGCCTGCACGCTGAGTAGTGCGGGCGCCACAAGGTGAAAGTTCACAGGCGGCCGCGACGGCCGCCTGACCCTGAGAAGGAGATCCGCAACAGATGACACAGGAAAAGGGATTCGTGCTCTGGTTCACCGGGCTTTCGGGCGCGGGCAAGTCCACGCTCACGGATGCGCTCGTGCCCATCCTCCGAGAGCGCGGCCGGAAGGTGGAGGTGCTCGACGGCGACGTGGTTCGCACCAACCTGAGCAAGGGCCTCGGCTTCAGCAAGGAAGACCGCGACACCAACATCCTTCGCATCGGCTATGTGGCAAACCTGCTCGCAAGGAACGGCGTGGCCGTAATCACCGCCGCGATTTCGCCCTACCGTGAGATCCGCGACGCAAACCGCGCGCTGGTCGAGGGCGACGGCTCAGACTTCATCGAAATCTACGCGGCCGCGACCGTTGAGCAGTGTGAGGCGCGCGACGTGAAGGGGCTCTATGCCGAGGCGCGCGCGGGCAAGCGCCCGGGCTTCACCGGCATCGACGACCCCTACGAAGCTCCGCACAGGCCGGAGATCTTGTGCGAGACCGGCGTTGAGACGGTCGAGGCCAGCCTTCGCAGGATTGTTGACCACCTGGAGGCCCGTGGCCTTATCGCGGCCCCGGTGGCGGCGCGATGAGCGACCTCGGCAAGCCCTATGGCGGGGCCCTCGTTGACCTCATGGCCCTTGGCGCTGCGGCGGCCGAACTCGAACGCGAAGCGGCGTCCCTCCCTTCGGTCACGGTGGACTCACGGACGCGCAGCGACCTGGAGCTCCTGGCGAACGGCGGGTTCAGCCCCCTGCGCGGCTTCATGGGCGCGGATAACTACGCGTCCGTTGTGGACCGCATGGCGCTCACGAACGGCCTTCCGTGGTCCATCCCCGTCTACCTGGCCGTCGAATCGGAACGGGCGGGCGAGCTTCGTCCGGGCGGCCGCGCTGCCGTTCGCGACGCCGGCGGAGCGCTTCTGGCGGTGATCGGCATCGAGGAGACGTACACTCGGGACAAGAAGCGAGAGGCTGAGCTCGTCTACCGTACGGTCGAGGAGGCGCACCCCGGCGTCGCGGCCATGTACGCCTCGGGCGACCTGCTGCTCGGGGGCCCCGTCACGGCTGTCCGGCTCCCGGCCTACGACAATTTCCACCAGCACCGGCTGGCCCCGGCGCAGACGCGGGCAGAATTCGTGGCGCGTGGCTGGAGGACCGTGGTCGGCTTTCAGACGCGCAACCCGATCCACCGGGCTCATGAGTACCTGATCAAAGTTGCGCTGGAAAGCGTCGACGGCGCCCTCATTCACCCGCTTGTGGGCGACACCAAGGACGACGACATCCCCGCGGACGTCCGCATGCGCTGCTACGAGACATTGATCGAGAACTATTTCGTCCGGGAGCGGGTGTTGCTTTCGGTGCTCCCCGCGGCGATGAGGTACGCCGGCCCGCGCGAAGCCATCTTCCACGCCATCATGCGGAAGAACTACGGCTGCACGCATTTCATCGTCGGCCGCGACCACGCGGGTGTGGGCAACTACTACGGCACCTACGATGCCCAGCGCATCTTCGATGAGGTCGACCTCGACCTGCTCGGAATCCAGCCGCTCTTCTTCGAGCACGCCTTTTGGTGCCTGCGCACGGGGGCGATGGCGACCACCAAAACCAGCCCGGCTACGCCCGAGGAGCGCCTGGTGCTCTCCGGGACGAAGGTGAGGGAGCTTCTCCGCGCAGGTCAGGAGTTGCCGGTTGAGTTCACCCGCCCCGAGGTGGCTCGTGTCCTCATCGAGAGCATGGCGCCGGCCGGCTGAGATGGAGCCGGGCGCCCTTCCCGCGCCCGCTGTTGCCGGGCGCAAGGCTGCCGCGCGGCCGAAGCCCGCGAGGCTTCCCCGAAGCCGCCTGCGCAGCCTCTCGCGACCGGGAGCGGCGCTCGGGGGGATCCTTCTCTTTGTCTTCGCGCTGCAGGTAGTCAAGGCAGGCGCCAAGGGGGTAGTTCCGCTCCTCGATGGGCTCGACGTGTCAGGGCCCGCAAACGCAGTTGGCTTTGGCTGGTTTCTCGCCTACGGGGCCCTCAGCGGCTCCCCCGTGGCCGCGGTGGGCGTCACGCTCCTCGCCGGGGGAACGTTCTCCCAGGAGGAAGCCTTCGCTGTCATCGGCGGCTCGCGGCTGGGCGCGTCGTTCATCGTCCTGGCAATCGGCTTCGCGCTCTACATCGCCCGGCGGCGCAACGCGGACGGTCTCTACATCGGCGTGGTCGCGCTCCTCACGACCTTCACGACGCAGGGGCCGGCGATTCTCCTCGGGCTGCTCTCTCTGCACTACGGGTGGCTCGACGGCGTCGCGGTGGGGACACCATCGGGGCCGCTCGATGTGGTGGACGCTGCATACGGGGCGCCGGTGGGATGGATCGACAGCCTCTTCCCCGGGTGGCTTGTGTTCGTGACTGGCGTGGGAGTCCTTCTTGCCAGCTTCGCCGTCTTCGATCGCGCTCTACCGCAACTCGAGGGCGAAGCGGAGGGCATTGCCCGGTGGCTGCACGCGCTGCGCCGCCGCCCGCTGATGTTCCTCCTTGGTGGCGCGGTGACGATGACCACCATGAGCGTTTCGATCTCGCTTACGGTACTCGTGCCCATGTCCCTCAAGGGCTACCTGAAGCGCGAGCACATCATCCCCTACGTGATGGGAGCTAACATAACTACTTTCGTCGATACCCTCTTCGCCTCCGTGCTGCTCGGCGGCGAAGCGGCGTTCGTCGTTGTTCTCACAGAGATGCTTTCAGTGGCGGCGGTCTCGCTCGTGGTGCTGACACTCCTTTACGGCCCGTACTCGCGCCTAATAATCGCGGGGGCGAACTGGACGACGGCGCGCCCGCGGCGCCTGGCGATGTT
>CAYYYI010000074.1:8242-12333 GCA_964475735.1 uncultured Anaerolineaceae bacterium
GCGCCGCTCCATCTCGCAGATCTCGGCGCGGCGCAGTTCGCGCTCAATGGCGGCCCGGATGAAGGCGGAGCGGGCCTTCGAGGCCCCTGCAAGCTGCCGGTCGAGCCGCTCCAGCAGTTCCTCATCGATGGTGACCTGGATCGTCTTCATATGTGGAAGCCAATGTGAATAGATGTCCACAGTCTATCACACATTAAGTGCCGGAAACGTCTAACGGTGGAGCGACTCGTCCGGGTCATCGGCGGAAACGCCCTCCGCGTAGAGGCGGGCGATGGCCTCCTCTCCGAGGCCGAGGAGGTCGCGCAGAACGTAGGAGTTGTGCTCGCCGAAGCCGGGTGCAGGGAGCCTGATGTGCCCCGGCGTGCGGCTCAGCTTCCACGGGGGCGACTCCATCTCCCACGTACCCGCATCGGGGTGGGTGTGTTCGACCCACGCCTGGCGCGAACGCAACTGCGGGTCCGAAAGCAACTCGGGGACGCTCAGCACCGCCCCGGCGGGCACGCCCCCCCGCTGAAGAACATGCATCGCCTCGTAGTGTCCCCGCCGAGCCGTCCACTCTTCGATGATCGCGTCCAGGTCGTCCTCGTTCGCCTTGCGTGCGCCATTGGTGGAGAACCGGTCGTCGTCCGCGAGTTCGGGGCGGCCGAGCACGCCGCAGAGGGCCCGGAAATGCCCGTCGTTCTCGCAGGCGATTGTCACCCAGCTGTCGTCGCCCGCGCAGCGGTAGCGGTTGTGCGGCGCGAGAAACGCGTGCCGGTTCCCCATGGGCGGCCGCGAGATGCCGTTCATGCTGAAATCGACCAGGTGCTCGCCGACGAACATCGTCAGGTTCTCGCGCTGGGCCAGTTCGACGTACATCCCTTCGCCGGTGCGATTCCGGTGGCGGATGGCCATCGCCACTGCCGCCACGAGCGCCGTCCCGGCCATCGGATCGCCGTAGCTGAAGCCCGTCTTCATCGGCTCGCCGCCTTCGTAGCCGGAGAGCGAGACGAGCCCCGAAAGTTGCTCGACGTTCGAGCCATAAGCGACATAATCCTTCTCCGGACCGGTCTTGCCGTGACCGGGCATGGAGACGTAGATGATCGCGGGGTTCACCTCGCGGACGGCCTCGTACGACAGGCCGAGGTTGTCCATCACGTCCGACCGGTAGTTTTCGACGATGACGGCGCTGATCGCGCAGAGGCGCAGGAGCACGTCGCGGCCCGCGGAACTTGAAAGGTCGAGCGCAAGCCCGTACTTGTTCCGGTTGTTGTGGTTGAAGTAGGCCGAGCGGTTGTACCAGCGCGGGGTCTCGCGCGGGATGAGGCCGAGCGAGCGCAGCAGGTCCCACTGGCGGGGTGACTCGACCTTGATCACCTCCGCGCCGTAGTCGCCCAGCATGCGCGTGCCGAAGGGTCCGGCCCACACGGCCGTCAGGTCGATCACCCGCGTGCCTCCCAGCGGGGCCGTCACGTAACGGTCTCGAGGCGAGCCCGGCTCGGCGGGCCTTCCCATGTCTCGCCGTTGTCGAGCCGGACGCGCAAGATAGTCCCCGTAGCCTCCACCGACCCGGCAAGAAGTGCGGGCCGCTTACCGGGCAGCGTCCCGCCCGGCACGACCACGCGAGCCCCTTCGGGGAACTCGGCCGAGGCCACGATCTCGATCGCCTCGATGCGCTGGCCGATGCATCGTGCCATCGCCTGCAGCAGCGCAAAGTCGTCGATCTGCCGGAAGATATTGACGGCCTCTTGAAGAGAAGCCGCGGACCGGGCGGACCGGATATCAGCAGGTGGAGGAATTGACTCTTCGGCTCCACGGGAGAGGTGGCGAGCCACGAGCTTCTTCGCCTTTGGCGCCGCCTCCTCGATCAGCTGATGCAGCAGGGCGATGTCGTCGCTCGTTTCGAAGCAGGCCATGGCTCGCGCCACGTCTTCGCGTGCGGTCATGTGGCTGCTCCTTCCTCGCGGAGTGCGGCCACTTCCCTGGTCGACATGCCTGCCACGCCGCGCAACGTCTCTTCTGTGTTCTCCCCGAGCAGCGGAGCGCGGCCCGCGGACCATCCGCCGTCAGGGCCCATCCACCAGGGCGGCCCGGGGTAGGCGGCTTCGCCCGCTACCGGGTGCTCGATGCGCTGGATGAACCCCCGGGCATCAAGCTGGGGGCTTTCGAGCAGGTCCTCCATTGTGTGAACGAAGGTGATGGGCGCGCGCATGGCGCCGGCGCGCCGGTACACCTCGTGCTTTTCTTCGGTGGCTGCCCACGCGTAGAGCTCGGCCATCAGGTCGTCGTTGTGGGCGGCGCGGAGCGCCTGCGTGACGAAGCGGGGGTCGTCGAAGAGGTCCGGACGGCCGATGCAATCCGTGAAAGGCTTCCAGTTGCGGGGCATCACGTGGACGCCCAGGTGGCCGTTGCTGCAGGGGTAGATGCCGATGAAGCTCGACATGTGGTTCCCCCGCCTGATGCCTGCCCAGCGCCCCATGTAGCTGTAGTACGGAATGCTCGCTTCGAGGATGGGCGCCATGCAGTGCTGGACGCTCACGTCGACGTGCTGGCCTTCGCCATCGCGCTCCGCTGCGAGCAAGGCGAGCATGGCCGCGGAGAAACCATTGAGCCCGCCCTGGTAGTCGGCCTGGTAGCCGCCGTTCTTCAAGGGGCCGCCATCCTGCGTACCGGTCATGTGCATCTGCCCGCCCATGGCGAAAGCGACGAGGTTGTTCGCGCGGTAGTCCGCGTACGGCCCGCCCTGGCCGAACGGCGTAACCGAAACGAGCGTGAGGCGCGGGTTCATCGCGCGCAGGGCGTCGTAGGTGACGCCAAGCGCCCGCAGGTCGGCGGGCCGGAAGTTCTCGACGAGAACGTCGCACTTCGCCGCCAGCCTCAGGAACGCGTCGCGTCCGGCCGGGCGGCGGAGGTCAAGCTCGACCGACCGCTTGCCCGTGTTCAAGTAGAGGAAGAGCGCGCTCGTCTCGGGGTTCGGGATGCCCGCCTTGAACGGCCCATGCGCTCGCGCGATGTCGCCGCCCGGCGGCTCAACCTTGATGACCTCCGCCCCGTAGCCGGCGAAGAGCTTGCCGCAGAACGGCGCGGATACGAACGTCCCCAGTTCCAGCACTCTGAGTCCTGAGAGCGTTGCGGGCATGGAGGCGATTCTAAGGACCGCGCCCGGCTGCCGCGAACTGCCTGGCTCGGCGCATCACTGGCGCGAAGGCACCTCAAGCTGAATGTTCCCCCGCACCGAAGGCTGCCCATCGGCGAGCGTGACAACTTCCAGCTCCACGACCTTCTTGCCATCCTGCTCGCGCTTGTCGACCACCCTGCCCGCGAGCACAAGTGGCTTGCCCGCCAGGTCAGGCCGCCGGAAGGCAACGCGAATGCTCTTCAGAGTCGATTCTGGACCCGCCCAGCGGCCGGCGTATTCGGTCATCCACGAAATTTTCAGCAGGCCCGGAACGAGCGCTCCGCCGAAACCCTGGCGCTTCCCTGCCTCTGCATCGGCGAAGGCTGGGTTCGTCGGGTTGCCGCGCCCGAAGAAATCGATCGCCATATCCTCAGAGGGCATGCGCTCCAGCGGCTCAAGCTCCTCATCCACGCTGATGTCTTCAAAGTATCGCTGAGTCATGAGTCGTCCCTCGCCCCCGCGGGATCGAACTGCGTCAGCGTACGGAGCGATTCCGCTACCAGTTCCCCGTCTTCGGCTGTATAGGTGCTCTGCACCATCACGATGACGCTGTAGCCATAGCGGCCGCCGAGGCGGTCGCGGATGTCGATGACGCTGTGCTCAAGCGTGAGGTTTTCCCCCACCCGGAAGGGGCGGTGGAACTTCCACTCCATCTGGGTGAGCAGCCCGCCGGGAAGGACCCGCGGCATCATGAAGCGTGGGATGCCCGGGTCGATCGCTGCCAGCACATAGGGCGGAGCGATTCCCGTTCCGTCCCCGTAGCGCGGATCAGGGTCGCCCAGCAGGTCGCGCATCCGCCGCGCGTCATCCGCCGAAACGGTGACCTTTCGCCCCTCGCTCTTGACTCCGATTGTGGCCCGATGCTCGCCGGTAATGAGGCTCTTTTCGACTTCTGACAATTCCAGTCTCCGTGTCTGGAGCATAGCACGGGGGC
>CAYYYI010000075.1:0-12190 GCA_964475735.1 uncultured Anaerolineaceae bacterium
GCGGCGTCCGTGGGGTCGTACTCTTCGAGGTCGTCCGTCACCTCCTGGACCAGGGCGTTGAGCTCGCTCAACAGCCAGCGGTCGAGCTCCGGGGGCTCGCCGGCCGGGGCCCTGCGGGGGTCGGGTTCGTCGATGTTGGCGTAGCTGACGAAGAAGCTGTAGGTGTTCCAGAGGGTTAGCAGGAAGCGCCGCAGCCCTTCCTCTACCAGGGCGGGCCCGAAGCGGCCCGAAGTGCGGGCAAAGCCGGCCGTGTACATGTACCAGCGCGTGGCGTCGGCGCCGAAGCGGTCGAGCACAGCCCACGGCTCCACGGCGTTGCCGCGGCTCTTCGACATCTTCTGGCCCTTCTCGTCGAGGATGTGGCCATGGCAGATGACGTTCCGGTAGGCGATCCCCTCGGGGATGGCCTCGGCCGCCTTGAGGAGGGTGGCCTCGGCGTGGAGGGTGTAGAACCAGCCGCGGGTCTGGTCGAGCCCTTCGCAGATGAAGTCTGCGGGGAAGTGGCGTTCGAACTCCTCCTGGTTCTCGAAGGGGTAGTGCCATTGGGCGTAAGGCATGGCGCCGCTGTCGAACCAGGCGTCGGCCACTTCGGGGACGCGGCGCATGGTCCCGCCGCACTTCGCGCAGGCGAGGGTGATCTCATCGATGTAGGGGCGGTGGAGGTCGTCGAGGTTCGCCGCCTGCTCGTGGCTGCTGGCGCGCTCGGCCAGCTCGGCGCGGGAGCCGATGCAGGTGGCATCGCTGCACGCCTCGCACTTCCAGAAGGGCAGGGGCGTTCCCCAGTACCGCTCGCGGCTCACGGCCCAGTCGATGTTGTTTTCGAGCCAGTTCCCGAAGCGGCCATGCTGGATGTGCCCGGGATACCAGTTGATGCTTTCGTTCCCGGCAAGCAGGTCGCGCCCCTGCCGGGTGGTGCGGATGTACCAGCTTGGCTTGGCGTAGTAGAGGAGCGGCGTCTTGCAGCGCCAGCAGAACGGGTAGGTGTGGCGGATGGTGCCCTTCTTGAGCATCAGGCCGCGCTCTTCCAGGTCGCGCTCGACGTCGCGGTCGGCGTCCTTGGCGAACTTGCCCGCCCCGGGCAGGCCCTCGGCCATGATGCCCCTCAGGTCGATGGGCTGGGCGAAGAGGAGCTGGAAGATCTTGCCCTCTTCGAAGTCTTCGCCGCCGAAGGCCGGGGCGATGTGCACGATGCCCGTGCCATCGTCCAGGGAGACGTAGTCCGCGCCGATGACGCGTCGCGAGCCCTCGGTCGAGAGAACTTCCTTGACGGGACGGAGGCGGCCGGCCCCATCGAAGCGCATCACCTGCTGGCCCAGCAGCTCGGGCCGGTAGAGCGGCTCGTAGCGGAGGGCGTAGAGCGCTTCGCCCAGGAACGCGGCCACCAGCGAGGCCTCATCGCCGAGGACCTGCTTCGCCAGCGCCGTGGCGACGATGTACATCTCGCCGCCCGACTCGTAGAGCCCGTACTCGGCGCCGGGCTTCACGGCCAGGGCGACGTTCCCGGGGAGCGTCCATGGCGTGGTTGTCCACGCCACCAGAGAGACTGGCCCGTGGTTTTCAGGCAAGAGCCGGGCAAGCAGCTCGTGGCGGCGCGCTTCGGATTCAGGGACCCTGAACTTGATGAACACGCTCGGGTCGGGGACGTCCTCTTCGTAGCCCTGCGCGACTTCGTGGTCGGAGAGAGAGGTGCCGCAGCGCGGGCAGTGGGGGGTGCTGCGGTAGTCCTGGTAAACGAGGCCGTGGTCCCAGAGCTGCTTGAAGATCCACCAGCACGACTCGATGTAGTCGTTGTGCCAGGTGACGTAAGGGTTCTCCATGTCGACCCAGAAGCCGATGCGTTCGCTCAGCCGGGTCCACTCCTCGACGTAGCGGCTGACGCTGGCCCTGCACTTTTCGTTGAAGGCCGCGATGCCGTAGGCCTCGATATCGGGCTTGGACTTGAGGCCGAGCTCCTTTTCGATTTCGAGTTCAACCGGGAGGCCGTGTGTATCCCAGCCACCCTTGCGGGGCACACGGTAGCCGCGCATGGTCTTATAGCGCGGGATGAGGTCCTTGAACACGCGTGCCAGCACGTGGTGGATGCCGGGAAGCGCGTTGGCCGTCGGGGGCCCCTCGTAGAAGACGAAGAGGCGGTCTTCGGGGCGCTCTTCGACGCTGCGCCGGAAGATCTCGTTCTTCCGCCAGAAGGCGATGATCTCTTCCTCGAGCCGGGGAAAGTTGACCTTTGGATCGACCGGGTTGAACGCCATCTGATCTCCCTCGCGAGGGCGGCGGCCGCAGCGCCTGTGCAACCACGAAGGGCTCTGCGGCGTACCACCTGAGTAGTGTGTGCACCTGGCGAACCGGCGCCCAAAGAAAAACGCCCGTCCCCCTGCCAGGGACGAGCGTGCACGCCCGCGGTACCACCCTGTTTCCCGCCATGGGCGGGCTCTCTCCGGGACGCCAACACGCCCCTGCCCCTGGTAACGGTGGGCGGCCCGCGGCGAGCGGGCACTTTCCGTCCGGGTCTACTTGCAGGCCGCGCGGGCGGCATGCTTTCGGCCGGAGGCTCGGGAGTGATCTTCGCGCCTGCCTGCTGTGCCCCCTCGCACCTGGCGGGGCTCGCTGGACAGGATGGCGGGCGCTACTCGTCTCCGTCGTTGCCTGTAGGACCAAGTGAAGCAAGGTGATACCCAACGTGTCAACAAACGAGCGATGGAAATCCAGGGCGGGGCATGCGCGAGCGGTTGTCATGACGGCGATCGGCGCGTTCCTCGTAGCCGTGCTCCTTGCCGCCTGCGGGGGCGACGACGGCTCAAACTATCCCCGCCCGACCCCCACACCGGCGCCCGGCGCGACGGCTGCGCCAAGCAGCACGCCCCTGGTGCTGCCGGAGGAGGCGCCTTCGCAGATTAAAGTGGCGTTCATAAACCTGCTCAGCCCGCTTTCGCTCGACGCCAACAACCCCGTCGCGGCCGACACCTTCGAGCAGCGGCTTGACATCATCATTGAGGAGTTGCGGGTATTCAATCCGGATATTGTCGGGTTCAGCGAAGCGTCGTGGACCAAGGCAACAGGCAGCGCCGCCGAGAAACTCGCGAAGGCGCTCAAGCTCGAATTCCAGTATGCGCGCGCGAACCCCTGGTTCCCGGGCCAGACGAAGGAACAGAGCGACGAGACCGTTAACCTCATCGGCTTCGAAGAAGGCGAGCTGATCCTCAGCCGCCACCCGATCCTGCGTTACGAGCGGAAGGCGCTGAACCCGCGAACGTCGGAGAGCGGCGAGGGGCGGGCGGCGCTCCACGTCGTGGTGCGAATCCCCGGGCAGGTCACCGAACTTGACGTCTTCATCACCCACCTTACGGGTGCGGACGAGAAGGTGCGGGCCGCGCAGGCGGCCGACTTCGCCACGTTTATCAGCGCTGCCCGTGGCGCCGGGCCGCTGCTTGTAATGGGCGACTTCGGCGAGACGCCCGGCGGACAGGTGGCGCAGGCGCTCGTCGCTACCGGGCTGATCGATGCCGTGGCCACGTTCCCGGGTATCGTGCCGATCACGACCTGCTGCCGGGCCTCAATCGTCGGCGAGCAACCTCCGCTTACCGGACGCACCGACTACGTCTTTGCCTCGGGACTGTCGGTGGAATCAGTAGGCATGTTCGGTCTGGCGCCGCGCAAGCGCGCCGACAACACGCTGGTGTACGCCAGCGACCACAATGGCATCGAGGTGGTCTTCAACCTGCCCGTTCCGACGCCATAGGCCCCCGCGCCGTACCGGCCCGCCTACCGTTCGGCCGCGGTCTGAAGCTGGGCGGCAATGGTCGCAGCCGGGTGAATGGAGCCGCTCCCGGTCTGCACGGCATATTCGACGCCATCGCGGGTGAAGGTGTGCACCGGGTTGGCCGGGGAGGCCGGGACCGGGCTTGCGAGCGAACCGGCGCCGACGGTGAAGAGCCGTTCGACCACGCGCGCTTCGGGGTCGGCGCTGCCCCCTTTGAACGGCGGGCGATCCGCCAGGTAGTACTCCATCAGGTAGCCGCGCCCTTCGCTCGCCGGGTTTCCATCGGCGATGAGCACGGTGTGAAGCACGATACGGTTCTCGTAGGAGTCGCGCAGGCCGAGGCCCGGCTGCAGGAGCACAAGCTTCCCACCGGCCGCGCCCACGCCCAATGCGGCTTCGATCGAGACGTCAGGAATGAGCGAGAGTGTGCCCGGCAGCCGCAGGGGGATGGCGAGCGGCTGACCCTGCTGCGGTTCGCCCTGGAGCTGGTTGAGGGCTTTCAGCTTTGCGGCGAAGTCCGCCGGGGGTGGACCATCCTGGCCGTCGAATGAGTCGGCGATTGAGGCGAGGGTGTCGCCCTGCGACACGATGTAGACGAAGTACTGCGGGTTCCGGGCGATGACCTGCGCGAGCGTTGCCGTGGGCTGAACCGAAGGCGTGGCGGAAGCCGCGGCCGAACTTGCCGTACCCGCAGGCGTGGCGTCGTCATCGTCGCCGCCGCAGGAAGCGAGGGCCACGGTGAAGAGGCCCGGCAGCGCGGCAAGAAGCAGGAGTTTGCGGTTCACAGGCGTAGCTCTCCCCCGCCCGGCGCTTTCGCGAAGGGCGCTCCCGCCTCGCTTCAGGTTGCCACAGCCCGGCGGCGGGCGCCAACGGGAATGAGTTACCATACAACGTGCGATGGTCAGCACTGGCGTCATTGAGGACATCACCGGCCGCATCGTGCGGGAGTTCGACCCTCTGGAGGTCATCCTGTTTGGTTCACGCGCCCGGGGCGATGCGCGCCCGGACAGCGACCTCGATCTGCTGGTGGTCCTGGAAGAGGCGTTAGACCCGCGCCAGTGCGCGGTGGCAATACAGCGGGCGCTGCTTGACGTGCGCGTTCCCAAGGACATCATTGTTGCGACCCCGCGCGAATTGGCCGAGCGTGGCCACATCGCGGGGACCGTCCTTCGCCCGGCCCTGCGTGAGGGCCGAGTTCTATATCGGCGGCAAGGAATGACCGGCAATCGGCAAGAGGCGCTTCGCTGGCTAAGGTTCGCGGACGAAGATCTTGCGGCAGCGAAGTCGCTGGCTTCAGATGCCTCGGTACCGGCCCGGCAGGCGTGCTACTTTGCCCAGCAGGCGGCAGAAAAGGCAATCAAGGCCGCCCTTGTCCTCATGGACATCGATCCGCCCAGGACGCACAGCCTTGACGCGTTGCGCGACACCCTGCCTGGTGGCTGGGGTATTCAGACGGCTTTCACGGACCTCGCCTGGCTTTCGGAATGGAACGCGAGCGGGCGCTACCCGGGGGATTGGCCCGAGGCGCGGAACGAAGACGCCGAGCGGGCCATCGCGGAAGCGGGTGCGGTTATCTCATCAATCAGGGGCGACTTCGCCCGGCGCGGCGTCCTGCCGGCGTAGCCCCTACCACTCCTGCATCGACCAGCTTGCCGTCGAGAGAGCTGCACCCATGGCCATGATGGCGAGCGCGAGAAGCAGCCCCGAACTGCTGAGGGAGCGCGAGAGCCGCCGCTTCCGGGCCAGGCGCCCAGCCGCGCCCGGTTCGCCGCGGCCTTCCGCCGCCATGGCCTCAAGCTGCTGGGGGCCGACCACGAACATGTGCAGCGCCGTCACAACGAGCATGACGGCAAGCACCGCCATCTTCATGGTGAAGACCACGCCGTAGCGGAGCTCCCAGAAGCCCACGTCGCCGGGCTGGGCGTAGTAGTCGCGCCAGGTGCAGATGAGGTACGTTCCTGCGCTCGCCAGCAGCAGCAGGCCGAAGCCGCCCAGGTAGGTGAAGCGCAGCGTGAGCACGCGGATCACTTCTACCTTCGTGGCGGTATCGGCGATCTGGCGAGCGGCGCCGGGCCAGCCTACGGCGAGGTAGACCTGCGGCCCCACCCAGAGGGCGGCTCCAACGACATGGACCCAGGTGACGAGGGCATGCTGCCAATACAACGGTGCGCCGTCCCGCGGCTGAGCTTGTGCGTTCGATTGTGGCGGCGGCAGACGGTAGGCGACAGGCGGCTACATGGAATCGAAAGCGGGGTGGTATTTCGCCGTTCCCCGCACCCCGTCCAGCTCCCCGGGTACGAGTTCGAGCACCATGAATGCATCGGGGGCAACCGGCCACTGGCAGGTGATGCCTGCCGCTGCCGCCGGCCTGAAGCCGAAGTGCCGGTAGTACTTCGGGTGCCCCAGGACGATCACCAGCCGGTGGCCCGGCCGGGCGGCTTCGGCAAGGGCGTGGCGCATGAGCTGCGTGCCCACGCGCAGCCGTTCGTGGCCGGTGAGCACGCCCACGGGCGCGAGCGCCAGGCAGGGCACGGCGCCTGTCGCCGTCTCGATGGACGCGTGAGACAGGAGCAGGTGGCCCACCACGCGCCCGTCCACCTCTCCAACCACAGACAGTTCGCGCGGGTAGGCTCCAGCCGCGCGCAGGCGGTCGACAAGGTCCGCCTCGCCCACGCCTTCGTGTCCATCGCGCGCGAAGGCGGCAAGGTGGACGGAACGGATTGCGTCCTCGTCGCCGGGGCGTTCGGGGCGGATGACGACGTTTCGTGCTTCGTTCACCGGCCGATCCTGCCACTGTTGACGCTACCGGGCACCGCGAAGTGCCTACCGTGGCGGCAGGATGTAGGTCGCGTCCGGGCCGCTCTGCCGCGCTATCTCCTCCGGCGCGCTGCCGCAGCCGCCCACGATGGCCGTAATCTTGCCGCCCGCAACCATCAGCGATCGGCCCCAGATGGCCCCTCCGGGTGTGCGGTTCAGGAAGATGATCCGGTATCCGGGGCCGCGGTCCGCGCTGCGCGGGAGGCTCAGCACTGCGTAAATCTCGTCGGCGCTCCACTTGCCGAGCTCGTGCCGGGCCTCGTAGTCTGCCCGCGGCCAGTAGCCCCCTTCGCAGGAAGAGGTGGGGAGCGCATCCACCGGTGTCCCTTCGCTCACTCCCTCCGGGCATTGCGGCGGGCTGCCAATGCCCTGCGCCGTCGTCGTGCAGGGGACTGCACTGAAGTGCGTCACAGCCGTTATTCGCTCCCGCTTGCCCGAGGCGATGGCAGCGATCACCGGGTCCACATCGCTGTTGCCGGTGAGCGTTCCGGGAGCGTACCCCACCGGCCGCACCGACATGTCTCGCCCCGCAGTGTCCAGGAACTCCGCGCTTGCCCAGCCATAGCCGCCCTCCGGCCTTCCGACCCATACCCAGGTCCGTCCTTCGGCTACCTGCGTCTGCCCCTCGTCGACGAGGAGCACGCCGTCCCGGTAGCAGCCCATTGAAGGCGCCGTCATGCTCAACCGCTCGCGGACGTGGAGGCAGTCGCCCGTTCCCTGGACCTTCAGCACGGGCCCCTTCCCAACGGCAAGCACCCGGCCCCGGTCGGGCTTTACCGCCCGTTCCGCAAAGTACTCCGTGATCGGGTGGATGCTCCCGGCCCCGAAGTCCACCAGCGCAGGCAGGAAGACGGCTTCGTACCCGGCGCCCGGCCCGGCCACGCTCCCCGGGACCGTCACGTTGACCACGGCGCTCTTGCCCACCCATCCCCCGAACCAACCGTGGAAGACCACGCCGGCGGGAAAGCGGAAGGTGGCGTCCGGTGGCGCGTGCCGCTCATTCACATTCATGATGCCCAGGTAGGCGCCCGGAGGTGTCTCGTCACCCGGAGCCTGCTCCCAGGCAATGAGGGCAGTCATCCCATCGTTCCCACGCTGGGCGGCCCTGAGTTCGGCGCCCCCGGGGAGCTGCGGCCAGAGGAACGGCTCGCTCCCGCCTGCGAGCCATTCGAGCCGGTTCTCCTCGCCGAGCAACAGCGGCGCCTGGCCAAAGGCGAAGACCTGCACGGTCCGAGGGTCGAACCCCTCCATCAGCTGCGGGCGCGCTTTCGAGGGCCAGGTCAGCAACTCCCACTCCCAGTCCTTGCCCGGCAGCCGGTACACGTGCCGCACCAGCCCCCCGATGTACCCACCCGGGCTGACTAACGCCCAGGCGCCGCCGCTCACCGTGCCGGTGTCGTTCCAGGTCACGCCCCCATCCTTCGAGAAGTAGAACGTGACCGATGCCCCTTCCTGCACTTCGCCCACGCCGCCGCAGTAGGCCCCCGGGTTGCAGACGCCGATGAGGATCGTGTAGCCGTCCTCGCTCACGGCGATCGAGGTGATGTAGTGGTCTTCCACCGTGATCCGGTGCCCATGCGCATCCGTGAAAGTGGGCAGTTGCCGCTCGAAGAGCCGGTCAATATGGAGCGCGCCCGCCTGGTCGCGGTAGACGCGGTCGAGCGACGTCGCCGGCCCATCGCAGAAGGAGCAGCCGCCTTCGACGTAGAAGACCACGCCCGCGGGGATAGGTACGCCATCGCCGAGCGTCAACGCGCCCGCCGGGCCGGCCGCGGCCGGGGCGGTGGGAGTGGGGGATGGCGCCGCTTCGGCCATAGTCGCCGTCGCAGTCGCGGAAGGAGAGGGGGTGACCGCAGGCTTCGAGTCCCGCGAACAACCGCCCGCGGCGAAGATGAGCGCCGCGAACGCCAGGACCGCAGCCGCGAGCCGGATCGCGCTCATACCGGTAACAACGCCGGCGGGCGCGCAACGGTTCCCCAGCAGCCCTACTTCACCTTTTCGATTGCCACCCGCGTGCCGCGCATGATGGCTGAGGGCTGCCATTCGGTGATCCAGTACTTCAGGTGGCCGTAGCCGCCCGCGAGGTGGAGCCACTTAATCATCCCCGGCTCGGCGTCGTTGGGGCCTTCCCAGTTCGGGAACTGGTAGGGCTCGAAGCCGTTGTACATCATCACCTGGCCGGGCGCGCCGCCCGGGGCCACCCGCACCGGCACCTGGAACTGCCCCTGGTCGTTGTACACGCGCACCATTTCGTCGTCGCCAACGCCCAGCGATTCGGCGTCATGGGGGTTCATCACCAGGTGAGGCGTTCCGCGGTGGGTGTCGAGCATCAGGTCGTTGGCGATGTTCAGGGCGTGGATGCTCCAGCGGTTGTGGCCGCTTGTCACCCGGAAGGGATAGTCGCCGCCCGACCGTGGGGGCGACTTGTGGGTGGGCAGGTGCTCGTCGGCCTCGATGAACCACTCGTGCTCGATGAGGAACTGCGCCCGCCGCGTCAGCGTCGGATATGGCTCGCCCTTCTCAACGTGGTTGCGGAAGGGCGCGAAGGTCTCGTCCGGCTTCACCTCGGTGGCCTGCGCGTGCGCCTTGGGGGTGATGCCCGGCCCATGGAAGCGGTAGTAGCCCACCTTGCGGATGTCGTCGAGGGTCGCCTCCGGCGGCAGAGACCCGGTGATGGCGCTGTCGCGCAGCATCTCGTCGGCCATGACTTCGGTGTCATTGAAAAGGCCGCCGCGGGTGAAGGCCGTGTAAGCGTTCGCCAGGTCGTGCTGGCCGCCGCGAGAGTCGGCATAGGGAGCGAAGCCGCGCGCCTTCGCCCGCTCCTCTATCTTCTCGGCGATGCGCCCGAAGGCTTCCCACTCGTCCACGGCCTCGCCGGGGGGGTCCACAGCCTTGTCGCAGAAGGTCACATGCATCACGTGGGTGGTGGCCGTGCCGAAGGCGATCTTCTCGTACTGCTGTGAGATTGGCAGCACGTAGTCCGAGTAGAGCGCGGTCGCACTCATACGCACGTCCATGGTCACCACAGCCTTGAGCTGCGGCCAGAGGTTGTTGAGCAGGCGCCGCCCGCCTCCGCGCGTGCGCCGAATGACGTTGCCACCGCATTCAATAAGGACACGCGGCGGCTGGTCGGGCTTCGGGTAGTCGCACCCGGCCCACCAGCCCTTTTCAATGGCCTCGTCGAAGTACTCCTCGAAGGGGCGCTTCATGCTCGGATCGCTCCACGCGGCGTTGCGCCAGGCGTTGCGATAGCCAGCGTGCCGGTACCAGAAGAACACCGGCGGGAACATCACGCCGCGCCCGCTCGCCGAAGAGGCCTTCGCGCCTTCGATGCCGATCATGGAGGGGGTGAGGGTGGGGTCTTCGGCCAGGCGCATCTGCGTGGCGCGTTCGCGGCCGTCCATCATCGCCACCACGTCGGCAGGGCCGCGCTTCGTCTTTGCGCCGATGGTGACTGTGCCGTCGAA
Source organism: uncultured Anaerolineaceae bacterium (assembly GCA_964475735.1). Lineage (GTDB taxonomy): Bacteria > Chloroflexota > Dehalococcoidia > Tepidiformales > Tepidiformaceae > UCB2. The sequence goes on from CAYYYI010000075.1 coordinate 10,042, forward strand.
AAAGCCACTCATCCAGCCGCGGACGCCGGCGCCGTGCTTCCCCCAGTTCCCGGTGAGGGCGAGGAGCAGGATCTCGGCGCGCTCATGCAGGTCGCCGTGGTAGTACTTGCCGTTGCCGAGGGAGCCGATGATGTTCGTCCGCTTGCGGGCGACCTTGCGGGCGAGGGTGCGGACGGTGTCCGGGTGCACGCCAGTGGTTTCGGCCGTGAGCTCGGGCGTGAACTGTTCGAGCCGCTGGCGCATGAGCGCGTACACGGTCGTGAGAGCGACGGGCCCGTCCTTCCCTTCGACCACCCACTCCCCTTCGAGCGCGGGCACGGCCTCGCCCCAGAAGAGGGTGCCCTTCGGGGCGAGGATGGCGCTGTTCGAGACCGTGTCCCAGGCGTAGAACTGGTCCTCCGCGCCACCTTCCTCCATGTCCGACTGGCGGAGGAAGCGCTTCGTGGCCGGGTTCACGAGCAGGGGCAGGTCCGTCTGTTCGCGCACGAACTGTTCGTTGACCAGCCCCTCTTCGATAACGACCTGGCACATCGAGAGGCAGAAGGCGGGGTCGCTTTCGGGCTTCACCGGGATGAACATGTCGGCGTGCGCGGTTGAGGGGGAAACGTCAGGGGCGATAGTGACAATCTCGGCGCCGTTGTATCGCGCTTCGTGCATGTAGTGGATGTAAGGGATGCGGGTGTAGACGGGGTTCCCGTACCAGATGAGAAAGAGCTCGCTGTGGAACCAGTCGTCGACGCTGCTGACGGGGTCGAAGGTGCCGTAGGTCAGGTAGTGGCCGGGGGCGAAGTCGTTCACCTCCCCGTTCACGTCCGTGACGAGGCCGCCGACGATGCCCATGAACCGCCCGCGGCCCGCCGAGCCCCAGGTGCTGGCGCTGCCCCCGGCAGGCGCGATGATCGACTCGGGCCCCACCTCTTCGACGGCATCGAGGATGGCGTCGGCGATCCCGGTGCAGGCCTGGTCCCAGGTGACGCGCTCCCACTTGCCCGATCCGCGCTCGCCCACGCGCTTGAGCGGGTAGAGGAGGCGCTCCTCGGAATCGAGCATGCGCGACCAGCCGGCGCCCTTCTGACAGCCCATGGGGTTCATGTCGGGCACGCCGGGCATGATGGTCTTGAAGGTCGCGGCGATCTCTTCGCGGACGATCTTGCCGTCCTTCAGATAGACGCGCTCGGGGCAGTTGCCCGGGTAGCAGTTGATGCAGTGCGAAGCCCAGACGACCTTGTCCCAGCTCCATCGCTCGCGATAGAGGTCGCTGGCTACGTCGCCGGTCTTGATCGGGGGAACCTGTTCGCCGGGCATGGGCATCTCCTCAGAGGCATGGTGAAACGGCGCGGGCACAAAGCCCGCTACTGGCTTCTTAGGCTGCGCGGGCGCGCGGCGACATGACGGGGATCACAACCCGCCGTCAAGGCCCGCCTTCAAGCTCCACTTCGCCGTCGGTGATCGCGATGCCGGTGAGCCTCACCTTCAGGTCGAGCGACTTCCAATCGTCGCCCAGCGCTGTCTCGACGACGCGCGTGCCAACGAAGGCCGGGAGGTTGCCGATCTCGATGTCCTGGATATCGATGTACGGCTTGTCGCCCGAGAGATCGAGTGTCCCCCGGACGAGCACGTCCGCATCCGGCCCGGGGATGTCGACGGTGCCGGTCGCCTCGGCGTAGCCCTGGGGGCAGAAGTACACCTGGAGGTTCTTCACCGGGATGCTCTTCTCGTCGATGTAATCGACACCGCGGGAGGTGATGTCCTCTTCGGTGTAGACGATGGTTGCGGGCGAGGCGGCGGCGAGCCGCTCGAATTCCTTCCAGCGGGCGCGCATGGCGTTGCTGACGGCGGTCGAGCTGGGCACGTCGCGGTCGACGCAGGGCTTCGGCGTCCCCGTGAAGATGAGCGCCGCGCCGACCAGGATCGCACCGAGGCCAGCGCCCATGAGGATGGCTATTGCGATCAGAATTCCCTTGACTATGCCGCCGAGGGTGATGCCTGCCGCGGCTGCCCCGGCGGCGGCCGCGCCTGCTCCCGCTCCTGCGGCGCCCACACCCCCGGGCGGTATCCCCGGGCGGCCAATCGTCCGGGGAGGGATGCCACCCTGCTGTCCGGGGAAGCCCTGTGTTCCGCCCGGCCGCCCGATGGTGCGCGGAGGGAT
>CAYYYI010000076.1:0-10106 GCA_964475735.1 uncultured Anaerolineaceae bacterium
GGTTCTCATGCCGCGTCCTCACCTGCCATTGTAGCGGCCCGGCCCGGGAGGACGCGGCGAACGAGGCCGCGGAGGGTCCACCCGCGGCCACCTGTCGCGATATCTCGCCGCTCGAAGGCGATGACGGTCAGAACCAGAAGGACGCCCGCCACCACCAGCAGCCCCCCGGCCCGCAGTGGCTCGAACCCGTGCACCAGCACGTACGAGCCATCTGCCCAGTAGAACGGCGAGAGCTTCCGCGGGACTTCGAGGACGTCGACCACTGCGCCGATCGTGTTAAGGAAGTACGCGGCGACCACCGCGCCGATGCAGACTACCGCCGCCGCGCCCCGCCCCGGCAAAGCCGCGCTACCCCACATCGCAAGCGCCATGTAGAGCAGCGTCACCGGGAGCATGTTCAGGAGCGCCGCGACGATGCGAACGATGCTGATGTCGAAATCGACGAGCAACATGCCGAGCAGGAACCCGGGGAACGAAAGCAGCGTCGCGACGAGGAGCGCAAGCGAGAGCCCGGCCGCCTTCTCCAGCACGAGCCTCCGCCGCGTGACCGGCTGAGCGAGAAGCAGGTCAAGGGTCCCGGCGGCTTCCTCGCCGGCCAGCGTGCCGGTGCCGCCGATGATCGCCACGGTGATGAGGAGCAACGGGATCCAGGAGAAGAACTCGGCCGCCAGGAACCCTTCGGGCGAGGAGTAGGTGCCGGCCTCGCCCAGGAAGCCTTCGTAGAAGCCGATGTCATCGAAGTTCGCCAGCGTGTCTTCAAACTGCGGGTAGAGCACCACTACAAAGGCCGCCATCAGGAACATGACCACCGTCACGGCGACGGTCGATGTCTGCACCTCACGAAGGGTCTTGCGCAGCAAGCCGTAGCGCCTCATGGCCGCGCCTCCTCGTAGAACCCGAGCAGGATCTCGTCGAGCGAAGGCTGCTGCGTGCGCAAGTCGGCCACGTGGTAGGGCGCAAGCGCCTTCAGGAGCCCATCGATCTCGCCCGCCACTTCGAACTCGGCCGTGGAACGCTCGCGGCGGATCTCACGGACGCCGGGCAGGTTGAAGGCATCGGCCGGGGGCGTGCCATCCGCGAAGCTCACCTCCACGTGGCGGAACTGGCGAGCTTTCAGCCCGGCGACAGGCTCCACAGCCACCAGCTTCCCCGCGCGGAGGATGCCTACCCGCTCGCATACCTGGTCCACCTCGCTCATCACGTGGGAGGAGAAGAAGACGGCCGTTCCCCGCCCTGCCTCCTCCCGCAGGATCTCCCAGACCGTGTGTTGCACGATCGGGTCGAGACCCGAAGTGGGCTCATCGAGCAGGAGCACGGGCGGCCGCGCGACCAGGGCGAGCAGAAGGCCCAACTTCTGCCGGTTGCCCTTGGAAAGGCTCCCGGCGGGCTTCTCGAGGTCGAGGTCCAGCCGCTCTGCGACGCCCAGCGCGAAGCCGCGGTCGACCGGCGCCTTGCGCAGCCCGGCCATGAGGCCAGCCATCTCGCGCCCACGGAGCCCCGGGTAGAGGCGCAGATCGCCCGGCAGGTAGCCCGTGCTCGCGCGCACCGCCACCGATTGCCGCTGACAGTCCATCCCGAGGACGCTGGCGCGCCCGGCTGTCGGGCGGATGAGGTCCAGCAGGAGCCGGATAGTCGTGCTCTTGCCTGCGCCGTTCGGCCCGAGAAAGCCGAAGATCTCCCCGCGTTCCACGCGGAGGTTGAGGCCGTCCAGGGCCAGGGTGGCCCCGTAGGTCTTACTCAACCCTGCGGTCAGGATCGCCGGCTCCACGGGCCGATAGTACACACACCCGGGGCGCGCCGCGAAGGACCAAACGGGCCCGGCGGTACTGGCCCGTCGTCCGCCTCAGCCCTGCCCGCCCCACTGCCGCTTCCAGAGGTAAGCCAACGCGCCGAAGGCCACGCTCACATTCAGGGACTCGACGCGCAGGTCCATCGGCAAAGCGACCTGGAGATCGCTCAGATCGAGAAGCAGGCGGCCGACGCCCTCGCCCTCGCTCCCGAGGATGAGCGCCGCGCGCTTCGGCCAGTCGAACGAGGTCGCGGGTTCGGCCCCTTCGCCCGCAGCCGCCGCCACTACCCAGTAGCCGGCATCCTTCAGGTTGCGGACGGCCTGCGCCAGGTTCGAAGGCGCCGCCACTGGGGCAATGAAGCTCAGCCCCGCGCTCGCCCGGTGCACGCCCGGGGTGAGCGACGCCCCACGCCGATGGGGAAGGATGATGGCGTCGACGCCCACGGCCACGGCCGTTCGCAGCACGGCGCCTACGTTCTGGGGGTCGGTCACGCTGTCTAGCAGCACCACCAGAGAAGCGCGCGATTGGTCGCGCGTCACGGCTGCCATGTCCACTGGCTCCAGCGCCTTCAGGCGCACGAGCACCCCCTGGTGCACCCCCGAGGCGGTCAGTTCGTCGAGCCTTCGCTCATCGACGGCGCTGACCGGCAGACCCGCCTCGCCGGCGCGCTCCACGAGCGCCAGTACCCGTTCGTTGCGGGTCTCGCGGAGGTACATCAGGGAGCGCGCAGCGCCGTGTTCGAGGGCCATGGCGCATGGGTTGATGCCAAAGGCCAGGTCGTCGGGTGTGGCGTTCGGTTTCGGACGGGGCATGGCGAAGGACACCGGTTCTGCGCGAGGCTGCCGTCATTCTGGGGGCTTCGTCCCGCGCGCGCATCTTTACCAACGGGACACTATTTGCCCGGATCTTTCCTCGCACCAAACCGGGTGCGACCGTACACTCAGGCCACCAACCACCCCGGAGCAGACATGGTTCGCAGGCTTGCGCTGGCCCTCTGTGCCTGCACGCTTCTCCCCCTCCTGGCCGTCGCGTGCGGCGATGATGACGACGGCTCCGCCGCCCCGGCCACTGGGGACTCGACCCCGGCCGGCCCGGCGAAGACGATTACCTCCGGCGACTCGAAGTCCGAACCGCAGCTGACCGTGCCGGCGAGCCGCTTCGCGATCAGCGTTGACGACATGGGCATCGACCCTTCGACCGGCAACGCCGCCTACATGACCGACCTGAAGGCCACCTACGTCCTCGACGCCGCGAGCTATGGGAAGACGAGCATCTTCCCCTCACCGGCCGAGGGAGAGAAGACCCTAAACCAGTGGGGCTACCTCGGCGGCTACGAGACCGGCCTCATCCCGGAAGGGCGCGACACGGCCGTTCTGAACGGCGCCTTCTACATCAACGTTGAGGTCCATCTCTTTTCGTCGATCGACGGGGCCAAAAAGGCGTACGACAACTTCGAGTCCAGGCTGAGAGCGTCGGGCCGCGGCAACTTCATCCCCGCGCAGACGGTGGGCAACAAATCGAGCACGTGGACGCTCACAGAGGGCAAGGTGGGCACATCAACCGTGAGCCGCGTCTACCACCAGACTGTCCTCCGGCGAGGGAACCTGGTCGCGGTTGTGCTCACAAGCGGGGCCGAAGGCTTCATGAAGGTCGACACCGTGCGTTCGATGGCCGAGATCATCGACCAGAAGGCCCTCGGGCAGAAGGCGGCCATAGAGCCGACACCCATACCGAAGGCGCCCGGCCAGTGAGCGGTTCGCGAACCATGGGGCGGCGATCGGCGCTTGCTCTCTTTGGCGGGGCGGGGGCAACCATTCTGCTCGCGGCCTGCGGCAACGGCTCCAGCGAAACGGCGAAAAACGCAGCCACGCTCGCGGCAGGGGGAAACAACACGCCGGTCTCGGGATCCAGCACGGGCGGCGTCGAAGGCGGGCCGGAACCGTTGCTCTCGGGCCCGGCTGCGAAATACTCGCCCTCGCAGGACGAGCTCGCCGGCGCCTACAAGGTCGCACCCAACGAGACCTTTGGCATGAGCCTCGATACGTACGCGGCCAGCACCTTCTTCCCCGGAACCACCGAGGGGAAGGAACTCGCGACACAGTGGGGCTTCGGTGAGGGCTACCAGGTCACGCTCGAGCCCGACGGCCTCCTCGCCGGGGTGCTCAAGGGCGGCTACTACGTGATCGCCGAGTTCTACCTCTTCGGCAACCAGGCAGGGGCGAAATCGGCATTCGACTACTACAAGTCGCGCTACGATTCCACAGCCGGGTCCGAATCAGTGGCCACAAAGGGGCTCGCGAACCAGTCGGGCGCGTGGCAGCTGGTCAAAGGTCCGGTTGGCACCTCGAGCCTCGTGGGGGTCTACCACCGTTTCCTTTTCCGGCGAGGGAACCTGCTGGCGAGCGTGCAGACCTACGGCGCCCAGCCCTTCATGGCCATAGACAAAGCGCGTGACATCGCGGTTATCATCGACGAGCGGGCACTTGGCACACGCCAGGCTACGGAACCCACTCCGGCCGGGACCGCCGTTCCGGGATTGCCGAGGTGAGCGGTTACGCAAACGGGAGGGAACGTGCAGAAGCGATGGATGGGCCTCCTCCTCTGCTTCCTTGTCGCGGCAGCGATACCAACACCCGGCCGGGCTGAAGAACCCGCCCCGGGCAGCGCAGGTTGGGTGATCGTCCAGTACGCCCCCGAACCCGGTGCGGCCATGGCCGCGGCAACAGCCTCCGAGGCGCCGCTCTCCAGCAGTTATCAGGTCATTCCCGTGCCGCGCGACATGACCGCGGAGGAATTTGCGGCCGTGCTGCGCCTCGACCCGGCCGTGGCTTCCGCACAGCCCGACGCGCCGGTCTTCGCCGCCGCCACCCCTGACGATCCGTACTACACCACCGAGCAGGCGAGCTACCTCGGCCAGATCGGTGCTCCGGCGGCGTGGGAAATAGCCACCGGCAACAACACCATCGTCGTCGCTGTGCTCGATACCGGCCTGGACCTCGGCCACGAGGACTTCGCCGGGCGCCTCTGGGAAAATACGGCGGACGCCAACAGCAACGGCATCGATGACGACGGCAACGGCTGCATCGACGACCGCTACGGGTGCCGCTTCATAAACCTGGACAAGAACCGCGAGCGCGACTGCGGCTACACCTCAAGCGAGCGCACGGGGGCAGTGCTCGACGACCATGGCAAGCCCGGGGCCGCCAGCCACAGCCACGGGACCATGGTTTCGGGCATCATCGCTGCCGCGGGCAACAACGGTAAGGGCGTGACCGGCGTCGCCTGGAACGTGAAGGTCATGACCGTGAAGGTGCTCGATTGCGGCACCCTCGCCCACGGCGGCCTTCCTTCGGGCGAAATGTTCAACGTCGCCGAGGGCATCCGATACGCGCAGCGGATGGGCGCTCACATCATCAACTTGAGCCTCGCCAGCGCCCCCGGCGACCAGAAAGCCGACAACCCCGCCCTGCGGGAAGCGATCCAATCGGCGCAGAACCAGGGGATTCTCATCGTCACGGCAGCGGGCAACCATGGCTCCAACCCCGGCCAGCCGGGGCCGGGGTACCCTGCCGCCTACACCCAGTACCAGAACGTCGTCGCCGTCGGCGCATCAGACAACCTGGCGGGGAACACCTGGGCCTCGTACAGCGCCTACGGCCCCGCGCTCGACTTCGCCGCGCCCGGGAACGGCATTGCCAGCACCACGCGCACGGCCTTCGGCGCCTATGGGCGGGACAAGGGCACCAGCTATTCGACGCCGCTGGTCACGGGCATGTTCGCGCTCATGATGGTGCGGAACTCCGGGCTCTCCTTCGCTGAGTACCTGCAGATTGCCGCAGCGGCGGCCACACCTGCCCCACCCGCAGGCCACGGGCAGAACTGGGCGGGTTCCGGCATCATCAACATCGGTGGGGCGCTTGCGCGCGTCCCGATGGCCGTCACCGGCAGCCCCATGCACAACTGGAAAGACCTTCCGCCGGGAACCCAGGTCCGCGCCACCATCGACGGCTCGGAATGCGGCAGCGCCACGTCCTTCGGGTTCGGGCCGGTAACGCGGTTCGTCCTGCGCGTGAAGGCCGCCGCGGAAACGGCCGGGTGCGGCGCCCCGGGCAAGAATGTGCAGCTGCACTTCGGCGGCACGCCGGCGACCCCCACACTTCCGTGGGGCGGCCTCAACGTTGACCTGTCGTTCATCAACAAGGACGTGAGCGCCGTCTCTCCCGACCCGGGGGCCATCGTGGTGCAGCCTCTGAACAACTCGTGGAGCAACATCGCCCACCTCGATTCCGGCGGCCAGCTGCCGAACGCGCTTTCGTACCTGCCGAACAACTGGGTCGCAGCAATGAAGTGGACCCCGGGCAGTCCCGGAGCCAGCGGCCCCGGCAGCTTCCTGGTGGCGGCGCGAACGGCCCCTGCCTACGTGAGCAACTGGCCCTCAATTCAGCGGTACGAAGCGCTCTGGATCGACGCCGTGGCTGCCAACGTCGCCACCCTCAACCCCGATCCCGCTCCGGGGCGAACGGTGGAGCTCCAGCCGGGGTGGAACAACGTGGTCTACACCGGGACCAGCCGCTCTGTCGCCGACGCGCTAACCAGCATCGAAGGCAAGTACACGCAGGTCATGCAGTTCGACAACGCCTCCGGAACCTGGCTTTCCTACCTCCCCGGCCGATCGCGATATCTGAACGACCTCGGCGGCCTTCTGAAGCTGCAGGTTTACTGGCTACTCGTCACCGAGCCGGTCACTCTCACGATGAATTGAGCCAGGGGCTTGACGCGAATAGAACATTCGTTCTATTATCTTGGGACCCGCTCTCCGGAGGTCCTCGATGCGCCTGCTCTGCCTCTACTTCCCTCGTCTCGGGGTCGAGATCGCCCTCAGGCAATCGCCCCATCTGAGCGACCGGAGCGTTGCCCTGCTCTCAAGGCCGGGCGCTGACGGGCGCCTCACCGCCGTCTCCGCGCAGGCAGCTGACCGCGGCCTTCTCCCCGGCATGAGCGCGGGCGAGGCCCGCCGCAAGGACCCCACCTGCGTCTTCCTTCCCGACAACCCCGGCGCGGCGCTCGATGAACTCGAGCGCATCGCCTCCATCATCAGGCTGCGCGCGACACCTCTTGTTGAGGTGGGCGGCGCGGCGCATCTCTTCGTGGACCTCGCGGGCACAACCCGCCTCTACCCCGATGAGGCGGCTGCCGCGCGGCGCCTCCAGCAGCTGGCGCAGGCGTGGTCCGGCCTTCCAGTCCGGGCGGGAGCGGCGAGCACTCGCCGCCTGGCCCTCGCGGCAGCCATGGCCGCGCGCTTCCAGCCCGCCATCGACAGCAGCCCTGCTACGGCTGCCGATGAGCCGCCCATCGCACCTCTCGCCGAGCGAACGCTGGCAGTCACCGTCGCCTTGCCCGGGGGAAGCTCCGAAGCCGATGCGCGGGAACGCCTGGGCGGGGCCCTGAGGCGGATGCAGGCCATCCTCGACGCCCGGAACGAAGGCTTCCGCGCTCTCCGCGTGGAGATCGAATGCGGCGAGGGCATCGCCAGCGTCACCGCCGAGCACTACCCCAACCCGGAGTGCGATACAGGCATCGCGCTCGCCCATGCCGGGTCTCACCGCTGCCTGGGACGGCCATCGCCCGCCCACACTATCCGCCTGACGTTCGGGCGCCTTTGCCCGGCCGTCGGCACCGGCCCGCTGCCCTCACGGGCGCCCGGGGCGGTGGCGGTTGCGGCCCCCTTCGCCGGGACGCGCCCGCGCTTCCAACAGATGCTCCTTCGCGCCGCCGGGTAGCGCGCGCAGGTTCGGTCCAACCCCACCCTGCTGATACACTGAACTCCAGGCGGCGATGAGCCGCCAAATCCATACCTCCAGCAAGGGACGGCCATGACCACGCTACCGGCTCGCAAGGAACTACCTCCTGCCTACGAGCCGGCGAAGGTAGAGAGCCGCATCTACCAGTTCTGGGAAGAGCGGGGCTACTTCCAGCCGCGCATCGACCCCGCGCGCAAGCCGTACACCATCATCATGCCGCCGCCCAACGTGACCGGTGAGCTTCACCTGGGCCATGGGCTCGAAGACGCCATCACCGACACGCTCGTGCGCTGGCATCGCATGCAGGGTGACCCCACCCTCTGGCTCCCGGGCGAGGACCACGCCGGCATCGCCACGCAGAACGTCATCGAACGCGAGCTGGCGAAGGAGGGCCTCAGCCGCCACGACCTCGGCCGCGAAGCCTTCCTCGAGCGCGTCTGGATGTGGGTGCGCAAGTACCGCAGCCGCATCGCCGACCAGCACCGCAAACTCGGCGCCAGCGCCGACTGGACCCGCGACGTCTTCACCCTCGACCCGGGAATCGTCAAGGCCGTGCGGACCACGTTCGTGAACCTCTACCGCGACGGCCTCATCTACCGCGGACTGCGGATGATCAACTGGTGCCCGCGCTGTGAGACGGCCCTTTCGGACCTCGAAGTCGACTACCTGGAGGAGGCCTCGAAGCTCTACTTCGTTCGCTACCCGCTACTGGGTGAAGGGGGCATGCCGCTCCCCGCCTTCGTGGTGGTAGCGACAACGCGGCCTGAGACGATGGTGGCCGACACCGGCGTGGCAGTGAACCCGGGCGACGAGCGGTACGAGGAGAAGATCGGCCGCATGCTCCTGCTGCCCATCATCGGCCGGGAAATCCCCATCGTGGCCGACGAGATGGTGAAGACGGAGTTCGGCACCGGCGCAGTGAAGGTGACTCCCGGCCACGACCCGAACGACTGGGAGATCGGCCAGCGCCACAACCTCGAAGTCATCATCGCGATGGACCGCCAGGCCCGCATGAACGACGAGGCTGGCCCCTACGCGGGCATGACCGACGAGGAAGCGCGCGCTGCCATCCTGCGCGACCTCGAAGACGAGGGCTTCCTGGACCATGTGGAGGACTACACGCACAGCGTGGGCCATTGCAGCCGCTGCAAGTCGGTTCTCCAGCCCATCCCCAGCGAACAATGGTGGATCGGCGTTCACAAGGAGTACGAGCCGGGGCGATCACTGGCGGGCGAGGCTGCGAAGGCCGTGCGCGAAGGGCGGATCACCATCGTCCCGCAGCGATTCGAAAAGGTGTACCTGAACTGGATGGACAACATCCGCGACTGGTGCATCAGCCGTCAGCTCTGGTGGGGCCACCAGATCCCCGTGTGGTATTGCCCGGCCGGCCACATGACCGTCGCCATCGAAGACCCGGACCGCTGTGCCGAATGCGAGTCCGCCTCACTTCACCAGGACGAAGACGTGCTCGACACGTGGTTCTCGTCGGGCCTGGCCCCCCACGCCGACCTGGGCTGGCCGGACGACACGGACGATCTCCGCTACTTCTATCCGACCACCGACATGCAGATGGGCTACGACATCATGTTCTTCTGGTGCGCCCGGATGATCATGTTCGCCCTCTACAACATGCGAGACCGCGGCCCCGAGAACGAGGCGCCCTTTCGCACGGTGCTCTTCCACGGGCTTATCCGCGACGCGAACAACGAAAAGATGACGAAGTCGCGCGGCAACGTGGTCGATCCGCTGGTCTCGGCAGCGCAGTACGGGGCCGATGCCTTCCGCTTCGCGGTGCTCACCGGGGCGGCGATGGGCGCGGACCAGCGCTACCAGGACGAGCGCATGGCCGCCGCCCGGAACTTCGCCAACAAACTCTGGAACAGTGCCCGCTATGTGCTGATGAAGCTGGGCGACCGCCGCGTGAAGCGCCCGCACCCGCTCGATCGGGAGACGTACGCGCTGGAAGATCGCTGGATCCTCTCGAAGCTCGAAGGGCTCGAAACGGAAGTCGACCACTTCCTCACCTCATACCAGCTGAACGAGGCCGGCAGGGTGATCGAAGAGTTCCTCCGGAACGACTTCTGCGACTGGTACATCGAGATGACGAAGGTACGGTTGGCGGCGGGCGACGAGCGGCCGCTTTCAGTGCTGGCGCACGTCCTCGACCATGGCCTGCGCCTCCTCCACCCCATCATGCCCTTCGTCACGGAAGAGCTCTGGCAGGCGCTGCGCGACCACATCGAGGGAGACATGACCCAGGCACTCATCGTTGCGTGGTACCCGAAGAGCGCGGCGAATTGGCGCGACCCCGCGGCCGAGGCGGCCATGGAACACGTCATCGAGGTGAACCGCGCCATCCGCAACATCCGCGCGGAAAAGAAGGTCCCGGCCGGGGCGCGGCTGGATGTCTACCTGCAGGCGGGCGAGCACGCGCCCGCCCTGCGCGAGACCGCTGCCGCCACCGCTTTCACGTCGCGAGTAGAGCCGCATGTCCTGGAAACCGGGGCGTCCCTGC
>CAYYYI010000076.1:10206-12122 GCA_964475735.1 uncultured Anaerolineaceae bacterium
GCCCGGCCGCGGCGGCAAGGTTGACGATGGCGGAACGCACAACTTCGGCCCGATCGGGGGTCTCGTCGCCGAAGCCGCCCGCGGCGAACCGCTCCCAGAGGCCGAAGTGGCCCAGCTTGGCCTGCGCGCCGCGCCGCATGTTCCCGGTGGCCAGTCCCACGGGCGCACCCTCCGCGGCGAGCGCATCGAGCAGGGAGCCGACGCCGGGCAAAGGCCCGCCGCCCTTCGCCCGCAATAACGCCGGGAGCCGCGCGAGGTAGCCTTCCACCACCCGTTCGTAGACACCATCGCCCTTGCCGTCGAGCCCGTTCACGGCGATGACCTCGGTGAAGATGGCGTAGTCGGTACGGCCGTCGAAGCGGATGCCAGCGGTAGGGTCTTCAATGCGGAAGAGTTGGCGGAAGGTCTCGGTCATGGCGGCGCGCCCGGCGCCGTGCGTCGTCACCAACGTGAGATCGATGTCGAAGAGAATGAGGCGCGCCATCACACGGTCAGCGGTAGCGGGTCTCGTCGAGCGTAATCCAGAAGAAGTCTCGTTCCTGCGTCTTCAGGAACCGCCCGGGGGAGTCCGGCATGTTGTCCATGAACCGCTCCGCCTTGAGCGTTGAGTCCGCCTGCGGGAAGAACGTCGAGATCAGCACGTACGGGCTGTTGATGTCGAGCTGCATGGCCCAGTGGGCGCCCGCGGCCCAGAGTCCCTTCGCCAGCGTTTCGGCGCTCAGCGAATTTCCGGCCGCAAAGATCAGGTTGCCATCCTTCGTCAGCCCAATCGCCGAGCGCCACGTGATGAACTCCGAAGAGTCCACCTGTACGTAGCCCCACGTGTCGTTCCCTTCAGCGGTTCGTGGGCTCACCTCGCCGTCCTGGACGAGCAGCACCGCGTTCTGGCGCACGGCGGCCATCTCGTCGCTCCACTCCAAATCCTTACCCCACTCGCCCATCTTGATCGTGCCGTCCTTCATGACGGCGATCGAGGCGAGCCCGTTCCGCAGGGGCCGGTACTCCTTGCCGTCGGCGTACATGCCGAAGCCCCCATGCGGCCCCTTGAACCCGCCGTTGAGCGCGACAAGAAGCTTCGAATACTCTTCCGCCGGGATCGCGCCCGGCCCCTTCACGCCCCGGTCACCGCCAGGGTCCACCGTTCCGCCGGTCATGTGCAGCCGCACGCGGCGGGAGTCCATCAGCAGCACGCCCACCGACGAATACGGGCGCGACCTGTCGGGATGGATGAACGTCTTGGCCATGAGGACATCGTTCGGGGACGAAAGCGGCAGCCCGGACGTACTCCATTGGCCCTCTCCGGGCGCGGGATTGTCACGCAGCAAGCGCGTCTTCGGAAGCTCCATGGGAACGGGCCCGAGAGTGTCGGGAGTGAGCAGCGCCGCGGACGGCGGCGCCCCCCCGGAGCTAAGGTAGTAGGGAATAGCGCGCGGCCCGGGCCGCGGGACGTAGTCGACCCGGGGTCGTCCGGTGTCGAAGGGGTTGGTGTTACCGCCAAGCAGGCGAAACTTGAGCTTCGTGAGCCTGTCGTCGGCGCGGAAGTACCAGCTTTCGAGCCGGGCCGTGTTTTCGTCGCCAATGAGCCGCCGGCTAAGGTCAGCGCCCTGCGCCGAAAAGGCGTGGCGCTGGGTATACGCGACGCCACCGGCCACCAGGAGCGCGGCCAGCAGCCCAAGCGCAACTCGGCGGCCTGTGACCACGCGCCTGCGGACGGGTACACACGCTTCGCCAGTCTCGGCCCCAATGACAATCTCTGGGCCGGCTGTGTGGATGGGCACTACTGGTGGTCCGGCTTCCGGGGTGGGGGACCCGCTGTCATCCGCGGCGCCTGCCTGCGCGCGGCGAAAGGTTAGCGTCCTCCACAACACAAGCGTAATCTAGGCAGCTACTTTCAACCGCGCAATAACAACCGCGGG
>CAYYYI010000077.1:0-4976 GCA_964475735.1 uncultured Anaerolineaceae bacterium
GCCTGGTTGACCGCCAACTCCAGCGCCGCACCGTGACCGTCAATACTTAGACGGCGGCCCAGTTGTTTGTGGTGAAGATGTCCTCGCCGATGGCGCTGCGCTCTCCGAGCGCGAGCCGGTAGCAGGCGGCGGCGCCGATCATCGCCCCGTTGTCGGTGCAGAACTTCGGCGGCGGGATGCGGACGGGAACGGGGCAGCGGCGCCGTAGCTCCTCGCGCAGCCGCGCGTTGGCGGCGACGCCGCCCGCGACCAGGACTTCGGCGGCGCCAAGCTCGCGGGCGAGCCGCGATGTCTTTCCCGCGAGCACGTCGACCACGGCTTCCTGGAAGGCATGGGCGACGGCGGGCACGTCGTACTTCCCGGCGCGCACCACGTGGAGCACGGCCGTCTTGAGGCCGCTAAAGCTGAAGTCAAACGTCCCCGGCATCCACGCCCTGGGGAACTCAACGGGCGAGCTTTCAACACGCGCCGCCTCGCGCGCAACAGCTGGCCCACCCGGGAAGGGCAGTCCCAGGAGGCGTCCCACCTTGTCGAAGGCCTCGCCCGCGGCATCGTCCCGGGTGCCGCCCAGGCGCTCATACTGGCCGTGCCCGCGCATGTAGACGAGGTCGGTGTGCCCACCCGAGACGACAAGGCACAGCGCGGGGAACCGCGGCTCGGGTCCTTCGACCAGCCAGTTGGCGTAGATGTGGCCTTCCAGGTGGTTCACGCCCAGGAACGGCAGTTCGCGCCCAAACGCCAGTGACTTCGCGAAGTTGTAGCCCACCAGCAGCGACCCGGCGAGGCCCGGTCCGCGCGTCCCGGCCACAGCCTCGATGTCGTCGAGGGTGCAGCCAGCGGTCTCCAACGCCTCCTGGACGACGGGCACAATGGCACGCAGGTGCTGGCGGCTGGCAACCTCCGGCACGACGCCCCCGTAGCGCGCGTGCAGGTCCACCTGGCTCGCCACAACGGACGATGCCGCCATGCGCCCATCGATTACGACGGCGGCGGCGGTCTCATCGCAGGATGTCTCAATGGCGAGAAGCTTCATCTGCCTCTAGCGTACATGGCGGAGTGGGCCAAACGGAAAGCTCGCCTCGCGCGCTGAGTGACGCCTACCGCAGGCGGCGGGCTGCTTCGGCGAGCGTCTCTTCGGACTTGGAGAAGGTGAAGCGCACGAAATGGGCGCCATCCCCCTTGTGTTTGTAGAAGCTCGAACCGGGGACCGCGGCCACTCCCACCTTCTCGATGAGGTGGCGGGCAAAGGCCACGTCGTCCCCTTCGAAGCCGAGGCCTGTGAAGTCGGCCATTATGTAGTAGGCGCCCCCAGGGCTATGACACCGATAACCCGACTCCAGCAGCGGGACCAGGAGCTGCTCTCGCTTGGCCGCGTACATCGCCCGGAGCTCGGGATAGTACGATTCGGCCTGCTCCATCGCCGTGGCCGCAGCCTCCTGCAGGGGCGCGGGAGCGCCCACGGTGAGGAAGTCGTGCACCTTACGGATGGCATTGCTCAGCGCAGGGGGCGCCAACACATAGCCGAGCCTCCAGCCGGTCACGCTAAATGTCTTGGAGAGCCCGCTGATGGTGATCGTGCGCTCGTACATGCCGGGGAGCGTGGCTACCGGGATGTGAGCGCGGCCGTCGTAGACGATGTGCTCGTAGATCTCGTCGGTGATGCAGAGCGCATCAAACTCCTGGCAGAGGGCGGCGATCTGCTGCAGCTCCTCGCGGGTGAAGACCTTGCCGGCCGGGTTGTTGGGCGTGTTCACGATGATCGCCCGCGTGCGCGCACTGAAGGCGGCGCGCAGCTCGGCAGGGTCGAACCTGAACTCCGGGGCGTGCAGCTCCACAAACACCAGTTCGGCGCCGCTCATGGCGGCGTCGGGCACGTAGTTCTCGTAGAAGGGCTCGAAGACGATGACCTCGTCGCCGGGCTCGACCACGGCGAGCAGGGTGGCCATCATCGCTTCGGTCGCGCCGCAGGTGACGGTAATCTCGCGCTCGGGGTCCAAATCGAGCCCGTAATGCCGCTTCGTCTTGGCGGCGATGGCGTTGCGCAGCCGGGGCGCGCCCCAGGTGATGGCGTACTGGTTGAGGTCGGCGTTGATGGCATCGACGGCAGCGCGCTTAATGAAATCCGGCGCCGGAAAGTCGGGGTATCCCTGGGCGAGATTGATGGCCCCGTGGAGCATGGCCAGCCGGGTCATCTCGCGGATGACGGACTCCGTGAAGACCGAGGTGCGCCGGGCGATGTGGGAACGCGGATTCTCAGTCTGAGGCATCCTGCCGATTGTACGTTGTAGGTGCGCAGAAGCCGAATTGGGCGATCCGCCGCCACTGCCCTGCTCCCAGGCGCCAAGATGAACATAAGAAAGCGCGACTTGCCGGACAAATCGTGGGAGAATGCTCACCATGAGCGGCCCGTTCGGAGGGCAAGCCCCGCGGAGCAAGTGGCTCCGCCCGTTTCCGGTTGCCGGCGTAGTCGCGTCCCCCGCAACAGCTCAAAAGTTACACACGGTTTACACGCGCGGCGCCATATCCGAGCAAATGTTCGTTGACCCTATCCAAATGCGCTTCCTACACTGGCGACGATGAGGAGAGTACCCATGGAGCGAATTCGTATCCGTTACCTGGCGCTCGCCGCGATGCTTGGCGCCGTGGCTATCCTGCCGCTTGCAGCCGGCGACGCCCATGCGGGCGCAGGCCGCCAGCACGAGCTCGTGGTGGCCCGCAGCGAGCCAAACGTCTCGGTTCAACCGGCAATCATCTCCGGTAAGGAGAACACCAGCGCCATAGCCCAGAACCGCGGGACGGCCAACGCGACCATCGCGATGGACATCTACACGCCGGGCGGCGTGCCGGTGCCTTCGGCCAGCCGGGTCTTCCAGAACGTCCCGCCCGGCGGCACGCGCGTCTTCGCCCAGGCCACGAATGAAGGCCTGGCGACGGGCTTCCGCGGCGTCGGCATCCTTTCCAGCGACCAGCCGATCAACGCCCTGCTCGTCCGCGACATCGAGTCCGCCTCCGGCCAGAAGTCGTACTCGATCCACAACGCCTACCCCTCCGGCGGCAACACCGTCACGCTCCCGTACATCAGCAACGCTCTTGACGGCGAGTACAACACCCGCTTCGCCATCGCCAACACCGGCGCCTCAGACGCGTGTGTGAGCATCACCTATTCCTTCGTGCCCGGCACGGGCGCGGTTGGTGCGGGCGGGCGCGCTCCACTTACGGACACGGGCCCCGGCGGAACGGGTTGCACCACTGGCTACCGGGTTCCCGTTGGCGGGCAGCTAACGTTCGCGCCAAGTGCCATTGACGGAGCTACGCCGATGCCGGCGGGTACGGCCAACACCCTTATGGCCGCAACCGTGACTTCGACCGGCTCGCCGGTGACCGTCGCGGTAGACGCCTACGTGAGCAGCGGCCGCCGCAAGCTCGCCTCCTACGACGGCTTCATTGTGGGCGGCGCTGGCTCGTCGACTGACGACATCGGGACGGCGATCGCCATTCCGCTCGCGCTCAAGACGCCCGACGGCTACTACAGCCAGATTCTCCTCTCCAACACCAACGCAACCGCCGCGACGGCCACAATCACCTATACGGGGAACACGGGGACACACTCCGTGAGCGTGACCGTTCCCGCCAACGGCACCGCCAACCACAGCGTCTACAGCGACAGCGTGGTGCCCGTGGGCTTCGTGGGCGCAGCTACCGTGACCTCCGACCAGCCCCTCGCGGCCGTCCTCTTCCGCGCGAAGATGACGACGGCCGGCAGCTACATCGATGAGGACCTCTACACGGCCGTCAACGGCGTGCCGACCGACCGCGCGACGACGAAGGTCCGCTTCCCGCTTATCTTCCGGCGCGCTTACTCAAGCGGCGGCCTCTACGGCTACAACACCTGGGTGAGCGTGAGCGTGGCCGGAGGCGGCACGGCAAGCCTGACGCTTGAGGCTGTCAACGACCCGACCTCGGGGGCGCCGGGCTGCGGCGCGGCATACACGTCAACTGTCACCAGGACCATCACCGGGTCGTTCATCTTCTACCAGAACCTCGATTCGGATAACGGCTTCAGCCCGAACCCGTCCTGCTTCTGGGGGGGCATGACGATCACGAGCGACGTGCCCATCATCGCCATCGCCAACGTCACTACCGACCTCACGCCGGGCGACAACGACGGCCTCTACAACGGCTTCGGCGAATAGCCGGGGCTTGAGCCACAACATCTGCGAGGGGGCGCCAACCGGCGCCCCTTCTCATTGCTCGGCGATTGCAGGCCGCATCGCACCGCCGGGCCTCCGGCTTCCCCTACGGGAACGCTGTCATAGGATGGGCTAGATGTCGGTCGCCTTCGGCGGAATCGTGGCCTTCCTGTTCCGGGGGCTCAACCTCGTCGTAGGCTTCTTCACGCTCGTCATCACCGCGAACGAGCTCGGTGCCGCCGGGCGGGGCGCCTTCGTGCTGGGCGCCACCGTTATCGGCATCGTCGCCGCCATGACAGGCGGCCTAACGGCCTCAACGGCGTACCAGGTGGCGAACCAGAAGCGCGACCCCGGCGCCGTGCTCGTGAACGGGGGCTCGCTCGCAGTCGCCCTCGGCGCCCTTGCGATCATATCCGGCATCATCGCCGAGCAAGTGCTCTCCGGCGAACCGCAGGCCGTGGCGCTGGCCGTCGGCGCAAGCGCGGCGGCGGTCATCCTCACAAGTGTCGTCTCGGGTGTGTACCTCGGCCACAACGCCCTGGTCCGCTACAACATCGCGCTGGTTCTTCCGCCCATGCTCTCGCTCGCTTCGATCGCGGTCACAACGCTGGCGTTGGGCCGCGAGACGCCCGCAGCGGCCCTCTGGGCGTTCGCCATCGGGCAGTGGCTGGCGATGCCCATCCTGCTCGGCGCGGGCGCCATCACTCTCGCCCGCCGCCTGCGCTTCGAAGGCAGCCTTGCGGCAGCGATGCTGCGCTTCAGCCTCGTCGCCGGGCTCTCGAGCGC
>CAYYYI010000077.1:5076-11939 GCA_964475735.1 uncultured Anaerolineaceae bacterium
GCGACCGCGCTACGCATCTTGCTCCCCGGGGTGCTCCTTTACGGGCTGGCGGCGGCATTCTCGGGCTTCTACACCTACCAGCGCGGCAAACCCTGGGCTGCGGCCCTTGTCGCTGGCGCCGGTCTCGTCATCGATATCTCGCTCGCCTTTGTGCTCGTCCCGGCCTATGGCGTCAATGGCGCAGCGCTGGCCAGCACAATCGCCTATGTTGCGGCAATCCTCGGCGCGCTCGCAGTGTTCATTTGCGATGCGAAGGTTGGGCCAGCCGACATCTTCCGCTTCCGCCGCGACGACGTGGAAGACTACCGCACCCTCTATCGCCGCATCCGTTCGATCGCCTCCCCTGGCAGCGGCGTCACGCCTTAGTCGCGACTGCGCAGAGGTGCGGGTCGGGCGCAGGCAGGGGAATTGGCAACCCCGTCGCCGGGTCGGCGAGGACAACCATGGGGACATTAAACACCCGTTCCAGGGCCTTCGGTTCGAACACACGCGCGGGCGGGCCATCCAGCTCCACCCGGCCGCGGTTGATGGCAATGGCCCGATCGGCGAAGCGGCCGGCCAGGGGCAGGTCGTGGAGCACCGTCACCACCGTCATCCCATCGTTGTTCAGGCGGCGGAGCAGGTGCATCACCTCGAGCTGGTGTTGGATGTCGAGAAAGGTGGTCGGCTCATCGAGCAGCAGCACCTTCGGCTGCTGAGCAAGCGCGAGCGCGATCCAGGCCCGCTGGCGTTCGCCGCCCGAAAGGCTGCCGAGGGTGCGGTCCGCAAGCTCCTCCACATCGGCCGCGGAGAGGGCCCACTCCACCGCCTCGTAATCGGCCCGGCCGGCGCGCTGGAAAAGGCCCTGGTGCGGGTACCGTCCCCGCCACGCAAGCTCGCGCACAGTGAGGTCGTGCCCGGCATCCGGCGATTGCGGAAGAATCGCCAGGATGCGCGCCACTTCCCGGGCGCCCATGTGGCGGATATCGGTTTCGCCAAGGAGCACCTGGCCCCGAACCGGCTTCTGCAGGCGCGAGAGGCCGCGCAGCAGCGTGCTCTTGCCGCTCCCGTTCGGGCCAACGATGGCGACCATCTCGCCGGCGTCGATCTCAAACGAGACGCCATCGACCACGATGCGGCCATCGTAGGCAAGGGCAAGGTCGCGCGCTGTGAGTTTCATCCTCGGAATTTCACCAGGTAGAGCAGGAACGGAGCGCCGATGCCGGCCGTGATGATGCCCATCGGGATCTCGGAGGGCCGGATGACCAGGCGTGCGGCCAGGTCGGCTCCGGTCACGAGGATCGCCCCATAGAGTGCCGAGGCGGGGATGAGCAGGCGGTTGTCGCTTCCCACCGTGAAGCGCGCGATATGAGGGCAAACGAGGCCAACGAAGCCCACAAGACCCGCGATCGACACCGCCCCGGCGGTCAGCAACCCGGCCACGGCCAGTACGATCAGGCGCGTGCGGTCCGTGAGCACGCCCAGCCCGGCGGCGACGTCTTCGCCCAGGGCGAGCACGTTGAGGCGGCCACTCAGCAGCAGCGCCCCCAGGAATGCGGGAACCAGGTAGGGAATCGCGGCTTCGAGCTCCCGCCACTCCGATCCGTAGAGGCCACCGGCGAGGAAGCCAAGGCTGGTCTGCAGGAACGTCCGCGAGCTGGAAAGCAGGCCCACGATGGCCGCACCGAAGAACGCTGAAAGCGCGACACCTGCGAGCGCCAGGCGCACGGGGGAGACCTGCCCGCGCCACGCAATGAAGAAGAGCACGCCCGCACCGGCCAATCCACCCCCGGCGCAGGCCATCGCGATGCCCCACTGCGGGATCTGCGGGTTGATGACAATGGCGGTGGCGCTCGCCAGCCCGGCCGCGGCAGTTATGCCAAGGATCGTGGGGTCCGCCAGCGGGTTCCGGGTGACGCCCTGGAGCAGCGAGCCCGCCACCGCCAGCGAAGCGCCCACCAGCATCCCATCCACAAAGCGCGGATAGCGAATCTGCCAGACGACGCTTCGGGCGAAAGCGTCCGACTCGGAGGTCAGGCCCGACCAGACCTCAGCGGGAGAAAGAGTGACCGCGCCCAGCATCATGCTGAGAAAGCCGAGCATGGCAAGCGCGGCCAGGCCCAGGGCAAGCGCCACCAACGGCCGCGGCCCGGTCCACAGCATGGAACGCCGGGCGTGCGCTCCGGGTTCACCTGCAGGCCGGGCCGCCATCTCCGTCATTCTAGACCGGTCCGGGCCTTAGTTCCCCGCCACGGCCGTTGTGATGGCCTTGAAGGCCTCGATGATGCGGGTCCCGGGCGCCTGCAGGAGGATCTGCACGTCGACCTCGACCACGTGGTTGCCGGTCACCGCCTTCAGCCCCTTGAACGGGGGGATGGCCGGGATCTGGCTGCTCAGCCGCGGGGCGGGCGGTGGAGCGGGCGTGATTGTGAAGATGAAGTCCGGGTTGAATTCGATCATCTTCTCCGGGGCGACGGCCGTGTAGCCCGGGAAGGGGCCGGAGTCGGGCTGGCTGGCAGCAGGATTCGTGATGCCGAGCTTCGCCATCACGTCGCCCGCGTAGCTGGAGGGCTTCGCGGCGTACAGCGTGCGGTCGCGGTCGGCGATGAGCAGAACGGCGCTCACCTGCTTGCCCGCGAGGGCTGCCTTCGCGTCAGCGAGCGCCTTCTCGATGTCAGCGGTGACCTTCTTGGTTTGTGCGCTTGTATCGAGAATCTTCCCCATGAGCGCCAGGCCATCGAGCACCTTCTGGTAGCTGTCCGCCCCGATGAACACCACCGGCACGCCGAACGCCTCGATCGTCTTCCGCAGGTCTGGCTGGGCGTGGATGATCGAGTCAGCCACAATCAGGTCCGGCTTCAGACCGAGAATGATCTCGGGGTTCGGTTGGTAGGCGGTGCCCACGTCCTTCGCCTGTTTGGCTGCCTCGGGGTAGTCCACCGACGAGGTCCGGCCCACAATCGTGCCCCCGGCGGCGTAGACGATCTCCGTCGCCGTCGGGCTGAGGGCCACGATCGTCTTCGGCTTGGCCTTGATTTCGACGGCGCGGCCGAGCAGATCGGTCACCTGCATCGGATAGGCGGCGGCAGCGGCCGTCGGAGAAGAAGGAGCGGCGGTGGGAGACCCCGCCTGCGTGGTTGCGGTGGGCGAGTCGCCTGATGGGGTGGGCTCGTCGTCGTCTCCGCACGCGGCGAGCACGAACAGCGCCGCCACCAGCGCGAGCGGCGCGAGGAACCATGAGAACCGTTTCGTCAAAACTGTCAATCCTTGCAAGAGCGTCTGAATCTTGCATTTGGCTGCAAGATTTGCGGTCCTATACTACGAATCGCTCGCGGTTAGGCGCAACACGCCAGCCCACCGCCGCGATCACGCCAACCGTCGCACCCGGAGCCCGCACATGGAGAGTCCAGTCCTCTACATACCAATCCTGACAACCGCTATCTCGCTCTGCTTCGGCGTCGTGGTGTTCCGGCGCTACCGGGAGCGGGGGCGGCCACCGCACCTGCTCTGGTGGTCTGGGGGCATCTTCCTGTTCGGCGTGGGCACGTTCACGGAAGGTTTCACCGCCGTCGCGGGCTGGAACGAACCGGTGTTCCGGTCGTGGTACATCAGCGGGGCGCTCCTGGGCGGGGCGCCGCTGGCGCAGGGCACTGTCTACCTCCTCCTCCCTCGCCGCACCGCAGACCGCATGGCGTTGGCCCTGGTCGCGTTCGTCGCCGTGGCCGCCACGCTTGTGCTGCTCACTCCTGTCGACGCAAGCCGCGCGGAGGAACACCGGCTCGCCCCGGAAGTCATCGAGTGGACGTGGGTGCGCGCCTTCAGCCCGTTCATCAACACCTACGCGGCGATCTTCCTTATCGGTGGCGCCATCTATTCCGCAGCCCGCTACCGGGCCAGCGGCGACGCCCCCGTGCGCGTGCGCGCTAACGTGCTCATCGCCGCCGGCGCCATCCTGCCCGGAATAGGCGGCAGCTTCACACGCATGGGTTACACCGAGGTGCTCTACGTCACGGAGTTCGTGGGGATCCTGCTCATTTTCGCAGGCTATCGCGCGAGTGTGAGCGCCCCTTCAACTTTCGCGCGTCAGCCGCGAGTCGCCGCCGGCGCGGCTGACTGACTGCTTACGGCCCACGTGGCACGATGGATCGAAACAAGCCGGAGGCGCCGCGTGCCCCAACTACCTGAGATGCCCGGACTGCCGGGAACACCGAAGCCGATTGAGCCGGTGGAAAAGGCGATGCTCGCCATGGCCTACGGCGTTCACGTCATTGGGTCGAAGAGCGGCGCGGGGCAATTCAACCTGATGCTCGCCGACTGGGTGATGCAGGTGTCGTTCAAGCCCCGGCTCGCTGTCGTCGCCATCGAGAACGATGCGCGCACCCTCCGCTTCGTCCGTGAGACCGGTGTGTTCAGCATCAACCTCCTGCACGAATCGGACGGGGCCGCCATCGCCAAGCGCGTGGTGATGCCCGCTGAGGGCAGCAAGATAAAGGGACGCTCCAGGGAAGCGGCATCGCAGGTTCACGACAAGCTCGCCGGGATCGGACACTCTCTGCACGAATCGGGGGTGCCCGTGCTTGCGCACGCCCTGGCGTGGTTCACGTGCGAGGCGGAGCAGTTCGTGCCGGCTGGCGACCACACGCTGGTTCTGGGTCGCGTAACCGATGGCAATATGCCCCGCACGGGCGAGGCGCTCACGGAGAAAGAGCTGGGCTGGGAGTACGCCGGCTAGCAGTTTCGCTGCCGGACGCTAGTCGGGGACGTAGACGATGGAGAGCAGCCAGAGCGGCCGGAACCCGGCCGAGAGGCCGTTGTTCATTGAGCGGATGTTCCAGATGCCATAGGTGTAGATCGGCCAGCGCCCCTGCTCGCGGACCCAACGGACGGCGTGGTCCGTGAGGGCGGTGGCGAGCCCCTGACCCCTGTGGGCGGGCGCCACGTCGATGCCGAT
Organism: uncultured Anaerolineaceae bacterium; assembly: GCA_964475735.1. GTDB lineage: Bacteria > Chloroflexota > Dehalococcoidia > Tepidiformales > Tepidiformaceae > UCB2. The sequence goes on from CAYYYI010000077.1 coordinate 10,007, forward strand.
TTCGTCGATCCCCGGGTACTGGTCCCAGGCGCCGGCGACCCCGGCGAGTGATCCATCGGGCGCCTGCGCTGCGAAGGCGACGCGCATGGCCGCGATCTTTTGTGACTCGGAAGGCTCGCCGAGCGCGTTTTCGAACTGCCCGCCCGTGCGCAGGCGCTCCTGTTCGGCAAGGGGAAGTTCGATGAGCCGGTAGCCCGCCGGAAGGGGACGCGGAGGCAGGTCGCCGGCAAGGACCATGCCTTCCGAGAGGCTATGTGACCTGGCCCCGGTGTACCCGAGTTCCCGGGCACGCGCGGTCATCCCTTCGAGGAACGAGGGCGCCAGGACGCGAAAGTGATGTTCGAGCGTCTGTTCGCGGGCCCAATCGCCAAGGCGGGGATCCTTCACCGAAACAACGGAACCGAGTCCTGTGCTCGCGATGACCGCGAGGTGCTGTTCGCGGGAGTCACGAGGCCGGTCGACAACGGTCAGGGCCCCACCGTCAAGTGCGGCCGGGACGCAGCCGAGCTGAGACGCAAGCACGGTCTTCAAGGCGGCGGCCGCCTGTCCGAAGTGCGGTCCGGGCATCAGGCAGCCCCGGTAAGTGCCTGTCGGGGCAGGTTCATTCGGCGAACAACGACGGCAGGTCGAGCCGGAACCCCGCTTGGCTGAGGCCCGCGTCGGTGCTGTCAAGTGCGTCGTCGCGCCCGAAGGTGTGGGCATCGCCGCCGGGGCGGTGGACGGTGACGGTGCAGTTCCGGGGACGGACGATCCAGACGCGCTGCGCGCCGGCGTCGAAGTACTCTTCCACCTTGCGGGCCACATCGGACTCACGGTCCTCGGGCGACATGATCTCGATGGCCAGGTCAGGAGCCCCTTCGAGGAAGCGTTCGCCTGAGGAGGCGGGCAGGCGGCCAGCCGACGTGAACGAGACGTCGGGGGCGCGGACGGTATCAGGGTCGATCGCCAGGCGATGGCCCAACTCGACATGGACCTCGCCCAGTCGGTGCTCGTCAACAAAGATGCTCAGGGCCTTGACCAGGCGGCCGGCGAGCCGGGCATGCATACGTCCAACGGGCATTTCTTCGATGACCCTCCCTTCGACGAGCTCCATGCGGCCGCCGTGGGAAGGCTCGGGGAGATCCCAGAACTCCTCGGCCGAGAGAATGGTTTCTGGCTTCGGGCTTGCGCTCATGCCGCTATCTTATCAGTCCCTGGGAAGCCCCAGTCCGCGCGTGGCGATGATGTTCCGCTGGATTTCGCTGGAGCCGCTGTAGATGGTTGGCGACACCGCTGAAAGGAAGCCCTTCTCGACAACGCCGTCCCAGCGGACGTGCTTCGAGCCCGGCTCGAGCCCGCCGGCAGGGCCGAGCAGGTTCACGCCGAAGTCCATGATCTTCATGCCCAGTTCCGTGGCGAGGACCTTGATGACAGACGCCTCGTAGTTTGCGATCTGGCCCGCTTCCTGCATCCAGGCGGTGCGGTAGCTGAGCAGGCGGCCCACTTCGTTCGCTGTCCAGAGGTCCGCCAGCCTGTGCCGGAGGATGTCGCGGTAGGCCCCGCCCGGGCGGTTCTCCTTGATGAACTCCGCCAGCATCTCGAGCGACCTCTGGTTGGCGGCGATTGACGCAACGTTCGAGCGCTCAAAGTCGAGCAGCGTCATGGCCACGTACCAGCCGTTGTTCTCCTCGCCCACGCGGTTGGCGGCGGGCACACGCACATCTTCGAAGAAGACCTCGTTGAATTCGTGGAAGCCCGCCATGTTCACGATGGGGCGCACCGTGATACCAGGGGTCTTCATGTCCGCGAGCAGGAACGATATGCCCTTGTGCTTGGGCGCGTTGGGGTCGGTGCGAACGAGAAGGAAGCACCAGTCGGCGTGATGGGCGCCAGTGGTCCAGATCTTCTGGCCGTTCACGACGTAGTCGTCACCGTCGCGGACGGCGCGGGTCTG
>CAYYYI010000078.1:0-4715 GCA_964475735.1 uncultured Anaerolineaceae bacterium
CCCCCGCCCATCCCCTCGACCTCGCAGGGCGCGTGGCACTCGTCACCGGCGCCGCCCGTGGCATTGGTCGCGTCACGGCAGGCCGCCTGGCGGAGCTGGGCGCCACAGTCGCCCTGTGCGACGTCCTCCCTGAAGTGGAAGAGACCGCCAATGCCCTGCGCGGCGAGGGCCATCGCGCCATCGCCTGCCGCTTCGACGTCGCCGATCCACAGGCGGTGCGCGCGGCGGTCGACCAGTTGCGATTCAAGGCGGGCGAGATCGATGTGCTGGTCAGCAATGCCGCCATCGTGGCCAACATCGCCCCGCTGGCGCGCATGACCCATGCCGCCTGGGAGCGGGAGCTCGGAGTCAACCTCACCGGCGCCTTCAACATGGTCCAGGCTGTGATCGGGCCAATGGTTGAGCGCCGCTGGGGACGAATCATCGTCATCTCCTCCGGCGCCGCGCAGGGTGGTCTGCACAACCAGGCCGCCTATGCCGCCAGCAAGGCGGGGCTTCTCGGGCTGGTCAAGACCGTAACGCTGGAGCACGCCCGGCACGGAATCTCCTGCAACGCCATACTTCCCGGCATGATCGAGACAGAGAACGTGCGCGCCATGCCAGAAGAGATACGCGAGGCCGCCATCCAGCAGACGCCCGCGCGGCGCTTCGGCCGCATGGAGGAGGTCGCGCACCTCGTGGCCTTCCTTGCCAGCGAAGAGGCTGGCTTCATCAACGGGGCGGAGATCAACATAGATGGCGGCCTGCGGCTCGGCGGCCTCGCCCTCGGCAGCCGCAAGGAACTCGCCCAAAGGGGGACGTCATGAGTACCAACAACCAGGGCTCGCCCGCCCTTCATACCGAATCCCGTATCCCCATCCAGCCCCTCTACCGGCCCCAGGATGTCGCCGCCCAGGAGTACGAACAGCAGTTTGGCGACCCCGGCGCCTTCCCCTTCACGCGCGGCGCCCGCCCCGCCGGCGCGCGGCGCGGCTGGATTCACCGCGAACTCTCGGGCGAAGGCGATCCGCGCCGCTCCAACGAACAGTTCAAGTACCTGCTCGGGCTCGGTCAGATGGGCCTCGACGTCATCGGCGACACCGCCACCATGGGCCTGCTCGACCCCGATCACCCCTTCGCCCGCCACGCCGTCGGCACCCAGGGCGTCTCGGTCTGCTGCCTCGACGACTTCCGCGAACTCTACCGGGATATCCCGCTCGACCAGGTCACGCTCTCCCACTCGTTGCCGGCCGCCTTCACGGTCGCCGCCCTGTATTCGATCGCGACCGAACGCGGCGTTTCGCCCGCTGCCATGCGGGGCTCGGTCATCCAGTCCCCCTACTTTTGCGAGGATTGCGGCTACGCCGTCCACATGCCGTTCCGCCTGCGCCTGCGCCTCGCCGCGGACTCCATCGAGTTCTCGGCCCGCGAGATGCCGAAGTTCCACACCTTCCTCGAAGACACCTACTACATCAGCGAAAACGGCATCGACGCCGTCGAGGAGATGGCCCTCGGCTTCATCGAAATTCGTGGCCTCATCCGCGAGCTCCTCGCCCGCGGGCTCGACATCGACCAGTTCGGCCCGCGCATTGCCATCCTCGTCAACTGCCGCATGGACTTCTTCGAGGAGATCGCGAAGATCCGCGCCACCCGGCGCCTGTTCGCCCGCATGATGCGCGACGAGTTCGGCGCGAAGGACCCGCGCTCCTGGGCCGTGAACATCTCCGTGCACACATCCGGGCTTTCGCTCACGGCCCAACAGCCAGCGAACAACATCGTCCGCGGCGCCGTCCAGGCATTGGCCATGGCCTGCGCCGGGGTGCAGGCGCTCGAGGTCTCCACCTTCGACGAGGCCTTCCGCACGCCAAGCCCCGAGGCTCACGTCGTGGGGCTGCGAACACAGCAGGTCGTCGAGCTTGAGTCGAGGGTGACCCAGGTGGCCGACCCCATAGGCGGCTCCTACTTCGTCGAAGCCCTCACCGATGAGCTGGAGCGCCGCATCCGCGAGATGATCGGCCACATCGAGGCCCTCGGCGACCCGGCGCAACAGGCCGATTCTGGCTTCTTCCGCCGCATGTTCGACGAGGCCACCGAGCGCCATTCGCGGTCGCTCATCGACGGCACGCTCCCCAAGGTCGGCGTGAACGTGCACACCGTCAGCGACGAAGAGGACACGCTCCTCCGCGATGTCGCCGAACGGAAGATCGAACCAGACCGCGAACGCATAGAGTGGATGGAGGGATACCGCGCCCGCCGCGACGCGCAAGCCGTGCAGGGGGCGCTGAAGGCGCTTTACGACGCCGCCCTCGACCCCTCGCTGAGCCTGATGCCGCCCATCATCGGGGCCACGCGGGCGGGCGCCACGAACGGCGAGATGGCCGGCGTCCTGCGCATGGCCTATGGCCGCCCGGCCGACCCCTTCGGCGTCCTGCCCGATCCCATCGCCGTCGAGGCGCGCGCATGAAGCCGGTAAAGGTGCTCATCGCCATCCTCGGCCTCGACCAGCACGAAGTGGGGGCCGTCGCCATCGCCCGCATCCTCCGCGACGCTGGAATGGAGGTCATCTACGCGGGACGCTTCAATCTGCCCGCGAGCGTGGTCAAGACAGCTCTCGACGAAGACGTCGACATCATCGGTATCAGTTGCCACTCCTGGGAGTACCTCTACTACGCCGATGAGCTCGTGGGTCTGCTGCGCCAGGAGCAGGCGGATGTCCCGGTGGTGGTTGGCGGCTCCGTGGTCACCCCGGGCGACGCGCGCACGCTGCTGGAAAAGGGCATCGCCGCCGCCTTCGGGCCAACCGCCCGTCCCGAGGAGATGGTGGCCGCCATCCGCGACCTCGCCGCCGCGCGCGCCCAGGCGTAGCCAGGGCCGCTGCGTGAGCCTTGGGCCGCTCTCTGCTAGGCTTGTCGTGTTCCGCGCGAAGAACCCGAGGTTGGAGAAGCGACCGTGACCGCTGCACCCGCGGCTGTGCCCGCACTTGACTACGTCTTTCACCCCCGCTCAATCGCCATCGCGGGCGTTTCCGCCAAGGAAACGCCGGGCTTCGGCGGCGGAGGCTTTGTTCAGTCCCTCCAGGACATCGGTTTCCGCGGGCCAATCTACCTGATCCACCCCACGGCCCCGGCCATCCGCGGCATCAAGTGCTACCCAACGCTCGCCGATGTGCCCGACGACGTGGACTACGTCATCTCGTCGGTCCCCGCGCGGGTGGTGCCCCAACTGCTCGAGGACTGCATCAAGAAGAACGTCCGCGTCCTTCACCTCTTCACCGCAGGCTTTACGGAAACCGGCGATGCTGAGCGCGCGAAAATGGAGCAGGCCGTGGTCGCCCGCGCGCGCGAGGCCGGCATTCGTCTTATCGGGCCCAACTGCATGGGGCTCTACGTCCCTGGTGCGCGCCTGGCCATGATGCAGGACCAGATCCCCGAGGCAGGGCCGGTGGGCATGGTCTCCCAGTCGGGCATGAACGCGGGTGAGTTCATCCGCTACGCCATCCCGCGCGGCGTCCGCTGCTCCAAGGTCATCAGCTTCGGCAATGGCGCCGACCTGAAAGCCGCCGACTTCTTTGACTACTTCGCCGACGACCCGGAGACGGAGATCATCGTCGCCTACCTCGAGGGCATCCAGGACGGACCGCGGCTTGCGCAGGCCATCCGCAAGGCCGGGGCAGCGAAGCCGGTGGCCATCCTCAAGAGCGGCCGCACCGAAGCCGGGACGAGGGCCGCGAACTCGCACACGGCGTCGCTCGCGGGCTCGCTCCAGATCTTCGACGCTCTCTGCCGCCAGGCGGGAGCCCTCCGCGTGGAGAGCATGGAAGAACTCGTCGACACGGCCGTGACCTTCCAGTTCGTGAAGCGGCTCGCCGGGCCGAACATCGTGGTCGTGGGCGGCGGCGGCGGCGCCAGCGTGCTGGCGGCCGATGACCTCGACGCCGCCGGCCTGAAGCTCCCGGCGCTCCTCCCGGAGACGCAGGAAGCGCTGGCAAAGGTGACCGCCGAGGCCGGCACAAGCGTCCGCAATCCCATCGACACCACCAGCCTCTGGCTCGAAGGGGGCTTCGAGGCCACCCTTCGGCCCTGCTTCGAAGCCCCGAACGCCGACGTCGTGCTCATGCACACGGCCTTCGGCTCCGGCTTCGCCTCCCGATTCGGTGACGCGCGCAGCCGCATGGCCCAGCAGGTCGAAACCATGAAGAAGCTGCAGGAGGAGAGCGGAAAGCCGGTTGTGGTGGCCATCCGTTCCTCCACCCAGGCGGACGGTTTCACGCAGACGCTCGAGTTCCAGGAGCTGTGCTGGCGGTCCGGCATCGCCACCTACCCCTCGATTGCGAGAGCGGGCGTTGCGCTCGCCAATCTCCTGCGCTGGCAGGCCATGCACGACTGACCTCTCGCGGGTCAGCGTCTCCCAAACTGCCGCTCGATAGCCTCAGCGCCCACGTGCACCAGGGTGGGCCGCCCGTGGGGGCACGTCCGTGGCAACGCCGTTTTCGCCAGGTCGTCAACCAGCGCTCGCATCTCCTCCATTGCCATGGCCGCCCCCGCGCGCACGCTGCTGTGGCACGCCACGGTCGCAGCGGCGCGGGCGAACGGATCTGCCACGCGGCTCTCCCCCGCAAGCTGGTCGAACAGGGCGCGCAGGGTACCCACGATATCGGTCCCGCCAATACCGGCGGGCACAGCCCGCACCAGGTAGCTGCGATCGCCGAACGGTTCGAGGTCGAGCCCCAGCGCCGC